>CAMASH010000004.1 GCA_945860745.1 Chthoniobacter flavus | reverse complement strand
CCTGCGACGATGGCATGTTGCGGATTTACGTGACCGCGGGCGACGGAGGTTTTTCCCATCCATCGGAGGCTGTCCGGACGTATGCCTTGTGCGACAGCATGACTTTTCCTCCGGCGGATGCGCATTTTCGGATCACCCTTTCCCGGGCGCCGCTGGCCTGCGTGCTGGGTGGATGGAAGACGGGAAATTACTGGCCGCATGTGCAGGCTCTGACGGCGGCAAAAAAACAGGGGTTCGATGAAGCCCTTGTCTTCCACGCCGGGGGAGCGCTGGTTTCCGCCGCCATGGCTAATGTTTTTCTCGTTCGCGACGGGCGGCTGCTCACGCCCGCGACGGACTCGGGGGCGAGGGATGGAGTTGTGCGGGATTGGGTGCTGCGCCAGCGACCGGCCGAGGAATCCCAGCTTGCTCCCGAAGACCTTGAAAGTGCGGACGAATGTTTCCTGACCAACAGCCGGATCGGCGTGATGCCGGTCACGGAAATTGACGGACGGCGCCTTCCCTCGCGCAAGACGGGCGACGCCCTGGCCACTGTGTATCGTGAAGAAATCTTCGGCGGTTGATCCGGTTTTTGACCGCGCGGCCAGCCTCCTGCCCGGGAGGCTGGGCGATCCGTCGGCCTTTGCCGCGGTGGCGGATTCCGCCCGGCCCTTCCTGGCCGCGCTGATCGCGCGCCACGCCAAGAAGCGCCGGATATGGATCGTTTGCCCGGACGTGCGGACGCAGGAAAATTTCGCCGGCGAGCTGGCGGCCTGGCTGCCGGTGGCGCGGCTTTTTCCCGAGATGGAATCCGCTGCGGCGGAATCCCTGCCCGATCCCGAGACGGCGGCGGAACGTTTGGAAATTCTCCGGGAACTTGCGGCGGGGAAATCTCCCGGACCGCTGGTCCTTCACGCCCGACAATGGGAGCAGGACGTGCCCTCGGCGCAGTCGCTTTCCGGCGCGGTCTTTCGTCTGGCGGCCGGCGACAAACTCGACCTCGAAAAAGCGGCGGCCCGATTGACCAAATCGGGCTACGAGCGGGGCCCCCAGGTGTCCGTGCGGGGTCAGTTCGCCATTCGCGGCGGCATCATGGACGTCTATTCGTGGCAGGCCCGGGCCCCGGTGCGGATCGAGCTGGACGATGAGGTGGTGGATTCGATCCGCGAGTTCAATCCCGACACGCAGGTTTCCATCGGCGAATGTGGCGCCTGCGAAATTCTGGCCGGAAACCTCACCAATCGCATGGGGCCTTTGCGGGAGTATCTGCGGGAAGAGGATCTGATCATTGATGCGACGGGGGCCGCCCCGCTCAGTCGGGATGTTCTTCACGGCCTGGAGGGAAAACAGGGTCCCTCCTCTGTTCCGGTGCCGGGGCGGCCAGGAATTTCTTTCTCGGAGGGTGGGGACGATGACGCCGCGGCGTTTTTCCCGCAGCCTTTTGTGGATTTCGGCGCCGGCGATCTGGTGCTCGACACGGTCCGGCGTGAGCATTTTTTCCGTCAGATTGAGGAATGGAAAGCCGGGGGATGGATGGTGGTGTTGACGGCCGGCAGCGAGGGGGAAATCGAGCGTTTTCAGGAACTGGCCGGCGAGCATCACCTGGATGCCGCGGCCATGGTCTTTCTCCAGATTGCGGCCACGCGGGGATTTGTCTTTCCGGCGGCGAAGCTGGCGGTGTTGTCCGATGCCGAACTCTTCGGCCGTTCCACGGCGATGCGTCAGCGGCGCATGGCCCTGCGGCGCGAACGCCTGCTTTCCGGGCGGGCGGCCATGGATTTCACGGAATTCGAGCCGGGCGATTATGTTGTCCATCTGGAACACGGCATCGGGCGTTTCGTGGGTTTGCAGGTTCCATCGGGAACGAACGAGGGGGAGGTGCTCGTGCTCGAATACGCCCACGAGGCCCGGCTCTACGTGCCGCTCGATCAGGCCTGGCAGGTGGCGCGTTATGTCGGGGTGGGCCGGAGAACGACCGAGCTTTCGGAGTTGGGCGACGGACGCTGGGAACGGGCGCGGCAGAAGGTGCAGGAGTCCATTTTTGACTATGCCTCGCGCATGCTGAAGGTGCAGGCCGAGCGCGACGCGATTCCGGGTCATGCTTTCGGGCCCGACACGCACTGGCAGGAGGAATTCGAGGATGCCTTTCCCTATGAGGAAACCGTGGATCAGCTCCGGGCCATTGCCGATTCCAAACACGACATGGAGACCGAGCGCCCGATGGACCGGCTTATCTGTGGCGATGTGGGATTCGGCAAAACCGAGGTGGCCATCCGGGCGGTTTTCAAAGCCGTGATGGGCGGCCGGCAGGCGGCGGTCCTGGCCCCGACCACCGTGCTGGCGCAGCAGCATTTCCAGACCTTGCGCGAACGGATGAGCGACTATCCGGTCACCATCGAGTTGCTCAGCCGCTACCGCACCGCGGCCGAGCAGAAGAAGGTGCTGCAGGGTCTGATCAACGGCAGTGTGGATGTCGTGGTCGGCACTCATCGTCTGGTTTCGCCCGATGTGCGTTTCAAGGATCTTGGTTTGCTGGTGGTCGATGAGGAGCAACGCTTCGGGGTGAAGCACAAGGAACTGCTCAAGGAGATGTTCCGCCAGGTGGACGTGCTCACGCTTTCGGCCACGCCCATTCCGCGCACGCTCTATCTTTCGCTCATGGGCGCGCGGGACATGTCGCTGATCGAAACCCCGCCCGCCAACCGGCAACCGGTGGAGACGATCGTCTGCGCGTATGACGAGCGGGTTTTTCGCGATGCCATCCAGCGCGAGCTCGCCCGCGGCGGCCAGGTCTATTTTTTACACAATCGGGTGCAGACGATCGGGAAAGTCGCGCTGCGCATCCGGGAATTGTGCCCCGGGGCGCGGGTGGCCATCGGTCACGGGCAGATGGCGGAGCACGAACTGGAACCGGTCATGCGGGCCTTCGTGGCCGGACAGGCGGACGTCTTGGTTTCGACCACCATCATCGAGAGCGGCCTGGATATTCCGAACGCCAACACCATCATCATCGACCGGGCGGATCTCTTCGGTCTGGCCGATCTCTATCAATTGCGCGGGCGGGTGGGCCGCTCGCAGACCAAGGCCTACGCCTACCTCATGCTGCCGCGCGATTTGATGGGGGCGGCCCGCAAGCGGGTTTCGGCCATCAAGCAATATTCCGAACTCGGCTCCGGTTTCAAAATCGCCATGCGCGACCTCGAGATCCGCGGCGCGGGCAACCTGCTCGGCACGGCCCAGAGCGGACACATCATTGCGGTCGGCTTTGACCTGTATTGCCAGCTGCTCAAGCGCGCGGTCGAGACCCTCAAGGGCAACCGCACCGGCCGGCGCGCTCCGGCCGGACTCAGACTCGATTTCCTCTGCACGGATGAGGGGCAATGGAAACTGTCCCCCGGCGGGCGGGCGGGAGCCTTTCTGCCACTGGCTTACATGTCCGATGTCAGGACGCGCATCCATTGCTACCGCCGGCTGGCCGAGGCGGAGGACCGGCCCGCGCTGGAGGCGTTGCAGGCCGAATGGCGGGATCGCTTCGGGCCTCCGCCCGAACCGGTGGAGAACGCTTTGCGGGCCGCTTTGATCCGCCGCGAGGCGGGGCGGAGGAAAATCACCATGGTGGAAGTGCGCGAAGGCCGGCTCATGCTGACCCAGCGGCGCGAACTCCTGCAAAAGGACGGCCGGTTTCCCCGCTTGACGGCTTCCGACGCGAATTCTACTTTGCGCGAGGTTTTGACCTTCCTCGAAAAACTTCCTTGTCCATGAATCGTACTGCTTTTTTCGCCCTCATGACGCTGGCCGTCGCCCGATGTGCCTTCGCCCAGGCCCAAAAAGCCGAGGTCATCGATGGCGTCGCCGCCATTGTCAACCGCGAGGTCATCACCATTTCGCAAGTGCGCGAACTCGTTGGGGCGCGGGAGAAATCCCTCCGCGAAGTCTACACCGGCCAGGATTTGCAAAACAAAGTCAAAGAGATGCGCCTGGCCGCGCTCAAGGATCTTATCGACCGCCAACTCATCCTGCAGGAGTTCAAAAAAATGCAGGAAAAAGGCGCGAACATTCCCGATTACGTCATCGATGACCGCGTCCAGACCATCATCCGCGAGGAATTCGGGGGCGACCGGGGAGCCTTCGTCCGCACCTTGCAGGCGCAGGGTTACACCCTCACGCGTTTCAAGGAAATCGAGAAGGACAAGATCATCGTCCAGGCCATGCGCCAGTCCAAAGTCGACAGCAACTTCGTCATCTCCCCCACGCAGATTCAGGCCTACTACAACAAAAACAAAATGGCCTACGCCACGCCCGAACAGGTCAAGCTGCGCATGATCGTGATCCGCGAGGGCGGCGGCACCGGCGATGTGCCCGACACCGGCAGCAAGAAAGACCTGGCCAAGGAAATCCGCGACAAGATTGCCTCCGGGGCCGAGTTCGACCGCATGGCCCAGATGTATTCCGAAGACGAATCGACCCAGCAGGTCGGCGGCGACTGGGGCTGGATCGAACGCAATACTCTCAACGAACAATTGACCAACGTGGCTTTTTCCCTGCGTCCCGGCGAGGTCAGCCCGGTGGTCAACGTCAGCAACACCTATTACATCATCATGGTGGAGGCGAAAAAGAACGCCGCGGTCAAACCCATCACCGATGTGCGCGACGAGATCGAAAAGAATCTCATCCAACAGGAACGCCTCAAGACCCAGAACCGGTGGCTCGATACGCTTCGGGCCAAGGCGTTCATCAAGATTCTGTCCTGATCCGGCCGGGGCGGACGCCGGGATTGAGAGGGTCCGCCCGCCTCCCGAATTCGTTTACCGGCGGGCGATCGATTGCCCGAGGAGCAGAAGTTTTTGCCAGAGCGGGACGCGATAGCGTTTCTGGAAAACGCGGAAATGGTCGGTGGTCATGCGCTGAAGGATTTTTTCGTAGATGGCGCGCATGGCTTCGGCGGGGATGAGGGCGCGGGCGTCGGAGCGGGGAAGGGCTTGGCGGGCTTTTTGGAACAGCTCCCGGGCGCGGGTGGCTTCGTAGTGCATAAGCCCGGGAAAATCGCCGCCGGGATTCCCGGCGAGGAGACTTTCTTCACTGACGCGGAAAAGGCGGAGATCCGCGATGGGAAGGTAGATGCGCCCCAGGGCGGCGTCCTCCCCGACATCGCGAAGGATATTGGTGAGTTGAAGGGCCTGCCCGAGGTGTTCGGCGTAGGTGGTGCTGGCGGGATCGGTGCAGCCGAAGATGCGGATGCTGACCAGTCCGACGGCGCAGGCGACGCGCCAGCAATAAGCGCGGAGATCCTCGTAGGTGGCGTAGTGGCGGGGTTCGATATCCATTTCCACACCAAGGAGGATCTCGTGGAGGAGGCGGGGATCAAGGTTGCGGCGTTCGATAAGGGTGCTGAGCGGGCGGGGGAGTCCTTGAGCGGTCTCGAGGGCGGATTTCCAAACGCCGAGAAGACGGTTTTTTTCGGAGGACGAACGGCCGGGGTCGTCGGCAATGTCGTCCACCGCGCGGCAAAAGGCATAGAAGGTGAAGGCATCCTCGCGGCGGTCGCGGGGGAGGCTGCGGAGGGCGAAGGCGAGGTTGGACCTTTTCGCGCCGGAGGGATCGGCGAGTTGCAGGGGCATAGGTGTGAACTCAGGCGGCAACGGGGAGAAGGTTTACAGAAGGAAACGAAGGGAACAAAGGAATTCTGAACCCTTCGTTATCTTTGTTTCCTTCCGGGGAAAATGGTTTTCCGTTTTGTCGCCACGGTTCTTTGCTGGCTTCGCCACCCCTTCGGGCTGCCCTGCGGACAGGCTCTCTCCCTGCGGTCGGTTGCTGCCGTGCAGCAGGAACGCCCCAACGGAGTGGGGCGGCGACAGTTTAAGCGTTTGTTGGGATGTCTTCAGTGATGCGGCCGTCGCGCATTTCAATCAGGCGGTCGGCGTGGGGGGCGAGTTCGTTGCGTTCGCCGGCCCAGAGGACGCAAAGGCCGGTCTGATGCGCGGCGAGACGGAGGAGGGGAATGAGACGGGCGGCACCGCGCGGCGAGATGGCGATGAGAATGCCGGGACGATGAACGAGCGCACGGGCGAGGCAGGCCCGGCGCTGGTCGGCGGGATCAAGGCGTCCGACGAGCGTGCATTCGTGTTGGGCGATGCCGCAGAAGTCGAGAACCTCGAGAGTGCGGAGACGGGCGGTCTGGGCATCCCCGCCGCAGATGCGGAAGAGGGGCATGGCGACGTTTTCGGCGACCGAGAAGGACGGCAGGAGGCAGGGTTGGTCGAAGAGGAAGCCGAAAGCCTCGTTGCGGAGCTGGCGGGCTTCTTCGGCGGGGAGACCGAGGGCGGGGTGTTCCTGGATACGGATGCGCCCGGAATCCGGAGGTTCGAGCAGGCCGAGAATGTTAAGAAGAAGGCCCTTGCCGCAGCCGCCGGGTCCGTGGAAACCGGTGAGGGTTCCAGGAGGGAAGGAGGCGGTGACGTCGCGGACCTGGGCGAGGCCGCTTTCGTTCCATTGCGGACGCACGCAGGTGAGGGATTCGCAGGTGAGAGCGGGAAGCATGGCCGGGGTTGAGGGCTGAGAGGGGCGTTAGAATGCAACTTCGCGACTGCCGGGTTCGCAGCTTTTGTAAAAGCAGACCCAGGTGGCCAGGATCCATCCGCCGGTGGCGGCGGTGAGGGTTTGCAGGAAAATGGTGGCGACGGGGGCCCAGGCGGTTTCTTCGAGCCAGGCGTCGGCCGCGGATTGGGTGACGGTGAGGAGAAGGAAAATCGAGGCGGCGGCGAGGAATAGAATGAGGCAGGTGAGACCGTGAAGGCGCAGAAAGCCGGCATGCGCGGCGATGGCACCGCGGAGGGAATCGTTGTGCAGAGTGAGGCGGATCTGCACGCTGGCGAGGGCGAGGATGACGGCAGCAAAGGCGGGGACGGCGAAGGTGTCCAAAAGGGTGAGGGTTTCCCCGCCGGCGGGTTCGCCGGTGAACCAGGCCTCGACGAGAAGCGGAAGATGGATGAGCGCAAGAGTGGCGGTCACGATCACAAGCGCCCATTTGAGCACGATTCCCAAACGGCGCACGGCAAAATGCAGCAGGCGGGCGGGGGTGAATTCCATGCCGCGCATCCAAGCATAGGCCGTGAGGAGCAGATAAACCTGGAGGCAGGTGCCGAGGAAGTATTCGAAAACAAAGGAGAAGGCGTTGATGAGGGTGGCGGCGATGAGGAGTTCGCGGAAGGGGACTTTGCTGGCGAGTTCGGGGAGGACGAGAAGGGGGAGAGGTTTTAGCACGGCGCAGAGGGCGCAGACCATGAGGGCGGCGAAGAGGAACCATGCGGCGGGACCAAGGCGGCGGCAGAGGGCGCGGCGGAGTTCGGAAGCGAGCTTGCGGTAATTGATGAGAAAGAGAAATCCGCAGGGAACAGAGATGGGGAAAGTGGGGACGAGGCAGCTCAGGACGCCGGAGAGCAATTCGAGAGCGGGGAGAAGGGAAGCGGGGAGGAAAGAGCCCGGAGAAAAGGTGAACGGGATGAGGTGCCACTCCGGCAGGCGGTCCATGCGCCAGTGGAGGAGGAGGATGCCGGCGAATTGGAAAAGGCCGTAAGCCAGGGCGAAGGCGGCGGGGATTTTCCAGAGCACGGGATGGCGGCTGACGCCGCGGGAGCCGTTGAGGAAGGCCCGGCGGACGCGCGGAGTGCTGAGCGCGAGAATCCAAACCGCGGCGACGGGCAGGAAGATGGGGAACGAAGAGAGGATGGCAAATGGTGGATTTCGCGGGCGGAAAGGTCACTCTTTTCGATGGCGCGGGTGAGCGATTTTTTGAACCGCGGATTACGCGGAGGGATTGCGATTCCCTCTGCCCTTGCCTTTCGGAGCTTATCCTTACGCGAAATCCTGGCGAATGATGCCTTGAGGCTCCGATCTCGTCTTTTTCCGAATTCCCAAGGAACACGTTCAAATTGGCCCTCTCCGGCATGGAGCGCGCAGGCCCTTTGAGGGTTGCAGGGGCTTTTCCGGCGACGGCGACAATTTTCTCTGGGAACGAGTCCTTCCCGCGCCCAAAGTGCGGGTTGTCATGACGCTGGCCAACAAGATCACCATTGTCCGCATCCTGCTCATCCCGGTGTTCGTGCTTTTTGCCGTCTATTACGGAAAGAGCGTGGAATTGGGTCAGCCGGAAATATGGCAGCGTTGGGCGGCGATCATCACCTTCATTGTGGCGGCGGGGACGGACGGGGTGGATGGCTGGGTGGCGCGGCGGTTCAAGCAGCGGAGTCCGCTGGGGGCCGTGCTCGATCCGATCGCGGATAAAGGGCTGCTGCTGGCGGCGATCATCACCCTGAGCCTGAGCAAATGGACGTATGGATTTCCGCTGTGGTTTCCGGTGCTGGTGATCGCGCGCGATGCCGTGATTGTGACCGGCTGCCTGGTGGTGAAACATCTCAACGGTCATCTGGAAGTGAAGCCGAGCTTCATCGGCAAGGCGGCCACGGCGTTGCAAATGATCGCAATCGCCTGGCTGATGCTGCAATTGCCCTATCATTTGTATTCGGTCTATGCGGCGGGTGTGTTTACCTTGCTGAGCGGAGTCGGGTATGTGCTGAATGGCGTCGGCCAGGTGCGGCACCATGATTCGCCGGGGGAGACGTTTTAAGTTTTAAGAATTAAGTTTTAAGAAATGCGAAATCCACTCCCGCCAACCTCAGCCGCACGATTTACCGGCTTAAAACTTCATTCTTAAAACTTAAAACTCGTCTTATGCGCAGCGTAGCCATCGTCGGCCGGCCCAATGTCGGCAAATCCGCCCTTTTCAACCGGCTGGCCGGAAAAAAGATTTCCATCGTGCACGATCAGCCGGGGGTGACGCGGGACCGCATCACGGCGGTCTGCAAGCTCGGGAGCTCGCCGTTTGAGATTGTGGATACGGGCGGGATTGGAGCCGAGCCGGATCCGGATTTCGCGGAGGACACGCAGGCGGCGGCGGAGATCGCGATCGAAAGCGCGGATGTGTTGCTCTTCATTGTGGACGGGCAGGAAGGCGCGATGCCGTTGGATCGCGACCTGGCCCGGAAGATGCGCGGAGCGGGAAGGCCGGTGATTCTGGTGGTGAACAAAGTGGACACCGACGGGCATGAGAATTTCGTGACGGATTTTGCGCGGATGGGATTTGATCTGACGCTGGGCGTGAGCGCGGCCCACGGACGCGGCGTGGAGGAATTGATCGGGGAAATCGACAAGCTGCTCCCGACCGCGCAGGAAACCGAGGCGGCGTTGCCCGCACCGAAGCTGGCCTTCGTGGGTCGCCCGAACGTGGGAAAATCCTCGCTGGTCAATGCCATCCTCAATGACCGTCGGGCCATTGTGAGCGACATCCCGGGCACGACGCGTGACACGGTGGACGTGGCCTATGAGCTCGAGGGAAAAAGTTTCGTCCTCTGCGATACGGCCGGTATCCGCCACCGTTCCAGCCACGATTCGTCGGTCGAGGTTTTCAGCGTGATGCGTTCGGAACAAACCATCGAGCGGGCGGATCTGTGCATTCTGGTGATTGACGCGACGGTCGGCGTGACCGTGCAGGACAAGAAGATTGCGGGTTTGATTCAAGAGGCGCACAAGGCGGCGTTGATCGTGTTGAACAAGTGGGATCTGGTGGCGGAGGAGGGGCGTTCGGAATCCTCGTTGTTGAAAGAACATATCGAACGCCTGCAAGGGGATTTGTTTTTTCTGAATTACGCGCCGGTCGTGGTGCTGTCGGCCAAGACGGGGGAAAATGTGAAGCGGCTCTTTACCCAGGTGGAAAAAATCCGCCAGCACGCGACCCGGCGCACGGGCACGGGCGAGTTAAATCGTCTTCTCCGCGCCGCGATGGAACGTCAGGGGCCACCCAGCCGGGGCAACAAGCGGTTCAAGCTGCTCTACGTCACGCAGCTTGTGCCGAAGGACCCCGCACCCTTCCAGCCGCCGCATTTTTTGCTCTTCGTCAACGACCCGCGTTTGCTGCCGGATAGTTATTTCACCTATCTCTGCGCGCGCCTGCGGGAAAAGTGGGAGTTTCCCGGACTGCCGATTCTCTTCAAGAAACGGGGCCGGGAGCAGAAGGATGCCAGCTAGCCCGAGACGCCCTGCTCGGCGACTTTTGCGGCGAAAACCGTGAAGTAAAAAATCAGCCAAACGACCTGCACGACGATGCCGATGTAGCCGAGGATGAAGCCGGCCTTGGCCAGGCCCGCGCCGGTTTCGTTGGGATTCTTCTGAATTTGGCCCGTGGCGATATGGCCGGTAACGACGGCGCCAATGGCCAGGAGGATGCAGCAGAATGGTCCGAGGATGCCGAGCACCAGCGAGACGATGGCGAGGACGTTGGTCTTGGGGGTGGCGACCGCAGGAACCGGCGTAAACGGTGCGCCAGGGGTGGAAGGAACCGCCGGGGAGCCGGGAAGCACGGTCGAGAGTTTGACCCAGTTGGGCGTGCCCTCTTGCCAGATCATGGATTCCGCCGTGAGCTGGCCCGCAGCGTAGAGCCGCTCAATCTCAGAAAATTCCACCGGGCCGGTTTGCTGACCATCTTTCGCGTAAAACCATTTCATGAGGGATTTGCTCTAGCGGTTTGGGCGGGGGAAAGTCGAGCCCAAATCACCGCGCGGACGGGCGAAAGTCCTCGTGCAGCGAACGGGCGATGGGGTTGGTCAGGTCGAGAAGTTCGACGTTGTCTCCGTGCAAGGCACCCCACAAATGCGGAAACCACCAGAGAAACAGTCCCACCAGCAAAAGCGGAAACCAGAACCTTGCCCGCTGGAAAAATGCCGCCCAATCGGTGGCTGGTCGTCCGCGAGCCGCCTCCCAGGCCAGGATGCCGGCGGTCCCGAACAAGGCTCCCACCGCCAAGAGCGCAAGCGGATTCAAATCAAGAGCCCGCTGGACGTCGCCGTGGAGAAGCGCACTGGCCGCCCTGGTGCCGCCACAGAGCGGGCAGGGGAGTCCCGTCATCTTGTGAAAAACGCACCCGGGGAAATTGAAGAACCCTTTCTGCAGCGGAGGAAAAACGGCCAGCGCACCGAGCAAAGTGAGAATGCCGGCGGCGGCGGCGGCCCGGAGTTTTCGTTGCGACGGAAAGAGGGGCGGCTGCCTCATGGAGCGATGACGAGGGTGATCTCGCCCTTGGGCGGACGTTCCTGATAATGAGCCAGCAATTCCGCGGCGGGACCGCGGCGGTATTCCTCGAATTTCTTGGTGAGTTCGCGGGCCACGCAGATGACGGCGCCGGGGGCGAGTTCGTGGAGAACGGCCAGCGTCTTAACCAGCCGGTGGGGCGATTCAAAGAACACGCTGGTTTCCTCGCGGACCAGCGCCCGCTCGATTTCGGTGCGGCGTTGTCCGCTTTTGACGGGCAGGAATCCGCCGAAGTAAAATGCATTGGCGGGCAGCCCTGAGCCGACGAGAGCGGTGAGCACGGCGCTTGGTCCGGGCAGGACCGTCACAGGCAGGTCGCGTTCACGGCAGGCGCGGATGAGGCGGAAACCGGGATCGGAAATTCCCGGCATGCCGGCATCGGTGATGAGAGCGATGGATTTTCCCTGCGCGATTTCTTCGACCAGAGTGGAGGAACGAAAGGCCTCGTTGTGTTCGTGCAGGCTGACCATCGGTTTCTTGATGCCGAGGTGATGTAGCAAAATGCCGGAGTGGCGGGTATCCTCGGCCGCGATCAGATCCGCGCCCCGCAAGGCTTCCACCGCCCGCAGGGTGATATCCTGCAGATTCCCAATGGGCGTCGGGACGACGGTGAGCAAAGCGGTTTACCAGCCCTCGCTGATCTTGATCGTGAGCTGATTGGCCGCGTCCTGGGCGGCCAGAGGAATGGCCTGGCGCTCGGTCATCTGCAGATCGTTGTTATCGAAGAACGAGGAGCGTCCAAGCACGCGGCCGCGCATGAGAACGATGCCGGTCACGCGCTGTACAACTTCATAGTTGATGTCCAGGCTGATGGAAAATTCACTGGTGGCCAGGACGTTGTTTTGCACGGAGCGGAGGGCGGAGCGCTCGACCTTCACCAGGGTGCCGAAGACGATGGCGTCGGCGGTGTCGTCCGAGACGATCGCGTAGGTGCCGTCGCGCTGGAGTTGCTTGATGAAGGTGTCAGCCAGGAGAACCTCCACCCGGGGTTCGAAGGTTTTGTTTTTAAACGTCGGAACCCCCAGGGTCCGGACGGAACGCATGGGGGTGGGGCGGATTTCCCCGAGTTTGTAGCCGCATCCGGCAAGCAGAGCGGTGGCGAGCAGAGCGGTGGCGAGAAGAGCGGTGGCGAGGCGGATCATTCGGAAGGCAGGATGGGTTCGACCGGGGCGGGCAGGGGCTGAAGATCGCGAACGTTGGTGCGGAATTTGGGCTGTTTGACCACGGGGAGTTCGTCCGGCACGATGTCGCGCTTGGGGGGGCCGTCGAAATCGGAAAGCGAGGAGGTTTCGACTTGGGCCTGGAGGCGGCGGCGCAGCGCGAGTTTCTCGCCGGACTCGGCTGAATCGGTTCCCACCCGCAGGGCGTCGTCACCCACCTCGCCGCGGATCTCCTCGATGCGTGACTTGGCGATTTCGGCATCGGCCGTCTTGGGTTGTTTGCGGAGGATGTCGTTGTAGTAGATGATGGCGGATTTGTAGTCCTTCGACCAATCGTAGAACTTGGCGATGCGCATGAGGTCTCCCGCTTCGCTGTCGCCAATGTTGGAAAGGTTGTCGCGGGCCTGGGCGGCTTTTTCGCTTTTCGGGTATTGGAGCAGAAAGTCTTCGAAGGTCTCCTTGGCCAGAATGAGGGCGGAGAGATCCTGGGAGTTTCCGGTCAGTCCCTGCTGCATATAGATATAGCCGATCTGATAGAGGGCATCGTCGCAGACGTCGCTGTTGGGATAGCGATCCAGGACCTTCTGATACGCCAAGCGGGCCTCGTTGACCAGACCCTGCCGTTCCATGGAGAGACCGAGATTGAATTGAGCGACCGGGGCGTGTTTGCTGAACGGAGCGTTTTTCAAGATGGCCTCGTACATTTTCTGGGCGCGCTCGGTTCCGGGCAACACGGGCATGCCCAGAAAAACAAGGCGGCGGCCTTGCAGGAACTGGTTCGCGATGATGACCTGCTGGGCGACGGCTTTTTCGAATTCTGCGGTATCCGGGTAGCGGCTCAGCAGTGTTTGGTAGGCGTCGAAGGCTTTGTTGGGGTTGCCGGTGACGTCGAGCAACTGGGCGATACGGAACTGGGCTTTCGAGGCCAGGGGCGAAGCGGGAAACGCTTTAATGAAGCGCTTGTAGCCGTTGATGGCCTCCTGGGTGTTCCCCGCGGAATCATATTCTTCGACCGCGGCAAAAGCCGCTTCGGCGTCAGCCGAGGACGGCCCGGCGGCGGCGGCGTTCTGAGCGGCCGGCGTCGGAGTGGGAGACTGGGCCGCGAGAGGTTGCGCGAGGAGGAGCGCAAAAATAACGGCAGGCGCGAAGGTTCTGGAAAACATGCAAGCGGCGCAAACTAGAAAACATCCCGCCCCCCGTCAAGCTGCATACTCCCCTCATCGCGCTGGCCTCGCCACGGACATCCCGCTAGGATGCCCCCATGCGCCTGCTGCTGGTGGACGGCCACTACTATCTTTATCGCTCCTTTTTTGCCATTCGTGGACTGACCAATTCCCGCGGCGAACCGACCAACGCCATCTATGGGTTCGCCAAGGCCCTGCGCCGGATGGTGGCGGATGTGAAGCCTGACTTCGGGGCTGTGATTTGGGATTGCGGTCTGCCCGTGCGCCGCACCTCTCTGCAACCACAATACAAACAGAACCGCCCCGGCATGCCGGACGACATGCGACCGCAGGAAACCTGGCTGCAAAAAAATGTTCCCTTGTTCGGCTTTGCCAGCCTGAGCGCGCCGGACACCGAGGCGGACGACCTCATCGCATCCTATGCCAGAAAGGCGGTCCGCGATGGTCTGGATGTTGTGATTGCCACCAACGACAAGGACATTCTTTCCTTGGCCGGCGACCGCACTACGATTTACTCCACGGCCAAGGCCGATGTGGGCGGCGAGGGCTTCGCTTTGCTTGGCGCGGTGGAAATCCGGAAAAAGTGGGGCGTCGAGCCGGGCCAGATCACCGATGTGCTGGCCCTGACCGGGGACAGTTCCGACAACATTCCGGGAGTGGGCGGAGTCGGCGGGAAAACCGCGGCGGCGCTGCTGAATCAGTTTGAAACACTGGACAACCTGCTGGCCCGGCTGCCCGAGGTTCAGCCCGTCCGTCTGCGGGAAAAACTCGTGGCCGCGCTCGACCTGATCGCGGCCAACCGGCAGATGGTGGCCCTGGATCTGGATCTGCCGCTGCCCCGTGCGGTCGAGGAACTGAAAATCACTCCGCAATACGACCGGCTGATCGCGGCCCTGCGCGAATGTGAGTTCAAAGGCCTGCTCAATGAGGTCGAAGCGGAGGCGGCGCGCGGGCAGTTGAGTCAGGGAAACTTGCTGTAATTGGCAGATTTCTGAAAATAATCGCAAAGTTGGCGCGATTATTGCTTGCGTAAGTAGATTGAGTGCCTGACTTTCCTGCTCTGATGGCAGGAATGGAGCAAATTCAGGGCTTGGCGTTGCAGCAAACGCTGTCGCCCCAGATGCAGCAGAGTCTGCACATCCTGCAAGCCCCTCTGATGGAGCTTCGGCAGTTGGTCGCCGCCGAGTTGCAGACCAATCCGGTGCTGGAGGAAGAGATTCGCGAGGTGCCGCCGGAGGACCGCGAAGAACGGTCCCGGGACGGGGGGGCCTTGAGTGATGAGTGGAACGAATACTTCGCCCAGCGGGCCACGGCCGAACCCTGGACGGCGGAAGCGCTGGAACGCCGTCAGCATTTTTTCGATTCGCAAACCAAGTCGCTTTCGTTGCAGCAGCATGTGCTGGAACAAATCGGAAGCTCGGATTTGCCCGCGGGGGACCGGGGCATCGCCATGGTGATCATCGGGAACATCGACGATCGTGGCTACCTGCGCGCCACGGACGAGGAGATCGCTGCGCAAGCCGGTTGCGCTCCCGAGAAGGCCGGTCGGGTGGTTGACGTGGTGCAAGGATTGGATCCTGCCGGGGTTTGTGCCCGGACCCTGGCCGAATGTTTGCTCATCCAACTGCGCCGGAGCGGCCGGCCGAACGGTCTGGAGAGCCGCATCGTTCAGCATTACCTCGAGGATCTGGCCCGTCGCAAACTGCCGGAGATTGCCCGCGAACTGCGCGTTCCGGTAGCGGAGGTGCAGAAGGCGGCGGAGTCCATCGCGCGGCTCGAACCCAAACCCGGGCGGCCGTTTGCCACGGAAGACGAACTTACGATCATTCCCGATGTGATCGTGGAGAGGGATGGCGCGGATTACCTGGTCTCGCTCAATAACGATGACGTGCCGTCCCTGCGCGTCGGCGATGGGTACAAGGACATGCTTTCCCAAACGGGATCGAATCGGGAGGTCCGCGACTATCTGCGGGACAAAATCCGCGGCGGGCGGTTTTTTATCAAGTGCATCCAGCAGCGGCAGCAAACGCTGTTGAACATCGCCCGCGAGATCATCGAACGACAGCGGGAGTTTTTTGACAGCGGACCGGCCCATTTGCGGCCCATGACCATGAGCAAGGTGGCGCAGGCGGCCGGGGTCCATGAGACGACGGTGAGCCGGGCGGTTTCGGGAAAATACATGGCCACGCCGCGCGGTTTGTTTGAACTGAAATATTTTTTCACCTCGGGCTACACCACGGCGGAAGGCGAATCGGTCAGCAACGAAAGTGTCCGCCAGGCCATCGCCGAGATCGTGCGGGTGGAGGATACCAAGCATCCCCTGAGCGATCAGGACATCGTGGCCATGCTGGCGGAGCGCGGGCTGCCCATCGCGCGCCGCACGGTGGCGAAGTATCGCGAGCAACTGGGCATCCGTCCCAGCCATTTGCGAAAATCCTTCTGACTTCTCTTGTCCGCAAGGGAACCGTGCGCATAGTGACTGCGCATGCCTTCTCTTGATGAACAAACGCTTCGTGACACGCTCCGGCGCGTCAAATACCCCGGTTTTTCCCGCGACATCGTTTCCTTCGGGCTGGTCAAGGAGATCGCGATCACGGGAGCGGACGTCGCCGTTCAATTGGTCATCACGACCGGCGAACCGGCCGTGGCGAGGCAGATTCGGGACGAGGCCAACGCCGCGCTGGCGGCATTGCCCGGCGTTGGACGCGTCGAGATCAAGATCGACATCCAGGCCCCGGCCCAGGCCGCGGGCGTGCCCGGTCCGGCGAAAATCGAGGGGGTGAAGCATGTCATCGCCGTGGCCAGCGGCAAGGGCGGGGTGGGGAAGTCCACCGTGGCCTCGAATCTCGCCCTGGCTTTCGCCGCCACCGGTGCCTCGGCCGGCTTGTGCGACTGCGACCTCTACGGCCCGAGTATCCCCCTCATGTTCGGCAGCAAGGAACGGCCCACCGCGGACGAACAGGACCGCATTATTCCCATTGAACGCGAAGGGATCAAACTCATGTCGATGGGCTTTCTCCTTGATGACGGATCGCCGGCGGTTTTGCGCGGACCAATGGTCACGCGCTACACCCAGCAGTTTCTCCGGCAGGTGGCTTGGGCGCCTTTGGATTATTTGGTTCTCGATCTGCCGCCGGGAACGGGGGACATCCAGCTTACCATTGTGCAGACCATCGCCCTCAGCGGCGCGATCATTGTGACCACGCCGCAGGAGGTCGCGCTCATTGACGCGCGAAAAGCGGTCGCGATGTTTCATAAAACCAACGTCCCGGTTCTCGGGCTGGTGGAAAATATGAGCTATTTTTTGTGTCCGAGTGATGGTGTTCGCTACGACATCTTTGGCTCCGGGGGCGGGCAGCGCGAAGCCACGCGGCTGCAGGTTCCCTTGTTGGGTCAGATTCCCATTGAGATGGCGATCCGGGAATCCGGCGATCTCGGGCGTCCTCTTGTGGCTTCCGATCTGGACAGTGCCGTGACCGGGGAGTTCGTCCGCATCGCCAGCCAGATCCGCCAAAGCGTGGAGAATGCCTAAGTGAGTTAGGGATTTTTTTCCGGAAATTGATTAATTCTGTAAGATATTAGGAATCAATTTTTACCGAAAAATCATTTCCTGATTCCCGAAAATCCGTTTGACAATTCCGCGCCCTGAGCCCTTATTTTACTATCGATAAATCCCAAAAAACCGAGGGCGCGGATCTGGTAAAGAACTCCGTCTTGTATAAAGAATTTCTGGCCGAACGGGAGGAAATCCTGCGGCACAAATGGATCGAAAGCGAGAAGGCGGGTCGCGACATCGGCTTCGAGCGTGCCTTGCTGGATTGGATTGTGAAATACCGGTCCGGCTGGCGGGACGACCGCGTCCGACCGGCGCGGGCCGCCTGAGACCCCATAAACCCTTAACCTTTAATGCGGCCCTGAGAGGTGGCAAAGGAATGAAAGAAAAATCAAAAACACTCCTGGTGATGGACGCGGAAGCCATCGGCAAAGCCATCCGCCGCATCGCCCACGAAATTGTGGAGCGAAACAGTGATATCGCCCGCCTCGTCGTGGCCGGCATTCCCACCCGCGGAGTCGAAGTCGCGCGGCGGCTCGTTGATCACATCGAGGAGATCGAAGGGGTGCGGCCCGATTTTGGCGTGGTGGATGTTTCCATGCACCGCGACGATCTCGCCACCCGCGGCCGCCCCACCGCGGTTGTGCCATCGGAACTGCCCTTCGATCTGGATGACCGGCCGCTGGTGCTGGTCGATGATGTGCTTTTCACCGGACGGAGCTGCCGTGCGGCCATGGATGCGGTCTCGTCCTTCGGCCGTCCCTCCCGCATCCAATACGCCGTCCTGGTCGATCGCGGCCATCGGGAGCTTCCCATCCGCGCCGATTATGTCGGCAAGAATTTGCCCACCACCCGCGAGGAAAAAATCCGCGTGCGGTTTGAAAATCTCGACACCGTGCCGGATAGCGTGAGCGTGGTAAAGCCGGAGGCCTCATGAACGCCTGGACCCGCAAAGACCTGCTCGGCCTGGACGAATTGAGCCCCGCCGAAATCCGCCACATCCTCGAGACCGCCCGCGCCTTCAAAGGCGTGGGCGAGCGCAGTCTGAAAAAAGTCCCCGCCCTCCGTGGCAAAACCCTCATCAATTTCTTCGTCGAACCCAGCACCCGCACCCTCACGTCGTTCGAACTGGCCGCCCTGCGCCTCAGTGCCGACGTGGTCAACCTCTCCGTCGGGGCCTCCAGCCTGCAAAAAGGCGAAACCCTCAAGGACACCGCGCTGAACCTTCAGGCGCTGCGGGCGGACATCATTGTCCTGCGCCACAGTTCGGCCGGAGCCGCGCGCTTCCTGGCCGACCGGCTGGAATCCAGCATCATCAACGCCGGCGACGGCGCGCATGAACATCCCACCCAGGGTTTGCTTGACGTTTTCACCATCCTGGAAAAACGCGAAAAAATCGAAGGCCTCCACGTCGCCATCGTCGGCGACATCCTCTTCAGCCGCGTGGCCCGCTCGAACATTTACGCCCTGGTCAAACTCGGCGCCAAGGTCACTCTCGTCGGCCCGACCACTCTCGTCCCGAAAGTCTTCGAAAAACTGGGCGTCCGCGTGGCCCACAAACTTGACGATGTGCTCGAAACCGCCGACGTCATCAACCTTCTGCGCATCCAACACGAGCGTCAGCGCAAGGAATACTTCCCCGGCCTGGGCGAATACGTTTCGCTCTTCGGTCTGACCAAAGCCCGCGCCGCGCGACTCAAGCCCGATTGCCTCATCATGCACCCCGGCCCGATCAACCGCGGCGTGGAGATCGACAGCGATGTGGCCGACGGACTGCACAGCGTCATCCTGGAGCAGGTCACCAACGGACTGGCCGTGCGCATGGCTGTTCTTTATCTCTGCGCCGGCGGGGCCGGACTTCCTTCATGAGCATCCTCCACATCACCAACGGCCGCATCATCGACCCCGCCAATAAGCGCGACGAGATCGCCGACCTCTGGATTGCGGACGGCGTGATCGTGGAAAAATCCGCAATCCGCAATCCGCAATCCGCAATCGAAACAATCGACGCGAGCGGCCTCGTCGTGGCTCCGGGACTGATCGACTCGCATGTCCATTTCCGCGAACCCGGCCAGGCCTACAAGGAGACCATCGCCAGCGGTTCCCGTGCCGCCGCTGCCGGGGGATTCACCAGCGTGGTCTGCATGCCGAATACCAGCCCGGTCGCGGACAACGCCGGCACCATCACCCTCATCCGCGAAAAAGCCCGGGCCTCGGCCTGCGTCAATGTCTTCACCACCGGGGCCATCACCAAGGGTCTCGCCGGTGAGGAACTCGCTCCCTATGGCGCCATGATCGGCGCCGGGATCGTGGCCATCACCGACGATGGTCATTGCGTGCAGAACCACGGAGTGATGCGCCGCGCCGTGGAATACGCCCGCATGTTCGATCTCACCGTTCTCGACCATTGCCAGGACTATTCACTGGTGGGCGGCGGCATCATGCACGAAGGCGAATGGAGCCTGCGCCTGGGCCTGCCTGGCTGGCCGCGCGCGGGGGAGGAGATGATCGTGGCGCGCAATATCCTCCTGGCCGAGCTGTGCGATTCGCCCATCCATTGCCAGCATATCAGCTCCGGCGGCAGCGTCCGTTTGCTGCGCGAAGCCCGCGCCCGCGGCGTCAAAATTTCCGGCGAAGTCTGTCCCCATCACATCGCCCTCACCGACGACTCGCTGCAAACCTTCGACAGCAACTACAAGATGAATCCGCCCCTGCGCACTTATCGCGACATCGATGCCATCATCCAGGGCCTGGCCGACGGCACGCTCGACATCCTCTGCAGCGACCACGCCCCGCACGCTTTCTACGAAAAGGAGGTCGAACTCGACCAGGCCCCCTTCGGCATCACCGGCCTCGAGAGCGAGTTTGCGCTCTTCTGCGACATCCTCCTGCACAAAAAGAAAGCCCTTACCCTCAATCGCATCATCGAGATGTTCACCGTCAATCCTGCGAAACTCCTCTCCCTCGATCGGGGCACACTTTCGGTCGGAGCACCCGGCGACGTGACGTTGGTTGATCCCGATCTGGAGTGGACGTTCGACAAGCAAAAATCCGAATCGCTCTCGCGCAATACGCCCTTCCATGGGGCCAGGCTCAAAGGGCGGGCGGTGCGGACCATCGTGGCGGGTGAAACGGTCTGGGCCGTTTAGAGCATTCTCAGAAAAACTGTAGTCGCGGTCCCGCGCCGGGAGAACGCCCTGACACAGCAGGGCGGCTACAATTCCTGCGGTCACGACATTTTTTAAAATGCTTTAGCCCGAAGTCAGCGGTTTGGTGTAGCGGACAACGTAAGTTTTCCGGAAAGGCGGCAGGGATGGTCCCGCAGCCGCACGTCCGTCGACAGAAACGGACGACACGGCGGTCGTCCCTCCAACGTTAGAACATCGTCCGGGTTCTCGAATTCGCCCGCACCGACCCTGGCGGCTGGCCGGTTTAGGGTGCGGTGATTCCTCTTGGCATACGGATACGCATAAACTATGCGTATGCGTATGAAAGCTCGCGTCACATTGACCGTCGATCCCAAAATTTCCCACCGGGCCAAGGATGTGGCCCGGCGTCAAGGGATCAGCCTGTCCGCCCTGGTGGAGAAACTGCTGGCCGAAGTGTCCGGTCCGCCACGGCAACAACGCCGCACCTCTTTTTCTCAGCGCTGGAAGGGCCGGATGCAACTGTCCGCCCCGACCGACGAGCGGGCCGCCCGTCTCCGGGCCAAATACCAACGGACCCGGTGACATGCGCCTGTTCATCGACACGGATATCCTGCTCGATGTCCTGCTGGAACGTAAGGGCCACTTTGACGAAAGTGCCCGGGTGCTGGACTGGGCCGAAGCGCATCCTGGACAATGTGCGGTTTCCTGGCCTGGCCTGGCCAACATCCACTATCTGAGCAGGGACGGAGCCTGGGAGTTTATCGAAGAACTCACCGACTTCTGCGTGGTTCCGGGAGCGGGAACGACCGAAATGAAACGGGCCTTGGGACTCGGATTGAAGGATCTGGGGGACGCCATGCAGGTCTCGACGGCTTTGCTCTTCGGTGCCCAGCTCATCGTCACCCGCAACCTGTCCGATTACAAACGATCCCCCATCAAAGCCGTGCCGCCCGGAGATCCCGCGTTGTTTCTCTAAATGATCCAGCTGGCGCGTTCGGCCAAGGCCCAGATGGCGGTGTCGTCCGCCTCGTGCAGGCCGGCTTCGCGGGCGGCGCGTGCTTCGTCGCCTTGTGCTTCCAGAAAGCGGGCAACCATGCGCGGCCAGCTATGGCGGCAGGACTTTCTTCCTCGAAGCAAAAAAGCAGGAATTTGCCTCAGGCCTGCAACGGATGCGCAGCAACGGCCAGGCTTTCAAAGGAAGTAAAGGCGTGGTCTTTTTTCCGGTTCGTTTCTAGAAATGGGCGGTGATTCCGCGGCCGTGGGACAACGCCCTGCCGTTCGCGCTATTTCGCAGGCAACTGCGGGGGAGTTGTCAGTTTCTTGAATTCCTCATCATTGGCCCATAAGGAAAACTGGGGCTCGTTGCGGAAGGCTTCACGGACGGGAGCCCCCCCAAGTTCCACGGCCCTGATGGCGGTATCGTAGAATTCCTTCTTCTTGTTTTGGACGAAGTAAGCCCGGGCCAGCAGGAGGAAGTTGGCCACATTGGAGCCTTCGACCTCGGTCAGGCGTTTGGCGGGATCCAGGGTGAGCGGGATTTCGTTGTTCTCTTCGCGGTAGCGGATGATGTAGCGCAGCATGTCGGAATCCCCGGGGAAATCTTTCAGGGCGCGTTCGATGAGCGGGCTGGCGTTATTGGTGTCGCCGACATTGGCGTAGAGCTGGATGAGATTTTGCAGGACTTCCCGGCTCTTGGGTTGTTCAGCCAGCTTGAGCGTCTGGGCGCGGATTTCGTCCTGGGTTTCTTTGCGCTTCTCCGCCAATCCGAGCAAACGCCAGAGATCGAGGCTGTTCGGGTCGGTGGCCAGCGCCTGCTGGTAGAGATTGATCACCTCGTCGAACTTGCCCTGCTCCCAGAGATAGTTCATGAGCGAGACGAGCACCTCGATGTTGGTGGGCCATAACTCGACGGCTTCCCGATAGGCCCGGATGGCCTCGCCGGTCATTTTGTGGTGACGGTAAATGTTGCCCATGGTGGCGCGGAGTTTGGAAAACGACCGCTGGGCGTCCAGATCCCTGGCGTAGTTGGGGTCGCCCAGCAGCCGCGCTTTGTAGTTTTTCCAAAACTCAAAATCCCCTGCCACCACCTCGGGAGAAAGTTTTTCCACCTTGGTTTTGTTGAGCTGGTAGACCAGTCCGTGCGGAACGGCGTAGTCGTAGGTCCAGATGATGGGGAAACTTTCCTCGATGAAAAAATCGTGCCGGTCGCGGTTGTTCTCCCAGATCCATTTCAAGACGGAACTGAAGACCAGGAGCCCGCGCTCATCGCCGGGGAGCGGCTCGCCTTGTTCTTCCGCGGCTTTTTTGACGGCTTCGGCGACTTCTTTTTCCGTGGGGAGTTTGATGGGCGTTTCCGGGTAGATTCTGTCGCGCCCCAGCCACTTCTCGAAGGCGTTGGCCGGATCCGGCCGGGCGGTGGTGTACTGGTCGCGCAGATACTTCATGTAGTTCGGCTCGCCCAGGGCATTTTGGGTGATGATGTACAAATCGCGGCGGTCGAAGTCCGGATCGCGTTTGAATTTCGCCGGCTGGCTGCTTTCCCCGAAGATCATGTAGGTTGGCACGAAACGTCCCGGGTCGGTACCGCCGATCATGATGCTGCCCCTGGGCAGATCCTTGAGCATGTCGTAGCCGAACATCCAGCCGAACCAGCGGTCCCGCTGATTGGATGAGGCCTCGCTGCCCAGAAAAGTGAAAATCGGCAGGATGAGCAGGGCCGGAGCCAGCCAGAAAAAGAAGGATTTGCGTTGGGAAAGCAGATTGATCAGGAGTCCGATACCGAGACCCGACAGCACGGCGTAAATCAAATTGGTGTAGGTGTGGAAGGGCATTTGCAGCCACCAGCCCGCGTTGTCAATTTTGGGGTCCATCGTCATGGGCTGCACGAAGGCCGCCAGGACGAAGGCGAGATGGAGGAGGTAGATCCAGACCCGTTTTTCCAGCGGAAAGCGGAAAACAAAAAGAATGGAGGCGAAGTAGCCGATGGCGGCAAGGGGGGTGAAGGCCCGGCCCAGTTGCAGCCAGAAGAATCCGGTCCAGAGCTGGAGCTTTTGCAGGGTGGATAACTCGCCGGGACGGCCGGGATTAGCTCCGGGATTCCGGGGCGGTGTTTCCGATTTGGTTCCCATCAGGAGGCCGAGGGATTTCACGCTGAGATCCGAGAGGCTCCCGCTGTATTGCGAACGATTGAGGGAGAAGAAAAACCCCTGGGCCTCGCGGGTGTAGCCCCAATTCATGGGCGGGTTGGTGCCGGAGGCCAGAGGCATGTAGGCATAGGGCAGCAGACCCAAAGCCACGGCAAAGGGCAGAAAGGCGATCAACCTCCACCGCACCCGAAAACGCCGGATCCAAAGAAAGATGCCGAAAGCAAGAACGACGCAGTAAAAGAAACGGATTGCCGTTCGCAGCACAGCCGGATCCTCGGAGAGGATGGCGAAACCCAGATACACCAGCAAAACGGTGAGGATTCCGGCGAAAACCCAGTCGAGAAACATCCGGCGTCTCAGCAGCAGAATGAGCAGAAAAGGCAGGGGAGCGAGCGTGAGGATGAGGTGATGGTTACCGAAGGCGAATGAGAGGACGAAAAACGCCAGCAGCATCAACGAGTCCTTCGCGGGGTTCCTCACCCACGCGTAGCACAAAACAAGGAACACGGCGACGAGCAGGGCATGCAGGGCATACACCTCCGCAATGACGGCCTGGGACCACATCGACTGGCTGAAGGCGAGCATGAGGGCAAAGGCCAGCGAGACGAATTGCAGCAGCCATTTCTGCCGGGGGCTCAGGACGCCGTCGAAGCACCACCTTTGCAGGCTGGAGAGGAGCGCGGCACAGAGACCCACCGCCAGGGAGGCGCAGACTCCACTGAAAATCGCCACCTCCCAGGCCGCGTTGCCCAGTGGCAGGAGCAGGAACAGCCAGGTCAGCAATGTCCACAGTGGATACCCGGTCGGGTGGGGCACGCCGAAATGTTGGGCGGCGACGACGAACTCGCCGGAGTCCAGCAGGGTCACATTGGGCGCCGCCGACCAGACGTAAACGGCCAAGCTGATCCCCGCCGCAATGAGGGCCGTGATCCAATCGGAAGTCTGCCAGATGCGGGGTGAGCCTTTCATTTGTTGGTGAGCGAAAGCCGGATGGTGTGCCAGGCCGCTTCGATGGCGATGCCGAGGGTCATCTTGGTTTCCCCGTCGCGGCGTTCGGTGAAAACAATGGGCACCTCGATCAGGCGGGCACCAGCCTGCCAGAGGGCATGATGCAACTCGACCTGGAAGCCGTAACCCTCGGCCCGGAATTGTTTCCAGTTGAAACTGCGCAGCACGGAAGTCCGCACCGCCTTGAATCCGCTGGTCGCATCGGTGAGCGGGAGGCCGGTGACGATGCGGACAAAGCGCGAGGCGCCGGTGCTGAGGAAGAGCCGGTGCTCCGACCAGTTCATCACCCGCACGCCGCCAAGGTAGCGCGACCCGATGGCGGCGTCGGCCCCGTCATCCAGGGCCTGCAGCAACCGCGGAACATCGGCCGGGTCGTGGGACAAATCCGCGTCCATTTCCAGGCAGGCGTCATAGTCCCGCTCGAAGGCCCAGTGGAAGCCTTCGCGGTAGGCGCTGCCGAGTCCGAGTTTCCCGCTGCGCGCCAGGAGGTGGAGCTTTCCGCCAAAGGCCGGGTGGTTTTTTACGAGGGACGCGGTTCCGTCCGGGGAATTGTCGTCCACCACCAGCACCTCGACCCGATCATCAACTGCGAGAACTTTTTCCAGCATGCCGGGCAGACTTTTGGCCTCGTTGTAGGTGGGGATGACGACGAGGGCGCGCCGGATGGGACCGCGGGAGAAATCGGCCAGAGCGGCCGGACCGCGGTCGAGGCCCGGCCTTTCGCGCAGCCAGTTTTTCAACCGGGCCGGGGCAAACGATAGCAGGGGAACAGTGGCCAGAAATCCAAGACCCAGCCAGCCCAAGGCGGAGAGCACGAGAAAGCCATTGTACCACCACGGCGGGGTGAATCGCAGAGTCAGCGGTTGATGGGGTTGATCAACCCGCACGCCCAGAAACGCACCGTCGACCGCCAGAACCGGGAGGGATTTCTCCGCCGAAAACGCCTTCCAGTCGGGGTGAAAGGCTTCCGGCACCACGACCCAGCCGGATTGAGCCGGGGGGAGGAGGACGATTTCCTGATAGTTCTTCCAGCGCGGATCGGCGAAGGCCAGCGGCAGGAAGGGCTGCTTGTTGTCGGGAGTCAGTTTTTCCTCCAGGACATGACCCTTTTCGTTAATCGTCCCGACCTTTCCGGGCTGGGTGGCATAGGTTTCCGGAGCGGGAGGCAGAACGATGACGTCGAGTTTTTCCAGCGAGAGGCCGGACTGGGCGACGAGGGCGGGTTCCGCGGTGCCGCTGACGAAATTGCGGGCCAGAAAGGCGGGCGCATGCGAAGCGGAATTTTCCAAAACAAGAAAATGCTCATTTTCGTAGGCGGCGGTGAGGAGGGATTTGAAGCGTTCTTGAAGTTCCGCAGGAGAATCGGGGTCCTTCTTGTCGATGAGCACATAGGCCACGCCGGCGACGTTCAGATAGGCCCGCAAAAATTCCGGGGAGAGTTGGGCTGTCGTCTGCAGGTAGGCCACGCCGCGCTGCATGAGGTAGGAGTTGAAGGCTTCGGTCGTCAGACCCCGCTTGGAAAAGTAGGGAGTGAGGAGATAAAAATAGCGGCCGGAAAGCGGATAGACCCAGCCGGGTTTCGGAGCCTGGGACAAAAACCGGCCGGCTTCCTGAAAATCGTGAAACGTGTCGTGGCTGAGCGGACTTTGAAAAAACGGGCGGAAGAACGGGGAAACGTCAATTGCCGCCACCACACAAGCCCCGAGGGCGAGGGCGGTCCGGGGAATCCGGGTGGGCAGAATCATGGTGGAGAGCCGGACCGCGCATCCCGTGGCGAGGGCGAGAAAGAAGACGCCTCCGACCTGGGAAAAATCGTGCGGGGCCCGGAGATCGGAATAGACCGGCAGCCAGGAGATCAGGCGGAATCCCGGCACGAGCAGATAAAGGGCAATCAACACCGCACCCACCAATTGACGTCCCGGCATCTGCGGCGGGACAAGCCGCATGATGACCCAGGCCTGCACCAGCAGAAGAAACCACGAAAGGGCAACGACGGGATCGGCGACATTGTTGGCCAGGCTGAGAAACGCGAATTGTCCTCCCAGAACGGAACGCGATCCGAAGGAAAACCAGTGCGCGGCCAGCGCCAGAACCAGAAACAGCCGGAAAAAAAAGCCGGTGTTCGAGGAATAAAGTCCGGCGGGCCGGAGCAAGAGCACGGCGGCGATAAAAAACGTGGCCACAAATCCGAGATAATTGGACCCCAGGGGAGTCGTGGGGGAAAAGGCCGGGGCCATTCCGGTCGAGAGGACCCCGAGGCGGTCGAACCACAGGATGTTGCTCTTCAGCGAAAACGAGTTTTTCCAACCCTCAAACGGTGCCAGTTCAAAAACCGTGGCCAGTTGCATTTCCCGGAGGGCGGGAACGTTCGGCAGCAGGCCCAGAATCACAATGGCAATCACTGCCGCCAACAGGGCCGAACCCGGAGGTTTCCAGGTGCGTTGTTTCCACAGCCAGAAGACCAATGCGTAGAGAACGACCAGGGGGAAAATGAGAGCGGCGGCCTTGGCATAGGTGAGCAAGAGGGCGGCGAAGGCCGCGCCGAAAAGAAGACCATGCTGGCGACTGGGTTTCTCCAAAACAATCGTCAGACTCCAAAAGACCAGGGGAATGAGGGCGAAGGCGGAGACGAACACCATGTGCTCGACGTGAATCAACCGGAAATACACCGGCGGGCTGAGGAGAAAAGCGATGGCGCAAGCCGCGGCCGTCCACGGCTCTCCGGTCAAATGCCGGGCCAGCGCATAAGTGCCCAGCGTAGCGACGGCCAGGCAGAGGAGGGCGGCAATTTTCGGACCGGCCAGCAGACCAGCCAGATTCGTCCAGATGAGCAGCCAGATGTTGGTGCCGAGAATCGAGAGCGAAGGAGCGAGAGAATATCCGTGCAGAAAATTCGGCGACCACCAGGGCGGTCCGCCCACGCTTTTCCATCCCTCGGCGTAGTCCAGCGCCTTGGCGGTATTGGCCAGCAATTCCTGATTGGAAGGCGGCGCGTCCAGCCAGAACCACCCGAGCACGGCGACCAGAGCCGCCGTGAAACAGAGCACGAAAATCAGGCAGCGGTTCATCGTTATGCTTTACAAGTCCCTTCCACGGTTTGTCGAGAGTGGCGGGCCGATGCCGGGGGAAACTCCGGCCGGCCCGCGGACTCACCGCGCAGGGACATACTTTCCTTTGAATCCAAACAGATTGATGTAGTGGCGTCCGTCCGTTTCCCGGATCCATTCCTCCCGCTGGCTATCCGGAACCGGCGTCGCATCAGAGTGATGGAAGACGAATCCCAAGGCAGCTAATGCGGCCAGGTATTCCCGGGGATCACTGCCGCAGCGGCGCAATCCCTGCGACCAAAACTCTGTCATCAGAATCACGTCCGGGCTGGCGCTCAGAATCCCATGGGCCCCGGCGATGACCCGCCCCTCCGCTCCCTGAACGTCAATTTTCAGGAAATCAATTTTTTCGATTCCGTTTCGGGCGCAGAGGGCGTCGAGGGTCTCCGTCTCTACCACGCCGCTTTGTCGGAGAAGGGGATCGGCATAAAGGCGGTTGTCGCCGTGGTTCTCGGGATTGCGAAAAAGCGGCACGGTTCCCGCCTGGTCTGAGGCGGCGCAGGCGCAGACATGGACGGAGGACTCTCCGCCAACCGGAAGGTTGGACGCGATGGTGGACTGCAAAAAGCGGCGGCTGTCCTCATCCGGTTCCACGCAGAGGATCGCGCCGGAGAAACCGGATGTCGCCAGGGCCATGCCGGTGTAGAGCCCGACGTTGGCGCCCACATCCACGAAAGTCATTCCGGGCCGGAAGTGTTTTTGGAAAAACGCGATCTCCTCGCGTTCGTAAACCCCGAGGGTCAGCGCGCCCGAGACGACGGGATCATCCGGATTGAGGGCGATCTTTGCGCCGTGCACGGTCAACTGCGCGGGGACAAGTTTCCGCAGGATGGTGTTGGTCAGTGCGCGCAGCGGCTTGGGGCGCAGAACAACGGTATAGACGAATTCGCTCAGGGACATTGGTGGTTCACACTTCCTGCGCCACTACGCGGTGCGAAGATCCTCGATGTCCTGATTCATTTCCTTGCGCAGGGCCGGTTCCATCCGGTCGATAAAGAGCAGGCCATGCAGGTGGTCGTGTTCGTGCTGAACGGCGCGGGCCAGCAGGCCGTCGGCCTCGAAGGCGATTTTTTTCCCGTCGAGATCCTGGGCCGTCACCCGCACCGAAAATGGACGCGTGATGTCGGCGCGGAGGCCGGGAAAGCTCAGGCAGCCCTCGATGCCGGTGTGGGCTTTCCCAAAGAGTTCCACCTCGGGATTGATCAGCACGAGCGGCATGTGGTCCGCAGTGTTCGCGGGTTTTCCGTCGAGACGCAGCGCGCCCGGACGATCTTTTATGCCGGAGACATCGACCACACACATCTGGATGGGAATGCCGATTTGCTGGGCGGCCAGGCCGACGCCGTCGGCGTCGTACATGGTTTCGATCATGTCTTCGGCCAAGGTGAGAATTTCCCGGTCAATTTTTTCGACGCGGCGCCCCTTGGCCCGCAGGGCGGGGTGGCCGTATTGAACGATTTCCAGAATCATCAGGGTTTGACATGGAGGCCAGCGGCCCGGGCGAGGCGGCGCTGACGTTTGTCGAAGGAGAGAAAGATCGAGGCACCCATTTCGATGGCGATGGCCACATGGAGGAGATCGAGCGTGCGCTGGCCATCCTTCTCGCGGTGGCGTTCGCTCAGTTCATCGGCCCGACGCAGCGCATCCGTCCAGGAAATTGACGCAGGGATGAGCAGGCCTTCCCGCAAGTCTTCCTCAACGGCATGGAAGGCGCTGCGCCGCTCCTCGTTGGTAATTTCTCCACGCGCGGCAGCATTGCGAAGGGCGTTGCGGACTTCGATCCGGTGGAGGGGAGTGAAGGCAAGCTCTTCCGAGTGGCTTCGCATGAACTTCGCGGCAGACGGGCTATTCGTGTCGCGGCTTACGAGCGAAACGAGAAAACTGGAGTCAGGATAGGTGTTCGTTTCCACGAGGTCAGTCTCGCAAATCGGACCAGAGTTTTTCGGTGGCTTCCCGCGACATCCCCTTGCCGACGGGAGGACGATCCCGCAAACGGGCCGCCCAGTCGGGTTTCCGTTTTTTGAGAGGCTTCGGAGGAATCAAGTTGGCCACGATGCGGCCGCGTCGGGTGATGGCGATTTCCTCGCCCGCTTCGATCCAGGCGAAGACCTTGGGGAATTCATTGCGCAGATTGGCGACGGTAGCGGTTCTCATGGTGAGAGAAGAATATCTCATGGGGGGAAATGCCTGCAATCGGAATGTTCCGGTCGCTATTTCGCGTCCTGCGGCTGGGTGAAGGCGGGGATGTTTTTCACTCCCGCGGCCTTGAGGGCATCGAGGGCCTTGACCACCACGCCGAAGGGAGCGTCGCGGTCGGCCTGCATAGCGATGGGGCGGTCGGGGGATTTCTCCCGCAGGGAGATCAGGGTGGCCGTCAAGGTGTCAATCGTGACGGCTTTTTCATCGAGGGTGATTTCCTCGGAAGACTTGATGCGAAGCACGAGGGGGTCGGATTTTTCCGCAGGGGATTGCTCGGCGGTCTTGGATTCGGGGAGGTTGATTTGCAGTTGCGGCTGCTTTTTCTGGAAGGTGGTGGTGACGATGAAAAAGATCAGGAGGATGGCCAGAATGTCGATCAACGAAACGATGATGATGGAAGGCGCGCGCCGCTTGCGGGTGTAGAATCTCATTTCGCGATCTTCAGGATCGTCGGGGTGGCGCCCTGCGGGTAGCACTTGGCCACCAGATCGGAGACGAGGGACTCCATTTCGACGGCCATGACTTCGATGCGGCGTTGGAAATAGTTGTACATCACCATGCAGGGCACCGCGACGGCCAGGCCGACGATGGTGGTGTTGAGGGCCTCAGCGATGCCGCGGGCCACGGCCACGGGGTCGGCTCCGATGCTGGCGAAGATGCCGACCAGGCCGGAGAGGGTGCCGAGCAATCCGAGCAACGGAGCCACGCCGGTGGCGATCTCGAGAATGACCAGGCCTTTTTCCATGCCGGAGACTTCGCGGCGGGCGCGGGTTTGCACCGCCTCGATGACTTCCGAACGCGGCCAGGTGAGGTGTTTGACCAGGGTGTCGAGCACGCGACCGAGGGGTGAGGGATACTCGGGGATGAGTTTTTGCAGTTTGTCGAGGGATTCACCGGGTTCCAGGCGCTCGATCTCAGCGCTCAGCGCGGCGGGCAGCACTCCGGCCTGGCGCAGGGCCAGGGCGCGCAGGATGATGACCGTGACGGCGCAGACGGAGAGCGCCATGAGGAAGAACATGAAAAGGCCGCCCTTGATGAAAAAAGCGGAGATGCCGGAGAAGAAGGCTGCGGTGAAGAATTCCATTAATTTGAGAGGATGGTGAACGAGTAGTCGATTTCGATGCGGCCGTTTTCCAGCATGGGAACCAGTTCGGCGGGAATCGGCGGGATTTCAGCTTCCACGACGGCCCGCACACTGCAAGCCGCAAAGCTCTCATTCGAGCTGTTGCGCACGACCTGCACCTTTTGGGCTTTGCCGCTGGCCGTCACGATGAACCGCAGATCGACCGTGCCCATGGTGAGCAGGCCCATCTGTTCATTGACGTAGAAGTACCAGCGGGAGCCGATGGCGTCTGAGAGCATCTTTTTGTAGCGGCCCAGCGGCGTGGCCGTGGCATCGACGGCGGACCGGCCGCGATTGGAAATATTGCCGCGGATGCGGGTGATGCGGGTCTGGGGTTGATAGCCGGGAGGCTTGGCGGCTTGGGGCGGCTGGGGCTGAACGGCCGGCTTGGGTTGCTCGGTTTGCGGGCGCGGGGTATTGGCCGGTTTGGGTGGTTCGAGCAGGGCCAGTGGGGTGGTCTGGCGAGGGGTGGACGCGGGCTCGGCCTGAGCTTCGGGGGGAGCGGCGGACTGTGCTTGAACGGCCGGGGCGGAGGGACGCGCTTCCCTGCCGGGAGTGTATTCCTTGTTTTCAAACTCCAACGCGGGAATTTCCACCCCATCCTGCGTCGGCACGGGCGCATCGCCGGCGGCGGGTTGCATGGCGGCGGCGCGGGTGTCCTTGTCGGATTCGAAGACCATGTTTTCCGGTGGCTTCTCCGAGCGCTGGGCTTCGTTGGTTTCGATGTAGGAGGGTTTGGTATTCGGCTTGACGGAGGGCGGGTCGATGAGGGTGAGTTCGACGGGCACTTCCTCAATGACCGGCGGGGCCGGGTCTGGACGCAGGGCAAAGAACAACCCCACCAGCAGGATGATCAGCAGGTGAAAAATCAGCGAAGTGAGGAACGCGGCCGCAGTTTTGCGCTGCTCGCCGTTGCGCGAGTCCCATGGGGCTGCGGCGCTCATGTGGCGGGCAGGCTTTTGGTCATCCGGGCGTGATGAAAGAGATACTGCTGGACGTAGCCGGCGTAGGCTCCGAAGCGGCGGTTGGAGTACCGCTCGAGCTCGAGGTGAGAGGATTTGCGCCGTCGCATGGCCAGCAGGATGCGCGCAATCCAGACATCCACCGGAACCGCGTCCAGCCGCTCATAGGCGAAAAGCAGGACGCAGTTGGCCACCTTGCGGCCCACGCCGGGGAACTCGCACAGCCGGTCGCGAAGTTTGCCCGTCGGCCACTGGGCGAGGGCGGCGAGATCGACTTCTTGCGATGCGACCGTCCTGGCCGTGGCGAGGAGGCTTTTGGCGCGGAACCCCAGGCCGCAATTGCGCAAATCCTGCTCGGTTGCGCCCGCGAGCTGCTCCGGAGTGGGATAGGCATGGAGGAGCGAGCTTTCCACCGGCGTGCCGAAGCGTTCGCGCAAGTGCAGGGAAATCTGCCGGATGTGGGCGACTTGTTTCATCGGTGAGGTGATGAACGTCGCGAGGCATTCCCAGCGGGGTTGCCGCAGGATGCGCAGGCCGCGGCAGGATTGCAGCGCGGCGCGGCTGAAGGGATCCGACGGAAAAGCCGCGTAGATCGATTCCAGGGGATGGTCGAGCGAAAGGTAGTTTTGGGCGAGGGATTCGTGACCAGCCGTCACGCGCAGGACGCGATCCTGTTGTTCGACGTAGAGCGGCGTGCGATCGACCAACACTTGCCAGCCCGGACCGGTGGGCATGGCATGGAAAATCTGGCCGCTTTCCAAAGTCTGACGCAAATCGAATTCCGGGACGAAAATCTCCGCCGGTTTTTGCGACGGGCTCATTGGATAAAATAGCTCAGATTTTCCAGTTCGATGGCGAGATTGACATTATTGACCGCCACCCCGGCGGGTGTCTGCAAAATGACCGGGGCGAAGTTCAGGATGGCTTGAATGCCATTCTGCAAAAGCACATTGCAAGCCTCTTGGGCTGAGGTCCCCGGCACGCACAAAATCGCCATCTTCACCCCGCGCGCGGCGATGAAACCGGCCAGTTCGGTCATGGCCAGGATGGGCACGGAAATGTCGGGCGAACGTTTCTGGGGCAGGGCGTCGAACGCGGCGGCGATCTCGAATCCCTCCTTGGCAAACCCCTCCTGATAACGGAGCAGGGCCGAACCCAGATTGCCCGTGCCGATCAACACGACGGGTTGGAGCCGCGACGTGCCCAGCGTTTCCGCCAGCCGCTGGCGCAGCAGGGCGACATCGTAGCCGAGTCCGCGTTTGCCGATTTGTCCGCAATAGCCGAGATCCTTGCGGAGCTGGGTGGGCTTCACTCCGGCGATCTTGGCCAACGTCTCGGAGGAAACGGTGCCGCTACCATTTTGCCCGAAATGTTCCAGGCAGCGGTTGTAGAGGGAGAGGCGATAAACGGTTTTCCGCGGAATGAACTCTTTCACAGGCGGATCAGGAATCGAGCACGGCCGGGTCGCCGTAAAGGGTGGAGTTGGTGGCGGAGATGACGTGCAGATCAAAAATCTGCCCGACATGACGCGGTGCGCCCTCGAAGACGGCGACTTTGTTGGTGCGGGTGCGGCCGGTCAGACGGTTGGCGTTGTGCTTGCTCGGACCCTCACAAAGAATTTCCACCCGGCGCCCGATCAAGGCGTCCAGCTTCATGCGGGTGTGGCGGTTGATCACATCGAGAAGGTCTTTGTTGCGGGCTTCCTTCACCTCCTCGGAAAGCTGGTCGCCCATCGTTGCGGCGGGCGTGTCGCGGCGCGGGGAATAGCGGAACACATACGCGTTGTCGAAACTGGCGGCGTCCGCCACCGCGCGGGTTTCCTGATAGTCCTCCTCCGTCTCGCCCGGGAAGCCCACGATGATGTCCGTGGTGATGGCGATGCCGGGCCGGGCCGCGCGCAGACGGTCGACCAGATCGAGATATTTCTCCACCGTGTAACCACGGCGCATGATTTTCAGAATGCGATTGGATCCGCTTTGCAACGGGAAATGGACATGCTCGGCCAGTTTGGGCAGGCGGGCGAAGGCCGCGATGAGGTCATCGCGAAAACCGATCGGATGAGGCGAGGTGAAGCGGAGCCGCGCGATGCCCTCGACCGCGCTGACCGCTTCCAGCAATTGCACGAAGGGGCTCAGTCCGTCGCGCTTCTCAAATTCATGGCGTCCATACAAATTCACGATCTGGCCCAGCAGGGTGACTTCCTTCACGCCCCGGCCGGCCAGTCCCCGCACTTCCTCGACGATATCGGCGATGGTGCGGCCGCGTTCCGCCCCGCGGGTTTGCGGCACGATGCAAAAGGCACAATGCCTGTTGCACCCCTGCATGATGGAGACGAAGGCCGAGGCTTGCGCCGCTTTGGCCAGGTGATCGCGGATGGTGGACTGCGAACCGGCTTCCTCGCCGACATCCACGATGGGCAGGCGGGGATCATCCATGAGGGTGTTCATCCGCCGCTGCAGCAACTCCTCCACGTATTCGGCCACGCGATGGAATTTTTGCGTGCCGGCCACCAGGTCCACGCCCGGTGAAGTCTGGAGCAATTCCGCCCCGCGGCTTTGGGCCATGCACCCGAGATAGCCGAAGACGAGATGGGGACGGTTCTCGCGCAGACGCTGGAGCATGCCCATTTTTCCGATGGCTTTTTGTTCGGCCATGTCGCGCACGCTGCAGGTGTTCAGCAGGATCACGTCGGCCTCGTTTTCCTGCGCGACCAGGTTGAAGCCACGCGCGAGGAGCGAGCGGGCGACTTGTTCGGAGTCGCGCTCGTTCATCTGGCAACCGTAGGTCTTGATGTAAACGCCGGGCATGGGTGCAAAAGGAGATCCTAATGGACCCGCGGAAAAATTCCAGTCCGCACAATTCTTTGCGATTGCGTCACAAAAAACCGCTTGTCATTCCGCGCGAACCGCGTGGATGTTGGCAGCGTCATGCCGAACTGCACCCCCGCGAAAAAAGGATACGCCATGCCGGCGGAATGGGAGCCGCATGAGGCCACGTGGATCTCCTGGCCGCACGCCGACGGATCGAGTTTTCCCGGCGCCTACGAGCGCGTCCTGCCAGCCTTCGTCAACATGGTGCGGGCGCTGGTGGAATCGGAAACCGTCTGCATCAACGTGAAGGATCAGGCGCAGGAAAAGCGCGTGCGCGCTTTGCTCAATGACGTGCCAGCCGACCGCGTGCGGTTTTTCCCTATCACGACCAACGAACCCTGGTGCCGTGATCACGGGCCGGTCTTTTTGAAGCGCAAGGAAAAGCCGCAACTCGCCGCGGTGGATTTCGGCTTCAACGCCTGGGGGTTCAAGCTTTCACCTTTTGAGGATGATGATGCCGCCGCCACCCACATGGCCGGTCACCTCGGCCTGCCGGTTTTCGACTGCGGCGATTTCGTGCTGGAGGGTGGTTCGATTGATGTGAACGGCCACGGCGCCGTGCTCACAACGGAATCCTGCCTCTTGAATCCCAATCGCAACCCCAAACTCAGCCGCGAAAAAATCGAACAGAAGTTGCGCGACTATCTGGGAGTCTCGCAGGTGCTCTGGCTCGGTGACGGCATCGAGGGTGACGATACCGACGGACATGTGGACGACATCACGCGCTTCGTCAGCCGGGATTCTGTGGTCACCGTCATTGAGGAAGATGAGGAAGACCCCAACTACGAACCGTTGCAGGTGAATTTCGACCGCCTGCGCACCATGCAGCTCTCCGACGGCTCACCCCTCCGCATCATCAAACTTCCCATGCCCTCGCGCATCGCGCGGGACGGACAGCGGCTGCCCGCCAGCTATGCCAATTTCTACATCGCCAATAGTGTGGTCCTGATGCCCGCGTATCACGATTCCAACGACGCCTGGGCCGCCTCGGTGCTCAAGGAGGTCTTTCCCACCAGGAAGATCGTGCCCATCGATTGTCGGGAATTGATCTGGGGACTCGGCGCCTTCCATTGCCTCACCCAGCAGCAGCCGGCTGTACAAAGTGCTTGCGTTGGGGGAACTATGTTGTAGCTTTGCCATCCACTTTATGGCGAAAACATCATGGCTTGAGCGCGATAAGCGCAAACGCGAAACCGTTGAGAAATATGCTGCCCTGCGCGCGGAGCTGAAGGCAAAGAAAGATTACGCCTCGATCTGCCAACTTCCCCGCAATGCCAGCCCGACCCGTCTGGTCAACCGCTGCATTGTGACCGGACGCCGCCGCGCCTTCATGCGCCGCTTCAAACTTTCCCGTATCACCTTCCGCGAACTGGCTTCCTCCGGCATGATCCCCGGGGTCACCAAGTCGAGCTGGTAGTCCGGTCGATCAGAAAAAACCCCTTTCAAACCTCAGCCCGTGGAAACGCGGGCTGAGGTTTTTCTTTTGGAGAACGGGCGGCTCTACCGCTTTCTTTCCTTCAAAAGCTCCCGGGCGTGAGCCAAAGCCGAGTCGGTCTTGCCTCCTAACATTCTGGCGATTTCGTCCTCACGGGATCCGGCCTTTGTCTCTTCGAGCAACGTGCGGGTGCGGCCGTCTTTGACTTCCTTGCTCACGACAAACTGAGTCGCGGCGGCGGCGGCGACCTGGGGGAGGTGGGTGATGCAGAGGACCTGGCGGCTGCGGCCGAGGTCGCGCATTTTCTGGCCGACTTTGGCCGCGATCTCTCCGCCGACGTTGGCATCGATCTCGTCGAAGATGAGGACGGGCACGTCGTCCTGGTCGGCCAGGGCGCTTTTCAGGGCGAGCATGACGCGGGAAATCTCGCCGCTGGAGGCGATGGCGCGGAGCGGACGGGTGGCTTCGCCCGGGTTGGGGGAGAATTGGAATTCGGAGGTCTCGAAGCCGTGCGGGGCGGGGTCGGTGAGGGGTTCGAGGGTGATGGAGAATTCGGATTTGGCGAAGCCGAGATCCTTCAGTCCGTCGCGGACTTTCTCGGCGAGTTTTTTGGCGGAGGTCTGGCGGCGGATGGTGAGTTTGGCGCCGAGTTCGCGCAGGGATTTTCCGGCAGCGGCGATGTCGGCGTCGAGGGTGTCGCGGCGGGTGGTGCGTTGACGCAGGGCGGCGAGTTTGTCGGCGGCCTCGGCGTGGAAGGTAAGGACATCCTTGAGGGTGGGGCCGTATTTGCGGTTGAGGGTTTGGAGGGTGTCGAGGCGGGATTCGATCTCGGCGAGGTTGGCGGGGCCGTTGTCGCGGGCGGTGGCGTAGGACTGGACCGCGCGGGCGAGATCGTCGGCGGCGGCGAAGGTGGCTTCGCAGGATGTGGCGATCATTTCGGAGGAGGGGTCCAGGCGGGCGAGTTCGCGGGCCAGGCGGGTGAGGTCGCTGAGGCGGGTGGTGAGGGAGGCCTCGTCCTCGGTGACTCCGGCGGTGAGCTGGGCGCAGAGTTCGCCGATGCGCTGGAAGTTGGCGGCGGCGCGCTGGCGGGAGAGGAGGGTTTCTTCCTCGCCGGGCTGGAGGGCGGCGGTGTCGATCTCGGAGACTTGGTGGGTGAGGAGGTCGAGTTCGCGGGCGGCGGCTTGTTCGCCCGTGAGGATGGCGGTTTTTTCCTCTTGAAGGCGGAGGAGGGTTCGGCGGGCTTCGGCAAACTGCGCGCGGAGCGCGTCGTTGGCGGCGAAGCGGTCGAGGAGGCAGGTTTGTTGTTCGCGGGAGAAGAGACTCTGGTGGTCGTGGGGTCCGTGGAGGTCGACGAGGAGGTCGCCGAGGGCGCGGAGGAGAGTGAGGGTGCAGGGGGAGCCGTTGACGAATTGGCGACCGGTGCCTTCGGCGGGGAGGGTGCGCTTGATGAGCAGGCGGCCGTCTTCGCAGGGTTCGGTTCCGTGTTCTTCGAGAAGGGCGGCGAGGGCGGCGTCGGCAGCGTGGTCGAAGACGGCCTCGACGGCGCAGGTGTCGGCGCCGGTGCGAATGAGGGTCTTGTCGGCGCGTTCGCCGAGAAGGAGAGTGAGGGCGCCGATGAGGACGGATTTGCCCGCGCCGGTCTCGCCGGTGATGGCGGTGAAACCGGGACGGGGTTCCCACGTGATGTCTTCGACGAGGGCGAGATTGCGGATGCGCAGGGACGCGAGCGTTGCGGACATGGGCGGACTATGCCATGAACTCTGGGCGATGGGGGAGTTGGAAATCACGTTTTTTGGCACGGGCACCTCGCACGGCATTCCCGTCATCGGCTGTGAGTGTTCGGTTTGTTCTTCGCGGGACCCCCGCGACAAGCGCTTGCGCGCAGCCATTCAGGTGCGCACGCCGGAGATGATCATTCAGGTGGACACGCCGCCGGATTTCCGCATCCAGTGTCTGCGGGAAAGGGTCTCGCATCTCGACGCGGTGATCTACACCCATTCGCATATGGATCATATTCTGGGCTTCGACGACCTGCGGCGGTTTTGCGAGATGGAGGACAAAGGGATGCCGATCTATGCGGTGGAGCGCACTCTCAACGATCTGCGGCGGGTCTTTCACTATGCTTTCGGGGAGGACTTCCGCCATCGCAATTACATCCGGCCCGAACCGGTGACGATCGACGGGCCGTTTTTTCTGGGCGAAACCGAGATCGTGCCGGTCGATCTGCCCCACGGGCGCATGACCACCACCGGATTGGTTTTTCAACGACGGGGCCGCAAGTTGCTGGCGTATTATACGGATTGCGCGGAGGTGCCGGCGGCGGCGGAGGAAGCGGCGCGGGGCGTGGATACGCTAGTGGTGGACGCCTTGCGCCATGCGCCCCACGCCACCCACATGAGCCTGGCTGCGGCCACGGAAGCGGCAGAGCGCATCGGGGCCCGGCGCACGTTTTTCACCCATATGTGTCATGATCTCGGGCACACGCAAACGGAGAGAGCGCTTCCCGAAAACATCCGTCTGGCCTATGATGGTTTACGAATTGAGATTTAAACGGCTGCTTTGCCCCGTCCTGGCGGTGTTTCTCTCCGGAGGAGCGGGAGGGGGCGCGCCCTCCCCCGAAGCGCGTGCCACGGTGGTGGTGTACAATACGGCCGATCCGGGATCCGTCGCCCTCGCAAAGTATTATGCCGGACGCCGGGAGATTCCCGGAGATCAATTGGTCGGGCTGTCCTGCGCTCAAACGGAGGAAATTAGTCGTCAGGAATTCGTCACCACCATTGCCAATCCGCTCCGGGACACTTTCGTCCGCAAGAGTTGGTGGCGGGTGGAGGGCGGGCGGGTCACGCAGACGAAGATCCGCTTCGTCGCGCTCATTCGCGGCATGCCGCTGAAAATCCGCGCCGAAAGCGAAGGCGTGCAGCCGCGGACGGACCAGCCGGAGTCCATCGGCAAACGGGACGAGGCCTCGGTGGATAGCGATCTGGCCTGCCTCGGCCTCGGGTCCGTGCCGACGGCGGGCATGATCCCGAACTCTTATTTCCGCCGCTTTACGCCCATCCTTGAGGCCATCGCCGATCCGGGTCTGCTGCTTGTCTGCCGGCTCGATGCGCCCACCGACATCTCGGTGCGGGCCATGATTGATGCCGCGATCATGGCGGAACGCGATGGCTTGTGGGGTTGGGCCTATGTGGATTCGCGCAGCATCAAGGATGCCGGGTACATCGAAGGCGACGAATGGTTGAAGGCCGCGGCGGTGTCCATGCGGGAAAAAGGAATTCCCGTCCTGTGGGACAAGGCCCCGGAGACGCTGCCCGCCGGTTATCCGGTGACGGATGCCGCGGTTTATCTCGGCTGGTATGCGGATACGATCAATGGACCCTTTGCCGACCCGGCCTTTCGTTTCCGACCCGGTGCCATCGCGGTGCATATCCACTCGTTCAGCGCCGCCACCTTGCGGAATCCGGCGGGCGGCTGGTGCGGTCCTCTGATTGAACGCGGCGCGGCTGCGACCATGGGCAATGTTTACGAGCCCTATCTCACCCTGACCCCGCACCTCGATGTCTTTCAGGACCGGCTGATGGCGGGTTTCACGTTTGCCGAGTCGGCCTACATGTCCCTGCGAGGTTTGTCGTGGATGGCGGTGGCGATTGGCGATCCGCTTTATCGTCCGTATTCTTCCTGGAAGCGCTTAAGCGGTTCGGCCAAGCCGTCGAGTTGGGAACAATACCGCCGCATCGTGCTGACGGCCGATGGAAATATTCTCAAGGCCGCGCCCAAGTTATCCCAGGCAGCCGGCGAAACCGGCAACAGCATGTTTCTTGAATCGCTGGGAGCCGCGCAGGCCGATGCCGGTGATTTACAGCAGGCTCTGACAACAGTGCACAAGGCCCTGACGCTGGACAACAAACCCCTGGTGCGCTTCCGGCTCATGCTGGAGAAATTCGGCCTGTTGCTGGCGACCGGAAAAAAATCCGAAGCGGGCGGCTTGCTTCTGGCCGAGCAAAAGAAGACCCCGGGTCCGGCCCAGGCTGCGCTTCTTGGGGTCATTACCCGGCAGATCTTCCCTCCGCCGCCCACGCCCGCACCGACGGCAGCGAAATGATCCCGCCGGCCGAGACATTTGCCCGGGCCTACGAGGCCGCCTTGCAGGCGCTTCACGGGACATCGGTGCAAGAGACCGGCCCGGGACGGATCGGCGAATTGGAGTTGCAGGCAAAAATCTTCAGCGGCGAGTTCGGCTTGAACTGGAGGGGAGAGGACGGAGAGTCCATCGAAATTCTGCATTTCGGAACCTGGAACCGCGAGCCCGGACCGGATTTTTGCGGGGCCCGCGCTGTGATTAACGGGAGGGAGGTGGGCGGGGATATCGAAATCGATGGGGAGGCCAGAGATTGGGAAGCGCACGGCCATTCGGGTAATGAGGCCTATGACCACGTTATTCTCCACGTCATTTTTCGCAAAGGGGCGCGGAGATTTTTCACCCGGACCAGCCGGAACGAAATGGTGCCGCAAATCTGTCTCGGTGAACCGCGAGCGTTGCGGGCGGCACGAACCAGCGCTCTCCAGGGCGGGCTGGATGAATCACGCGCGCAGCGCTTGATCGAGGCGGCGGCGCAATTCCGGTTGCGACGGAAGACGGGGAATTTTCAGCGCGCGGCGCGGCTGTGCGGGCGGGAGGATGCGCTTTTTCAGGCCTTGGCCACAGGATTGGGATACAAGAACAACAAGATTCCCTTTTTGTTGACGGCGCAACGGGCAGGCTTGGAACGGGCGAGGGGACGCGAAGGCGAGGCCTTGCTTTTTGGTCTGGCCGGATTTCTTCAAGCGGAATTTTTTGACCGCGGTGATGAGGAAAGCCGCGGGTATTTGCGGGAGCTCTGGGAAGCGTGGTGGGCGATTCGCGGCAAAGAATCGCGGCTGATTTTGCCGGCGAATGCCTGGAAGTTTGCCGCCCTGCGACCGGCCAACCATCCCCACCGCCGCATGGGGGCCCTGGCCGGGGTGGCGCGGGAGTTTCCGCGGATCTTGCGGACCCTGGAGGCGAAAAGTGTGGATGACTTTTGCACGGTTCTTGCGTCGCTGGACCATTCCTATTGGTGCCGCCACGCCAGCCTCACACAGGAACCGTTGGCAAAAGAGACCGCTCTCATCGGCGGGGATCGGACGCTTGACCTTGCCATCAACGCCTTTTTGCCGGCCCTTGGTCTGCCGGAAGCCTGGGAGCGGTTGAAGGGCCTTGCCGGTCCGACGCCGAGCCGCAAGGTTTTGCGCGCCACCGCCTGGCTGGTCGGAGCGGAGAAGGCCGGTTTGATCCGTTCCGCCCTGCAGCAGCAGGGGCTCCTGCAACTGCATGAGGATTTCTTGCATCATGAGCCGGGTTTGGTTTGGGAGAGCTTTGCCCGCAGTTCGGGTTAGGGTGACGAGGGAAATAATTTCCCTTCCCGCGTGACGAAACCGGCGATTGGCGTTAGCACTCTTCCTCCCTCTCAACTCTTCGCAATGGCCGAACCTCTTAGCCCGGAAATGGAAGCGCTCTGCGCGTCCGCCATCCAATATGGCGCCTCGGACTTGCTTCTGCACGAAGGGCGCCCGCCGCAAGTCCGCCTCGAAGGGCGCCTGACCCCGCTCGATTCGCCGCCTCTCACCGCGGAGTTTTTCGACGCGCTCTGGAAATCCTGCCGGGCCGGGGACAAGCAGGATTTCGATACCAGCCTGACCTCGTCCGGTTCCCGTTTCCGCGTGAACCTGCTGAACCAGCTCGGCCAGCGCGCCGCCGTGCTGCGGCGCATCCGCAATGACATTCCCGATCTGGAAACCCTGGGCGCGCCGGCCGATTTGATCCGCGATTGGTGCGGACGCAAGTCCGGGCTGGTTCTGGTCTGTGGTCCGACCGGCTCGGGCAAAAGCACGACCCTGGCCGCGGCCATCGAATGGATGAATTCCACGCTGTCCCGTCATGTGGTCACGATTGAAGATCCGATCGAATACCTCTTCACCGGCCGCTCCTGCCTTTTCACCCAGCGTGAGGTGGGGATCGATACGCCCAGTTTTGCGGAAGGTCTGCGCCGCTCACTCCGGCAGAATCCCGATGTGATTTTCGTCGGGGAAATCCGCGATGCCCTGACCGCGACCACCGCCATTCAGGCTTCCGAAACAGGCCACCTCGTCCTGGCCACCTTGCATTCTTCGAGCTGCACCGACGCCGTCGAGCGGGTGCAGCTTTTCTTCCCCATGGACGAACGCGATGCCGTCCGCAAAACCCTTTCCGGTCAATTGCTCGGCGTTCTTTGCCAGCGGCTCTTGCCCGGGGCGCAAGCGGGAGTCGCGCTGGCGGCGGAGTATTTCACCAACGTCGGCGCGGTGCGCAAATACATCGCGGAGGGCAAACTGACTGAATTGTCGGATCTCATTGGACGCTCCGATCCGAAAACCGGGCGCGACTCGCTCACCGCGCTGGCCCAACTTGTGCGCGAGGGTAAAATCACCGAAGAGGTGGCCGCCTCGGTCGCCGAAAATCCGCAGGAACTGCAACGGATTCTGCGCGGCATCAGTTCCTCCTCCCAAAGCACCCGGCGTTAATTTCCCATGAGCAACATCGATCTTGTCCAACTTCTCTCCGGTTCCGTGGCCCAGGGCGCATCCGATTTGCATTTAACCGCCGCCGCGCCGCCCCTGGTCCGGCTCAATGGCGAGCTGATTCCCCTTATGGAGAATCCGTTGGGCGGGGATGTTTGCCGCGATATGATTTTCGGGGTCCTGACTGACAGCCAGCGGGCGCGGCTGGAACAGGAGTGGGAACTGGATTTTGCCTTGCAAGTGGACGGAGTGGGTCGCTTTCGCGGCAATGCCCATTACAGCCGCGGCGCCTTGGAGGCGGCCTTCCGTTATATCCCGCATGATATTCCGGATCTCAGCACGCTGGGTCACCGGCCCTCCATTTTTCAAATCTGCGAAATGCAGCGCGGCCTCGTCCTGGTCACCGGCATCACCGGTTCGGGCAAAAGCACGACCCTGGCGGCGATGATCAAATACATCAGCGAGCGGCGGGCCGGCGTGATCGTCACGATCGAGGACCCCATTGAGTTCGTCTTTCCCAATGCGCGCAGCATCATCAAGCAGCGAGAGGTCGGCAGCGACACACATTCCTTTGCCGAGGCGTTGCGTCATGCCTTGCGCCAGGACCCCGACGTGATCTTCGTCGGGGAATTGCGCGATCCCGAGACGGTCAGCGCGGCCGTGACGGCGGCGGAAACCGGCCATCTCGTTCTTGGCACCTTGCACACGATCGATGCGCCCAAGGCCATTGACCGGATTGTGGATGCTTTTCCGGCCGAGCAGCAGCCGCAGATCATCGCCCAGTTGGCCAATGCCCTGCATGCCATTGTTTCCCAGCGTCTCATTCTGGCGGAAGAAGGCGGCCGCCGCGTCCTCGCCTCCGAGATTCTCGTCGCGAACACCGCGGTGAAATCCACCATCCGGGAGCGCCGCTGGGAGCAAATCGTCGGACTGCTGGAGATCGGCGCGAAGGACGGCATGCACACCTTCGACGATTCGCTGGCCGACCTCTACAAAAACCGCCTCATCAGCAAGGAGGAGGCGATGGCCAATGCCCGCGACAAATCGCTGTTCGAAGAAATCGGCCGCGAGCAGCCGGAGAAGAAACGCGGCTTTTTTTCCTAGAGCGCGCGAAAATTACCCGCCGAATTCCCGGCGGGCTTTTTCCTTTTTTTCGTCCCGCTTTTCTTCCAGGCGGGCAATCTCGCCCGCGAGCTGGCGTCGCAGTTCGTCCTGAGCCTGGGGATCTCCGGCGGACTTGGCCATTTCGCCGTCGAGGAAAACTTTCTTCTCGGCGATCTTGGCGGTGATTTCCGAGTCAATCTCGGCGATGCGGTGTTTTTGCTCATCGGTCAGCTTGCGAATGGGGGCTTCCTTGTTCAGACGGCTCATGGCGAGTTCAATGGCAGATTTCATCGAGTTAAGAATAGGCCGAACCGGGCCAGGCATACAGAAAAATTGCCGGGCGGGGGAAGTTGTGTAGCCTTCGCGGCGATGTCACCCATTCGTTTGCTCAGTACCGATTTCGACGGAACCCTCATCGGGCATCCGTCCGATGGTCGGTGTTCGCCCGCCTTCGCCGCGGCCCTGCGCCGTCATCACGCGGGGGGCGGACTGTGGGCGGTCAATACCGGACGGGGATTGGATCACCTGATTGAAGGAATCGAGATTTTCTCTCCGCCGGTTCTCCCGGATTTTGCCCTGGTCCTCGAACGGGGGATTTACCGTCGGACAGACGGCGGCTGGGAGGCGCATGGGGAATGGAATGCGTCCTGCCGGCAACGGCATTCAGATCTTTACCGGGAGGCGGGGGAACTGTTCGGAGAGATCGAGCAAATGGCGGCGGAATCGGACAACACCATCACGATCCTGTATGAGGACGAGCTGCCATCGGGCTTCGTTACGAGCGATGAGGAGGTGATGGAGCGAGCTGCCCGCAGGGTCGCCCGGGCGGCGGAAAAGCTCCCGGAGTTTTCCTTTCAGCGCAATTTCATCTACCTGCGATTCTGCCATCGCGATGTTCATAAGGGCTCCACCCTGGGGGCGCTCTGCCGGCAGGAAAACATCCCCCGCGACGAGGTCTTTGCCGTCGGGGATCATTACAACGACCTGTCGATGCTGGACGGAACCCATGCCGGCATGACCGCCTGTCCGGCCAATGCGATTGAGGCGGTGAAAGAGACCGTGCGGAAATCGAACGGCTACGTGGCGGAAAAACCCTGGGCTGATGGCGTGGCCGAGGCGCTGGAATTTTACGGATCGCGGCAGCGGCAACCGGACGGGATTCGCGTTTGAAAGAATCCGCTGCCACATTTTCCTGGAGCAATGGGCGAGGGGAAATCCCGGAGCTTGAGCCCGGGTCGTGTCATTTGTGGGAACTGCAACCCTCGCACGCCTATGCCGAGTTCCTCGGCCCCGGCGAAAGGGAACGCTATCACGCCGTCACTAATGAGGAGGTGAAAATCAGTTTCGCCACCAGTCAGGGCGGATTGCGCACCATTTGTGCAATCTATCAAAATTGCCATCCGTCGCAAATTCACCTCCAGCGGGCCGAACACGGCAAACCCTTCCTTCCCGGGGGACCGCATTTTAATCTCTCCCACACCGCCGGACGGATCTTCGCCGCGTCTTCCGCGCAACCGCTCGGGCTCGATGTGGAGTGGGCCAATCGGCGCGTCCAGGCCGGAGCACTGGCGGCCAAGTATTTCTCGCCCACCGAGGCCGCCCGGATCCGCGCCCTGGATGAGGCTGCGGCGCGGGCGGTTTTTCTGCGCTACTGGGTGGCCAAGGAAGCCACGGTAAAACTTTCCGGCGACGGGATTTATCACGGGCTGAGGGATGCCTTGGTGGAACTGGGGGAGGGGGGGATTTCCCACGGGGAATACCGTGGACGCAGGGTGTGTTTGCGGGAGTTTTCCCCCGGCGAGGGCCTGCTGGCCGCGCTGGCCTCGTGGGAACCGGTCGAAGTAAAAGGCTTTTTTCGCATCTGAAAGCTGCTAACCAAGGGGGGATATGTCGTTTCAAGAGCTCGGTTTGTCAGATTCGGTTTTGCATGGAATTCAGCGCATGGGTTATGTTGATCCCTCGCCGATTCAGTTACGGGCCATTCCCGTCATTCTGGCCGGACATGACCTGATTGCCTCGGCCCAGACCGGGACGGGCAAGACCGCCGCCTTCGGGCTGCCCATTCTTTCCCGGCTGGAATCGCCCCAGCATCTCCCCCGCTGTTTGATCCTCGAGCCCACCCGCGAACTGGCCATGCAGGTGGAAACCGCCTTCCGCGACTTTGCCCGTTTCATGCATCTCGAGATGGCGCTCATTTACGGCGGCGTCGGCTACGGCAAACAAAAGGAAACCCTCGCCAGCGGGTGCGATGTGATTGCCGCCACCCCCGGCCGCCTGCTCGATCATCTCCAGCAGGGCACGATCGACCTTTCCAAGTTGGAAGTTCTGGTGCTCGACGAAGTGGACCGCATGCTCGACATGGGCTTCCTGCCCGATGTCCGCCGGATCGTCGAGCAGTGCCCCAAGAAGCGACAAACGCTGCTCTTCTCCGCCACGGTTCCGGATGAGATCGGACGCCTCGCCGCCTGGTGTCTGAATAATCCCGAAAAAATCGAAATCGGAGCCCAGCGTTCCCCGGCCGATACCATCAACCACGCCCTCTATCCCGTGGCGGCCGATCAGAAATTCGATCTCCTTATCGCGCTCCTCGAACGGACGGATTTTCACAGCGTTCTGATTTTCAGCCGGACCAAGGACGGGGCCGACCGCATCGCCCGCCAGCTCAAAACCCAGAACCATTCCGTCGCCGTCCTGCATTCGAACCGGACCCAAATCGAACGGGTCGAGGCTCTGGAGGGTTTCAAAAACGGCCGCTACGAAGTGATGGTCGCCACCGACATCGCCGCCCGCGGCATCGACATCGCGGGCGTGAGCCACGTGATCAACTACGATGTCCCGCAGCATCCCGAGGATTACGTCCACCGCATCGGCCGCACCGGCCGCGCCCAGAATGTGGGCGACGCCTTCACCATCATGACCGCGGAGGAACTCCCGCATGTGAAGGACATCGAACGCTTCATCGCCCAGAAAGTGCCCCGCCTCAAGCTGGACAATTTCGACTACATCTACTCCGCCATTTTCAACGAAGACTCCGTCACGGCCGCCCTCAAGGGCGCCAAAGGCGTGCGCACGCACAAAGGCACGTCCTTTGGCGGCTCGCGCAAGCGGCGGAGGTAGGCCGCGGGAAAACTTGAAATTGTCCGAAGGACTGACGAAGACACCTCCTCGCGCGCGATCAGCTCAGCGGTAGAGCGCTTGCTTCCCCCCCCCGGAAAAGCGGTTTTTGCCCGTTTCCTCGCGAGTCGAATTGACTCAAATGAAATGACACCGGAGGAGTCATGGGGGGAGGGTCCGTATTGATACGTTGCCTCACAACTGATGACATCCGGGGGAGACGTCATCACAAATGAGCCGGAACACGACGCGGGAAATGCTGATAAAGATGCGGGAAGGCTCTGTGCGGCGGGGGCGGTTGGGGCGAGGAAAGCTGATCGACGAGGTCTGTGAGATGTGCGGCTACGGTCGCAAACACGCGATCAAAGTGCCGGGGGGAAAGCTGCCAGTCGCTGGGGCGGAGAAGGCTCGCAGGGGAGGTCCGAGGCGTCGCTCTGGGGATGCGGAGAGACAGGTATTGAAGGTGATTGGGATGGCAACCGTGCCGGAAGCGGCTCAAAGCGTTGGTGGGGCTTTGGCTGCCGCATTTCGAAGCCGAGCAGGGCATCTTGGAAGCGGGGCTTCGCGGTCGGGTGCTTTCCCCGAGCGCGGCGACGATGGACCGGCTCTTGGCCCCGTGCCGGGTGGCGTTGGGGAGTCGCCGGCGGTGTGGCAACTGTCCCGGTTCGCTGCTGCGCAAGATGGTGCCCGTGCGCACCGGGCACTGGGACGTGGCAGGCCCTGGCTGGATTGAGGCGGACACGGTGGCCCACTGCGGGGAATCGATGTCCGGCGACTTCTGCGGGAGCCTGACCACGACCGACGTGCACACGCAGGGGACGGAGACCCGGGCGGTCTGGAACAAAGGCCGGCACGGGGTTCGGGAGCGGGTGGCGCAGGTCGAGGCGGCGTTGCCGTTCGCGGTCCTGGGCTTCGACAGCGACAACGGCGGGGAGTTCCTGAACTGGCACAGGAAGGACTCTTTCGAAGGCCGCGCGGTGCCGGTGGAGTTCACCCGATCGCGGCCCGACCACAAGAACGACAATGCGCGGGTGGAGTCCCGGCAAACCGGGAGACCCACGTGAGGCAACTGGTAGGCTACGGGCGGCTGGGTGAGCCGGAGCAGGCCGAACTGCTGGACGCGCTCTACGCCAAAGAGTGGAGCCAGTTCCGCAACTTCTTCTGCCCGGCGATGAAGCATCTGAGGACCGAGGTGGTGGGGAGCCGCAGAAAGCGTGTCTACGACAAACCCCTGACGCCCTTCGATCGGCTCAAAGCCTGGGCACAAGCCGATGCGGGAGAGATCGCGCAGATGGAAGCACTCAAGGCCACACTCAATCCTTTCGAGCTGAAGCGGATCATCGAACGGAAACTGCGCCGGGGGTTGAACTCCCCGGGCGCACGCCGACTGAAAATCGCGGCAGAGGGGAAGCGGGAGGGGTGAAAATCGCGAACGGGGAAACGGCCCTCTTCCAGTCGCCCGAGGGCTCTTTCCCGAGGGCCGTTTCCACGCGAAACCCCAGCCCTCCCAAGTGTCATCAGTGAGGAGTCAACGTATCCCTGCTTTTTTGCTGCCCCGGTGTCATTTTGACTTGAGGCAACGCCTGGGCGGTATCTGAGGGCCGGGGCACGATCGATCGGATGATTTGTGTAGTGTTACGAATATGTTACATGAAACATCCTTTTTCTGTGTAGGGAGCTGCTAATTACCTCTTTCTGCCTTATTCGAGATGGATTTCTTTCTTGCCGCAACCAGCACATTCACCGCGCCGACAGTTCTGACGATTGTCTTTCTGGTCCTGGCCGTCGGGCTGGCCTTGAGTTTTGAGTTCGTCAACGGCTTCCACGATACGGCCAATGCCGTGGCCACGGTCATCTATACCAATACCCTGAAAGCGACTCCGGCCGTCGTGTGGTCCGGCCTCTGGAATCTCATCGGCGTGCTGACCTCCTCGGGCGCGGTGGCCTTTGGCATTGTGGCTCTTTTGCCGGTGGAATTGGTGATCAACATCGGTTCCACCGCGGGTTTCGCTATGGTCTTTGCCCTGTTGCTTTCCGCTATCACTTGGAATCTCGGCACCTGGTATTTCGGCCTGCCCGCTTCCAGCTCGCACACTCTGATTGGTTCAATCATGGGCGTCGGTCTGGCCAATTCCATGATGCAAGGCGGCATCTACGCATTCGGTTCCGGGGTCAACTGGGCGAAGGCCAAGGAAGTCGGCCTGGCGTTGCTCATCTCCCCGGTGGTCGGCTTTGTCTGCGCTGGCGTCCTGTTTCTTCTGATCAAGGTGCTGGTTAAGAATCCCAGCCTCTACAAAGCTCCCGAAGGAAAGGCCCCGCCGCCGTGGTGGATTCGGATTATTCTTCTCTTTACCTGCACGGGTGTGAGTTTTGCGCACGGCTCCAATGATGGGCAAAAAGGCATGGGCTTGATTGTGCTGATCCTGGTGGGAATTCTTCCTGGCATCTACGCCTTGAAAATGGATGCCCCGAACGACGCGGTGCGTCAGGTCGCCGTCTCCGCTCTCGAACTAGGCGGAATCTTTTCCAAGTCCGCCGCCGGAGCCACCCCGGCGGACGCGGAGGTCGATTCCACCAAGGAAATCTCGGCCTATCTGAAAACCAATGGAACGCTCACCCCTTCGACCTATGCCGCGCTGGCCCGCAAGTCCGACGGCATCGCCGCCGCCTTGAAAGATTCCGGGACGTTCCAGGATTTGCCGGAAGCTTCCCGCCGGGACCTGCGGACGGATTTTTACCTGGTTTCCTCGGCCATCAAGAAGCTGAACAAGACCGGCGCCCTGACCGATCCCGTTGCGAAAAAGGCCGAGGTGGATTTCAGCACCAACGTGGACATGCTGACCAACTACATCCCCCTCTGGGTGAAATACGCCGTTGCGATCTCCCTGGGTCTCGGCACCATGATCGGCTACAAGCGCATCGTCGTGACGGTGGGCGAAAAAATCGGCAAATCCCATCTGACCTACGGCCAGGGCGCCGCCGCCGAGTTTGTGGCCATGGGAACGATCCTCGCGGCCGACCACTTCGGCTTGCCGGTCAGCACGACCCATGTCCTTTCCTCCGGCATTGCCGGCACGATGGCGGCCAATAAATCGGGCCTGCAAATGGACACCCTGCGCAATATTCTCATGGCCTGGGTGCTGACCCTGCCGGTCTGCATCTTTTTGGGAGCCTTGCTTTTCGCGCTGGGACTCAATCTGCTTTTCCTGATTGGCATTCGCTAGACGACGTGCATGGCCCGGCCGGGCGTGGTTGCCATGGCGCGCCGCGCGCTTTCCCGCCTGGCATGGCGGGAAGCAGAAGAACTGGCTCGAAAGCCTTCAGCGACGGGGTGATTGCGAACCATGGATTGCCCTTGAATTGTGGGGGTTTTGTCCCGGCTGGTGCCGCACGGAAATGGGCGGACCCGAGGGCCCGCTTCCACCCGAAGAGGGGGCGGACACGCTCGTCTGGCTGGCTCTCGAGGCTCCGCGAACCCGGCCAGGCGGCTTCGTCAAGGAAGGCACGGTGATTCCGTGGGAGGGCGCGAAATCAGTTCTTCTCGCCGACACACGTTTTTTTCAGGCTGTCGGTAAATCCGGTTTCATTCAGATTCAGGAGCGCCAAATTGATTCGCTCCCGCAAGGCGTTTTCCTGCTGGAGTCCGAAGCTGTAGTTGTTCCGCTCGAAAAGCCCGCCGGCGAGGGCGAACTGGTCCGGTCCGAGTTTGTTCACGTAATATCGGAGGACGGGCGCGTCGAAGACCACGGCCGTCACCTCGCCATTCTTCAGCGCGTCGAGGCCCGCCGGGATGTTCGGAAAGACCCGCACGCTGACCCGCGCCCCGCCCGGTTCCCCCAGTTTTTCCAACCAGGTTTCGGAGGCACTGCCGGCGATGGTGGCGACCTTTTGGCCGGGCAGGTCGTTGGGTCCCCTCATGTCGCTGGCCAGGGAATTCACCGTCAGCACGGCGCTGAGCGAAGCGGTGAGGAGGGGGACCGCAATCACGCAGGCCAGCATCCAGATCGTCGCGGCGATGCGCCCGCCCAGGCCGACCGGCCCTTGGTGTCCACGCCGCCGACCAGAAAAATACTCAGCGTCCACCCGAGGGACTCCCCGATGCCGGTGAGAGAGGAGCGAGGCCACATTTCCTCGTTGACCGGATGTTCGTACATCCAGACCAGATGCGAAATGATGAACCTGATGATGAGGGCCGCGGCGAATCCCGCGAGCAGCCGCCAGCTGAGGAAATTCCGCAGCAATGACCGGATTGTGTCCGGGATGCCGCCGCCTTTTTGCGAGACGAGAATCTGCAAACCCGATTCGTAAAACGGCTGCGAAAAATCGATCGCCTTCTTGCGCTCGGTCGTGATGCTGAGTGCCCCCACCGCGACATCGGCGGATGTGTTTTCCAGCGCGGCCACCATTTCCTTCGCGCTGCCGACGGGGTCGTGTCGTATTCGAGTTTCAATTCCCGCGCGACGGCGTCCCACAGTTCCATGGCGAAGCCGGTGCGGCGGGCGTCCCGGTCAAACGAGAACGGCTCGATGTCGTGGGGGACTACGCGGATTTTTTGCGCATGGGCCTCCCCGAGCACCTAAACAAAAAACAGCACCAACGGAACCAAGGTTTGCATGGCGGCGGATTTTGTGACGGCCCGCGGCGGAGTCAAGCCCGGCGGGGAGGGCCTGGGACGGCTAATGCCGTTTGCGCGAAAGCATGATCTCGTTGCCCTCGGTGTCCACACACATGGCCAGATGCGGCGGTTCGCCGTTCTCGGGCTGGGGTTCCCGCACAAGGTGTCCGCCCGCCGCCACGATCTCCGCGGCCCCGGCGATCACATCCGGCACCTGAAAGCTCAGGCCCGTCCAGGTCCGCGCGCCTTCGCCGCCGCCATGGATTCCGATGAGGCCTTCACAGACCGACACCTCGCTAATGACGTCATTTTGCTTCAGCACGGTCCCGCCGAAGACCTTCACATAGAATGCCACAGCGCGGTTCATGTCCGCCGCCCAGATGATGTATTTGACCCGTTCGACTTTCATTGCGATTTCGCTGCAGTGTTAATTGAGAAACGGACGCCCGATCTCGATGGTGTGGATCAGGGCGCCGGGGACGTGGTTCGCGCTTTGGAAGGTCGAGGGTGCATACAGGCCCGCCTGTCCGCCCTGGGGACCGGAAACCGAAAAACGCAGTCCGAACGGTGCGCGGGCGAAGGACACCCATTCGCCACCGAAACCTTCTTCTGCGCTTTTTCTCAACATGGCCGGGCCGTAGACCGCCGCCGCGGCCTCAATGGTCATGCCGGGTGTCACTCCCTCCGCCGTGGCCAAGCGTGGGCTCGCGGCCATGATGGTTGCGATGGTATTCCCTGGCCGGTTGGGTTTGAGGGCATCGGCCATCAGGAACTCCATCAGTTTTGTTCCCGCGGCATCCCAAACGACGAACTGGGAGTTGATGATCATCGGGAGTTGATCGGACGGGCTGGTCACCCGGGAGGAAGGCCTCAAGGCGGCGGCGGCTTCCGCGGCTGTCATGCCCAACCGCACGGGCCCGGCGGAATCGGGGGTGATTTTCCAGTTTGCTGAACCACTGCCGGTGTTCGGTTTCTGCTCCGGCGCAGAACAGGCAGCGAGCAAAAGCACCCATCCGAATCCAGCCCACCGGATCTGCGGCAAAAGTTTCATCGCGTGAGTTTAGCCGGGAGAGGTAGAAAGTTCACAGCCTAATCACGCGGAAAACCGATTTCTTCAGCGCCTGGGATTCTGGTTCTCGATCTGGGGCTGACACTGGAGCAGTATTCGCTGCGGAACGTGGCTTGGGCGGTGGCGATCCTGACGCTGGAAGTTCCGTCTGGCGTGTTGGCGGATGTGATCGGACGCAAACGCATGGTGGTATTCGCGGCGATTTTGATGGTCGGGGAGTGATGGTTCATGCCTGCGCACGGCATGGCTGTGTGGGCGCAGCGTATTGCCTCGTGCCGGATCATCTGCATCTGCTGCTGGCCGGAGTTCGCGAGGATGCCGACCTTTATCTCGCGGCGCGGTTTTTGCGAAAGCCCCTGGAAGCGGCGCTGAGGGTGGGATGGTTTCAGAAGCAGGGCTACGATCACGATTTGCCTGAGGAGGAGAAAAGACAGGATGCCTTTGCGGGAGTCTGCCACGACATTCTTGAGAATCCGGTCCGGGCAGGATTGTGCGAGGCAGCGACGGAGTATCGTTTCAGCGGGAGCGTGATTCCGGGGTTTCCCGATCTGCGGATTCATGATCCGGGGTATTGGGAGTTGTCTTGGCGGATCTGCCACCGTCTTACGACGGCGGCTACGAAGATGCCGCTGTCACAGTAGGGAAAGACCCCATGGCGGACGGCCTGACGGAGGGACTATCCTGCGATCATGAATAAAGGGATCCCATGTTAGGCACGATCCTGATCGTTCTTCTCGTTCTGCTGTTGCTCGGGGCCCTCCCGTATGGGCTGCACCGCGAAAACTGGTGCTACAGTCCGACCGGCGGACTGGGTCTGGAACTCGTCATTCTCGTGATCCTGCTGGGGCTGGGAAGAATCTGATCAGCGGGAATCTTCCACTCAAAACAAACGAACAGGCTCCCGCATTTTCCATGAGCAGAATATTTGCTTTTTCCAAAACTCCGGGACAACTCCGCCGGGATCTCAAGCAGGCCCTTGGTGGTCCGAAAGTTAAAAAGCTGGATAACCCTGCCTTGAAATCCAGTGCGACTCCTCAAGCTGGCAGCCCGCAAAAGACTTCCAACAATAACTAACTCGTTGATCTTTATCCCATGACCACCAATCCCTTGAAGCAGGGCATCCTGACCGAAAACTCCGCCGGCATCGGGCCACGATGAAAATGCGATCTTTGCGAAGTCGCTTTTCTGGCTGCCAGGGGCTTTCGGTGTGCTTATTACTATCGTCGGAATCATCGCGCTGGCTTCGCGCCGCCGCTGCCGGGATCTGACCAAGGAGTTTAAACCCGGAGGAAGAGCCGGCGTCCCCGTTGTAGTGGCCAAATCCTCAGTGGATGGGAGGCGCCTTGGCAGGCCCAAAGATCCTCGCGCCGTCCTTATTCTGATTTAAGCTGCTTCATGGTTGGGGCCGAGTTACGATTCCGATTGCTTCCGGAATGCCATGAATTGTGAAATTGTTTTTATTGCCGAGGCCGGGGCCTTGGAGCAACAAGGTCTGCTTCTTTGCGAAAGTATCCGCCAGTTCGGGGGAATTTACTCCTCATCTTCCATCAAAATTCTGCAGCCCCGCTCGGAACGAAGGATAGGTGACGGTGCCAGGGCCCGCTTTGCCGCGATGGACGCGGAGATTGTTGAGATGGCGATTGTTTCGCCCCGTCCGGAGTACGGACCGACTTATCGAATTTTCGCCTGTGCCGAATACGAGCGCATATCGCGGGCTGATGTTCTGATTTTTTTGGACAGCGACACCCTCCTGCTGGCCGAACCGGACTTTGAACTCGCCAACCACGATGCGGCCCTCCGGCCCGTCGATGTCAAGGGCATGTGCACGACGGGGGCCGGAGATTCCTTTGATCCCTATTGGCGTGATCTTTGCCGCGTCTGCGGGGTGGACTACGACTCGCTTCCGGAAGTCACCACCACCGTCGATCGTGTCCGGGTCAAGGCATCCTACAACGGGGGGCTGACCGTGGTGAAACGTCTGAACGGGCTCTTTGGGAAAACCGCCGGTTTTTTTCAAAAGTCCCTGGATGCCGGCCTGGTTCCCTGGCCGAACCGCAATGCGACTTTCGCCGCCGGTCATGGCATGGTCAGTGCCGAAGGAGGAAATTTTTGGGGTAGTTCGCAGGCTGCACTTTCTTTGGCAATCTCGGCCCTGGGCCTCTCGGTCCGGATCCTGCCCGCCTCGCAGAACTTCCCCCTCCCTTCTTACGATGCGTGGTCTTCGGAAATCGATGCGGGGGCCTTCCCCATCCTTGCGCACGTCCACTATCATCATCTTTTATCGGCCGACCCCCGCCACAATCCCATCCTTGCCGGAAAGCCGGGGTTTCCCGCCGGTTCAGCCCGATGGTTAAGAGGCAGGATGAATGCGGACAAACATTTGATCGTGGTCCTCGGCATGCATCGGAGTGGCACCAGCGCCCTGGCGAGAAGCCTGCAAGCGTTCGGAGTGGACCTCGGTTCGAATTTTCATCCCATTACGGCGGACAATCCCAAGGGCCATTGGGAAGACAAGGACTTCCAGGAATTCAATGAAGAAATGCTTAAGCATCGGAATCGTTCCTGGGATGACCTTCCGTGGGAGGAAAGCGGCGCCGTTCCCCCGGATTTCGCAGAGTTTTTCCCCGGGGCCCTGGCGCTCCTCGATGGTTTCCTTCATGAAAAATCCCTCGCGGGCCTGAAAGATCCTCGTTTCTCGGTCCTCCTGCCCTTTTGGAAGAAGGTGTTTTCCGAAGCGGGAGTTCGCGTGTCGTTTGTCATTGGATTGCGCAATCCCCTCAGCGTGGCGGCGTCCTTATTCCGGCGTGATGGCTTTCCGAAGATAAGCGGCCTCTGGCTATGGGTCCTCTACAGTGTCCACCTTGCCGCGGGAATGGCGGATGGTCCGGGGTTGGTCGTTGATTACGACGGAATGTTGGAGCAACCCCGTGCGCAATTTGAGCGCCTTGGCCGCTTTCTCGGCCTTTTTCCCGATGCCACATCCCTGGAATCCTTTTTTGCGGAATTTCTCAACCCGGAATTGTGCCATGCCCATTATTCCGCCGCCGACCTTCGGGACGACCCGGATTGCGATCCCCTCCTGCTGGAAATTTTCGGGAGGCTCTCTGACCTGAGCATGGATGATTCCCCTTCCGGCGTGATTTGCTGGAATCAGGCCCCTTTGCGCTGGGAACATTCCCTTCGTCCCGTGCGAAGCCTGCTTCATTGGAATTCTGTTCTGTGGCAGAAACATACGGCCCTGGAGACACAAGCCGTCCGCCGGGAGCTTGCCTCCCGCCAGCATCTCGAACGCATCAAAAGCCTCGAAGCCGGCAATGCCTGGCTCACACAAAAGAATGAAGAGTATCTCGAGCGGGGCGAAAGTCTGAAAACCGGCAATGCCTGGCTCATTCAGAAAAGAGATGAACTGCTCATGAAAAATGCCGATCTTATCCGGGAGAATGCCAACCTTACTCGCGAAAATTCCGAACGGATTCAGAAAAATACTGAACACGGCCAAGAAGCGGCAAGCCTCCGTCACAAGATCACGGAAATGCAGGCGGGCCTTTCGTGGAGAATCACGGCCCCCTTGCGGTATCTGGCCAGATTGAAAACTAAGTGCGCAAAATGAACTGGAAGGAAATACCCGGATGGTTTCAATGGCGTTCTGGTCAGGAGGAAGCCGTCCGCCACTTTCCCGATGGCAGCCGTTTTGTCGAAGTCGGCAACTATCTGGGGCGCAGCCTGTGCTCGCTGGCCGAGGCCGCCCAAGTCGGAGGCAAACAATTCAGTCTCATCGGGGTGGACACCTGTCTGGGCAGTGGAGTGGAGAGCCCTAAAGCGAAAGACTATCACGGAGCGGCTCTGGCCGAGGGCGGCGGCACGCTGGCCGGGCTCCTCCATCGGAACATTATTGCGTGCGGTTTTGCCGGACAGGTGTCGGTGATCGTCAGCGACTCACTGACCGCCTCCACATTTTTTCCCGACGCCTCGATTGCCTGGGTACATTTGGACGCCCGGCATGACTATGAAAATGTCAAAGCCGACATTCAAACCTGGCTTCCGAAGATCGCTGTCGGCGGCTGGCTTTCCGGTGACGATTACGACGAGATCAAGTGGCCCGGGGTGGCGGCGGCTGTCCGCGAGGTGCTCCCCCTGGCCCGCCCCTGGTCCCCGGCGCAGTGGCGCTGGATGCTGTCATGACACCCTGTTATTGCACCCTGGCGATCCACGCTCCTTATCGTCAACGTGCGCGCCTCCTTTGTGAAGACCTGGCTTCTGCGGCTTTCGTCATCCTGACGGATGAACCCGATGACTTCTCCGGTCTGAACGCTCGCGCTGTTTATCATGCACCCACCGGGCCGATGGCGTCTGAGTATCTCAAGCAACTGAATCCCACAGGCCATGGCCGCGGAGCCGCCGCGTATCATGACAAGCGCTTTGCGATCCAGGCCGCCCTGAAGGACTATGATACGGCCATCTTCCTGGATGCGGACTCGCGCCTCCACGGCCCTGTTCCTGAGGGGGATTTTCTGCCGGGCCTTTCCGTGATTCCTGTGGTCCGCCACTCGATCCGCACCCACTTGGAAACCTGCGGGTCGTGGCGGTTGCCGGCTTTTGAAAATCTCGCGAGGGCGCTCTGCGGGGGCACGGGAGCTCTGGAGCTGGCCAAGTGGTGCCACGAAAGCTGCCTCGCCGTGACTAAAGATGGAAAGGAAGACCTTTTCTTCACTGCCTGGGAGAAATCGGCCCGCCTGATGCAGGATCAAAACGCATTTTCCGGAGAGGGTGGCGTTATTGGTCTGGCAGCCCACTGCGCGGGTTGGCAGGTGGATTACGAGAATCTCAAGCCTCTGGCTGCCCTGCTGGAACATGAAGGCGGAGGACCCAAGCCCGCCTGAGGCGCAAAGACCTGGCGTTGTGAGGCCGAAATATCAGGCCGCCAGTTCTTCTTTTTCCAACCCCGGAGACTGGCCGGTCAGGAGCTTTCTCATCCCGGGTTGAATGGCGGGGAGAATATCCTCCAGATTGTTGGCCACGAAAAAGTCGCCGGGATCGCACATATCGCTGAGCAAATCGATCAGCGGATCCCAGAAACCCAGCCCGGCATGATTCTGCCGGTTGAAGATGACCACCGGTTTTCCCGCCATGAGCGGATGGCCCTGGCGTTTGAAAATCATCAGCGCAAGGAGCTCCTGCACGGTGCCGGCCCCGCCCGGGAAAATGACGAACGCCTGCGAATTCTCGATCATCACTTCCATGCGGGTGTAGATGTCGGGACGCAGCCAGAAATTGGAAAGTCCTTCCGGCAGGCCCTCGAGTTCGATGATGTGCGGCACGTTCGATCCGGCGGCCCAGCCTCCGGCATTGACGGAGCCCTTCACCACCGCGCCCATGATGCCTGAACGCCCGGCGCCGGAGATGCAGCCGATTTTGTTTTTCGCCAGGATGCGACCCAGGGCCTCGCCATCCGCGAGATAGCTGGGATCTTCCAGGGAAGCGGAGCAAAAAACACAAGCGCTGCCGATGTAATCTTCAGGCAGCGGCACTTCGACCACGGGCGGCTGGCTTTCACCGATCTTGTGTCGGCCGGCATCAGGCAGGCCCCGGGTTTGAGCGCGAGCGAGGGTGTCCAGCACAGCTTCGGGGGACTCCACGGCGAGGAGGTAATCTTTGTAGTCCTGCAAAACGGTTCCCATTTTCCGGAGATGAGCCAGCACGGCGAAGAAGGGATCCCAGGAGGCGTCTTCGTTGAGAATGATGGTCGGCTTGCCGGCCAGATTGCGATCGAGGGTTTGGAAGCCGACAAAAATCGAGATGGCCTTGAACATGTCCTCCAGCGTCGCACCGGGGGTGAAGACAAAGGCGTTCGACTCGATGATCTTCTTTTCAATGTTCGAGAGGGTGATCTTCTGGTCGCCGTTCGAGTTGTAAATGTCCCATCCTCCGGCAAAGAGGAGATAGAGAAGGCGGGCCCGGGAGGCCCGGTTGGGGTCATCCGCCCCGAGGACGGTTCCTGAAAGTCTGATTTTTGGCATAATGCGATTTTTCCAACGGGAAGAGTTAGCATCTCCCGTGCGGGAATGCGAATTTTCTCCGGCGGAGAAAGGCTGGCCCGGCCTTAGATTTCGCGCACGACGATGCGGGCACCTTCTACCGTGACCACCTTGACGGCGGCACCGGCGTCGATGAGACCACCTTCCGTCACGACATCAACGCGCTGGCCATCGATGCTGGCCGTGCCGGACGGTCTCAACTGGGTCAGGGCTGTCCCGGTGGCATGGAGGAGTTCCGGTCTGGCCACACCCAAATCTCCCACCGAACCCCGCGAGATGAATTTTCCGGCCATCCGGCTCCCGGGAAAAAATTTGAGCCAGCAGAATGTGCCGAGCATCAGACCCCCCAGGACACCAGCCAGAATCACGCTGCCGGTTTGGTGGCCGAAATTCCGGTAGCTCAGAACCACTGCGGCCACCAGACAAACGAAGCCCAGAATGCCAGCGATGAGACCGGGCAGCATCGTTTCCAGATAAATCAAAACCGCACCCAAAACTAACAGAGTGATGATGGAGGTCATGGCGACAGATCCGGACAGAGAGGGCTCAGGGTTCCATGCATTTCGGCGGATCAAAAATGACGGAGGCGACAAAGGCCTGCCGCGCGTGTTTCGGGTTGCGCCAGGGCGAGGCGGAACGTCTCGCGCGGGGTTCTCGCGGGTGGGTGACAACCCTGGCGGGATGGCGGGCCTGCTCGCTCAGTTGTTCGAACCGGCGGATGGCCTCCTCTGGTGGTTGGGGTCTGGCGGCTTCCAGGTTCGCGTTTGCGGGTGGAAGAGGCGGTGGCCGCGGAAGGGGCTCTTCGCCCAGAAACCGGCGAAGAGTTTCCTCCAGATTGAATTCGCCCGGCGGATCCTCCGCGGGCGGGCTTCCGTCCCCGGCCGGTTGAGCGGCTTTTTTTTCCTCGCGGCGTTTGGCCAGCCAGTTGATCAGGGTGCCGACGATGATGACGGTGGCGACGACCCACGGGCTATCGAAGAGGCTGGCGGCGAAAACGACGTTCATAGATGGTTCGACCCGGTGCTATTTTTTTGTCACCGGGCTCGCGGACTCCGGGCCATCCCCGCCGATGTTTTCCCGCATGGTGGTGTCGGCCTGGATGTTCCTGATGCGATAGTAGTCCATTATGCCGAGGTGGCCCTGGTCGAAGGCGCGGGCGATGGCGAGCGGGATTTGCGCCTCGGCTTCAACGACGCGGGCGCGCATCTCGGAAACCCGCGCCACCATTTCCTGCTCGGTGGCCACAGCGGCGGCGCGGCGGACTTCGGCCTGGGCCTGGGCGATGAGTTTGTTGGCCTCGGCCTGCTCGGCTTGGAGCTTGGCCCCGACGTTTCCGCCCACATCCACGTCGGCGATGTCGATGGAGAGAATTTCGAAGGCGGTGTTGCTGTCGAGGGCTTTGCCGAGAACCGTCTTGGATATGCGATCGGGATTTTCCAGAACCGCCTTGTAGGTCTCCGCGGAGCCGATGGTGGAAACGATGCCCTCGCCGACGCGCGCGATGATGGTCTCCTCCGTCGCCCCGCCCACGAAACGATCCAGATTCGTCCTCACGGTCACGCGGGCCTTGGCTTTAATGACAATGCCGTCCTTGGCCACCGCATCAATTGTGGTCTTGCCCGAGGTGGGCGCAGGGCAGTCTATCACCTTGGGATTGACGGAGGTTTTCACCGCTTCGAGCACGGTCTTGCCCGTGCCTTTGGTCGCGAGGTCGATGGCACAGGCGCGATCAAAGACGAGATTGATGCCGGCTTTTTTGGCCGCGACCAGGGCGAGGACGACCATCTGGACATTGCCCCCGGCCAGGAAATGCGTGGACAACTCGTCGATGGTGATGGGCAGTCCCGATTTCACCGCAGTGATGCGGCCATCCACGATCAACCCGACGGGAATCCGCCGCAACCGCAGCGCGATCAGTTCGGTGATGGTGACTTTGGCTCCGGAGAAAAGCGCACGGATGTAAATCATACCGAAGTTGAGGATGAGGATGCCGACGACGAGCAACACCCCGGCTCCGAGGGCGAACAGCACGAAATCGAGATCGAGGGGCAGGCGGACTTGGGCGAGATTTGTGTTCATCCGGGTAGTGTCATACTGGATACCGGGGTAAACAAGGAGATCCGGTGAGAGGCTGTCGGGGCGGGATGGTGTTTTCTCCGTTGTGGCATCGCGGCGATGGCGGTAGGTTCCCGCATGAATTTCCGTCGTGCTTTCCCCCTTCTGCTCGGCGGCCTGTGGCTGGGTGGTGCGGGGGCGGTCCCGGCGCAAAGCGAAGTGCCTGGACCCGCGCCCGCCGGGAAAGTGTACATCCTGCCCATTCGCGAGAACATCATGCCGCCACTGGTTTATGTGGTCCGTCGCGGGGTGAAGGAAGCCATGGAAGCCAAAGCCGACGCGCTCATCCTCGACATGAACACCGATGGCGGACGCGTGGATGTGACTGAGGAAATCATCCAGATCATCAGCAAATTCAAGGGTTCCACCTACACCTTCGTCAACGACCGGGCTTTTTCCGCCGGCGCTTTCATCGCCGTGGCCACGCAAAGGATTTACATGGCACCGCAGAGCGTGATCGGGGCCGCTGCGCCGATCATGATGTCGCCCGGCGGAGCAGGCGCGGAGAAAATGCCGGACACGGTCGAGGCCAAGATGACTTCCGCCATCCGTGCCCTCGTCCGCACCCAGGCCGAGAAAAACGATCACAACATTGAGGTCGTCGAAGCGATGATTGACAAAACCAAAGCGCTGACCATCGATGGCGAGGTCCTGAACAAAGAGGGGAACATTCTCACCCTGACCGACCGGCAGGCGGCCAAGCAATACGGCAAACCACCAAAACCCCTGCTGTCTTCGGGAACAGTGGAATCCCTCGACGCCCTGCTGGATAAGCTGGGCTACGCCGGGGCGCAACGCGTGGAGATCAAACCCACCGGCACCGAGCAACTCGGCCTTTGGATCAATGCCATTTCCCCGATCTTGCTGATCCTTGGCATCATCGGGCTGTATCTGGAATTCAAGACGCCGGGATTCGGGTTGCCTGGCCTAGTCGGCATCGTGGCGTTTGCCGTGTACTTTTTCGGGGGTTATGTCGCGGGTTTATCCGCCCCGGGCTGGGTGATCATCTTTGTGCTGGGATTGATTCTGGTCGCGATCGAGCTGTTCCTCTTTCCCGGCACCTTCATCGCGGGTCTGGCCGGTTCGGTTTTGATTTTGCTCGCGCTGATCATGAGCATGGTGGACGTCTATCCGGGCGGACCGGCGCTGCCCACGCTGCCGCAGTTGGAACTTCCGCTGCGCGACCTCAGCGTGGCCGTGCTGGTCTCGTTTGTGCTCGCTCTCGTGCTGGCGCGTTTTCTGCCAAAAACGCTCCTCTTCCACCACCTCGTCTCGCAGACGGCAAGTGGAGTGCAATCCGGGGCCGCGGTGGAGGCGCAACAGGCCGCACGCATCGGCCGGACCGGAGTGGCTCTCTCTCCGTTATGTCCCGGGGGCAAGGCGCGGGTCGGGGAGGATTTGCTGGATGTCATTACGCGGGGCGAAATGGTGGAGCGGGGCCGGCCCGTGCGAATCATTGGACATAGCGGAGTGGATGCGGTGGTGGAGGAAGTCGCCTGAGCCGTCAGCCTGATGAGGGTTGCCGGGAATGACCGTTTTGCATCCCAGGCTGGCTCCGAAATTCCTGCTCCGGTTTTTTATTTCCGGGAAGCGATACGGTCGTTCCCCGCTGTCCACCAACGAAAAACCCCGCGCGCTCACCGGGTCGCGATTCCCCCGGAGGAAATTCTGTTGTGCCGTTGCGGGGTGACGCCTGGAAATCCTAAAGCCCCGGCGCACCCATGCGGACAAAGCCCTCCGCCGGCACCGTCGCGAGAGAGACCCCGGACGTGCCATCCTCGAAATTCGCCGTGAGGGCAATGCGATTGCGGACGAGGAAATGGCCGGCGATTTCAAAACCCTTCACCGCTTTGCCTTCGATCGGCGTCCAGTTGTCTGCCAACACGAAAAGGGCATCGGCGGAGGTCTTGTCAAGAAAGACGCCTGCGAAGCTTCCCGACTTTCCGGTGAACACCACCGGGTCACCGCAGATGGTTGGAAAATGCCGAAGCCGGTGAACTTAGGAGCTGTAAAGAAATAAAGGTGGCAAGATGGCGCAGGAGTTTTGGCCTCTGGCCAGGCGCGACGAAGGAGCAGAGCCCAAGCACCTTGCGACTGAGACTCGACGAAGGAGAGAGCCAGGGTGCACGGGGGATAACCAACGCAGCCAAGAGGCCAAAAGAACAAGCGAGGTTGCTCCCTTTATTTGTTTACAGCGACTTACCCCCAGAATGGGGCGTTCAGTTTCAGTGTCGACAACGCGTCGCGGTGTCTTCTGCGCGGCATGCGCATTGTAGAAATACCCCCCCCCTCGCAACCCTTGCCGCTCCCGACAAAGGCGACCGGCCCTTTTGCCGCTGCGCGCTGTGGAAATCCGTGAAGGTCCACCCCTCCCTGCCGGGAATGGGCGTGGTCCGGTCGGCAATGGTGCGCAGGTCCTCGAGGGAGAAGGCCTCCGGGTTGGCCGGCATCTGCCCGAACCAGCCGTAAAGCCCGCGCCCGCCTTCCTCGCTCTCGTGCTTGGCTGGGGATCCGCCACCCGCGCGGCGCGGAAGGTCTCCGCCCCGGAGAGCGCGGTGCCCCCCACCAAAAGCCCGGCCGCAAAAATCCCCCGTGCCCTCTTTAAGGAATCCCTATCCGCAGCCCCTCGGCAGTTTAATGTCTCCGCTGACTGGAGATTTCTGCCGGCTTGAGATCCAGCGCTTCCATGATTTTCAGCGCGGCGTAGGCATCGTTGGCCGCGTAGCGGAGTTGACCCGGCGTGAGTTGCGCGGCCGACCAGTTGCTTTTGCTGATGGTTTTGGATTTGGGAAAGTTCAGCTTCATCACCGCCCCAATGGCGGCGCGCACGCCGATTTGTCCCTTGTAACCCCGCTGGCGGAAGATGTGATCCAGATCGAGAACGTTGTGGAGTTTGACGCCCAGACGGTTGCGGATCTGGCCGTGATCGTTTTTCAACCCGAATCCGACTTTCAGCACCCGTTCGGAGGCGATGAGTTCTGCCGCGACCTTCTGACATTCGCCCCGGTGGAGTTGGAAAATAAAGGCTTTGTCCGTGAGGGCAAACTGAACGACGTGAGGCCCCGTGCTCTTTTCGCCGACCTTGAAAGTCGGCTTGGCCTCGGTGTCGAAACCGGCGACCCCCGCGGCCAGAATCTCCCCTGCGGCGGCCTGGCAATCGGCCTTCGTTTTGGGAACGTGAATCTGTTCCGGTGACAATCCGGCAAAGGGCGGCAAAAGCGCTGTCTCCGCCTTGGCGGGTGCCGTGGGGCGGTTTCCCGGATGGGCTGGGGAAGCTTTTCGCGGTTTGCCAAACAGCCGGCGGAAGGAACGGGAAAGCCACGACGGTGCGGCAGGGCGTTTGGTCGGTCGGGTTGAGGGTGAAGGCTTGGTCATCGGCTCGGCCCCCCATCTTGCCGAGACAATCCCACGGAATCAATCTCCGCTGCGATGATCCCGCCCCCGGGGTTTCCACGAATCTCCCGCCCATCGGCACGGGGCCGGCGCATACCGGGTATCCATGGACCCGATCAATCGCAACCAATCGGAAGAAAATCACCAGGACCTCAGCGGGCCCGCTGCCATCGTAAAAATCAAGCCTTTGGTGGAAAATTTCAAGACGTGCCTTTTCTGCACGGCCGTGACCGCCAGCGGATCAAGCGGGGTCCGCCCCCTGAGCGTGCAGCCGGGGGACGACGCCGGAAATTTGTGGTTCCTGAGCGCGGCGGACAGTCACAAAAACGAGGAACGGGCCATCGGGCTGGTCGCGAGGTTCTATTTTCAAGGCCCGGCGCATTCCGATTTTTTTCTCGATGGCATGGGGATATGCTCGCAGGACAGAGCCAGGATTGAGGGGTTTTGGGAACCGATAATTAAACCTCAAAGGGAAAATGGGAATTCCCCCCGGAGGACACCGGGAGCACCGAGGGAAGAAGATCCAGGATTTTGATGGCGGGAAGTGCCATCACCTTTTGGGTGAGACTTCCCTTGGCCTTGTGTGATTTCCGGGGGAGGGGACGATCCCCGCATTCCCGTGATTCAATTTTCTCCCTCGGGCGGTTACTCCTGGGATACCAAGAACGGAAGCGCCGTCGCTGGCGTCAAGAGGTTGATCGGTGCCGCGATGGGAAAAACGATGGACGATTCGATTGAGGATCGTTTGATTCTGTAGACAGCGGACCAAAGCTAGGGCTTGGGCCGCACGGCGACAGACCAACCGTGCAACACCGGGTCGCTGTAGCCGGTGCGGAAATCAAAGCTCTCCCATGGCATCACCGAAACCCGGCCGTAATACGGGTCCGCGATTTGGATGGCTTGGGCGTTCAGTCCCTGCAGCACGCCGTAGTGGCCGCCGTGTTCTTCGGGTTCGCGAAAGTTCAAAATCACCAGATATCCGCCGCGCAGGAGCCGCGCAAGGGTGACCCATTCGCGGACTTTCTCCGCCGCCCGAATATTCGCCGGGAGGATTTTTCCCTTCGGATGGGCCGACGACTGACCCGTGATCACTTCATACTGCGGTCCCAGCATTTTGAGGGCTTCGACGACACGGCGGTTTTCCGCTCCCACGCCCTCCACGGCACCGGTTCTGGCCACCACTTCGCTGAGGGGAAGATCCTTTCCCGTGAGAGCGCGATAAACCATAATGTACGAGGAGGCGCTGCACGTCCAATCGTTCGGCTGGGCAAAATACTGCTTCGGTCCGATGCGGTAGGCCGCCCAAACCGTGTCCGGACCTGTCATTAACTCCGGTCTCTGCCCGGGGTAACCGGTGAGCGGCCGGCCGGTGGGTTGGAAAGTGCGGGTCTGGTCCTGCTGAGCGCAGCCGCCGAGTGCGGCCAGACCGGCTCCCAAGAGGACGAGGACGAGCAAATAATTTCCCGGCGGAGGGCGGCGGATCGCCATCGATGATAGCTAGTGGCAAACCCGCACGGATTCAAGACTTCCCGTTCTTTCTCTCCGTTAAACTGCCGCCCGGCCCAGTTCGCACACGCTGAGATTCCGCATGTGGGCGAGCGCTTTTTTCAGCGTTCTCCACCAGGTATCCGTGCGGTAGGGCACGCCATGGGCCGCGCACACCGCCCGGACCTCGGGGGCGATTTTCCGCAGACGATCCGGGGGAAGTTTGGGGAAAAGGTGATGCTCGATCTGGCGGTCGAGTCCGCCACACAGGATGGAAAGCGGCAAGCACACTTCAAAATTGTTGGTGGCCGCCACTTGCATCGCATACCACTCGCCCTTTCCTTTGGCCCGGGTGCCCTCGGGGAAATCCGCGACGTCCTCGCCGGTGTGGCCGCAGTAAATCGTGGCCGCACTGTAAATATCGCGCAGGGTTTCCGCCATCCAGTTTCCCAGCAGAACCTTCCCGAACATCCATATATTCCAGAACATCAATCCGGCCAGCGCCGGGAAGAAGAGATAGTTCTTGAGATAGTAGGGCACAAATTTCCGCAGCGCGGTGAGATGCGCCGCCCGGATTGCCTTCCACGAGCGATCCGTTTTTCCATAGTGCTCATCGGCCCGCCCGTTTCCGAAATAGAGGTCGTTGAGGCCGGTGAAGTGCAGGTTGACGAAGAATGTGAAATTCGGTGCCAGAATCGCAATGAGGAAGGGGAACTGCAGATGATGAAACCACTTGTGGGGCGTTCGCTCCGTGAGGCGGGCCGGACCGAAATTCATATCCGGATCCTTGCCCGTCACATTGGTGAAATGGTGGTGATCCACATTGTGCCCCTGCCGCCATGAGGCCTCATGGATCGGGGCATCCCAGGAAAATTTCTTGGAGGTGAAACGCCCGGCGCCTTCGAGATCGTCATAGACCCCGTGCAGTACGGTGTGGCCGATTTCGGTTGTTTGCAATTGCTTGTGAATCCACAAAGCGCCGACGCCGGCCAGAAAGGTGAAGGGTTCCAGACTGAAGTGGAGCAACGTCCGGCCCACCACTTCCATCCCGCGCGAAAACCAATTCAACCGGCGAAGGCGCGTTACGTCCCGCGCCCCCAGATCCGCCTCGGCCCGGATGCGGATCACATCAATCGCTTCCCCAAAGCTTTTCATCCGTTCCGCGTGCGTGAGAGGGGAAAGTTCGCGCGGAGCGGCAGGTCCGGAACGGCCCTTGGCGGGATGGGCGGGAAGCGTGGGAGATGGAACGAGACTGGTCATCGGCGACGGCGAAAGGTTTCAGGCTTCGGTCGGGGAGGCAATCGGGAAGTGGGGGGACAGGCAATGTTTCGGAGGATCTCTGTTCCTTGGGGGTTTCTCTGAAGACTTTTGCGCTGGTTACGATCCGGTTAACTTTGTAAAAAACACCCATGACTGCGGCCACCGCACTGGACAAACAGATCACGCGCTATCGCCAGATGACCGGCGAGCAGCGGCTGGCGGTCGCCTTGGATCTGCACGAAATGTCCTGCGACATTGCCCGGGAAGGCATCCGGCACAGCTTCTCTGGAAGCGCCTCACCCCTTCCGACCGGCAACTCGGGGACATCGCCGGCATCATCGCGGTGCAAGCCGAAGCCTTGGATAAGACCTATCTCAAACGCTGGGCCGTCGAACTTGGGGCGCAGGAAGCGCTGGAGGAATTTCTCAGCGGAAAAATCCGGCCCAAAAATTCTTAGAGTGATCACGCTTTGTAGCGGCGCTCTGTGAGCGTCGGATGACGAAAAGTGCGACGCTCATAGAGCGCCGCTACAGTTCATCCCTCGTATTGCTCGTCGCTCACGTGTTCCAGCCAGTCCACGACCTTGCCGTCGAGTTGGTCCTGGGTGGCGATGTGAGTCATGGCCGTGGTCGGCGCGGCGCCGTGCCAATGCTTTTCGCCCGGAGGGATCCAGATCACGTCCCCGGGGCGGATTTCTTCCACCGGACCTCCCCACGTCTGCGCCCGGCCGCAGCCGGCGGTGACGATGAGGGTCTGGCCGAGCGGATGGGTGTGCCAGGCGGTGCGGGCGCCGGGTTCGAAGGTGACGCTGAGTCCCGCCGCGCGCCGCGACGCGTTGGGCTGGAACAACGGATCAATCCGCACCGCGCCGGTAAACCAGTCGGCTGGTCCTTTGGTGGATGGTTGTGAGCTGTTTTTTTTGATTTCCATAATGGGCTGCTCGGGGGTCAGGGTTTCAGTATCCCGTTACGATATAACGGAGCAAGTTCCCCGACTTTTTTTTCTGCGCGGCCAGCGTTTTTTTGTCCGGCTTCGGTGCCGTCGCCGGGCGGGTATTCACTTGATCACCGATCCGGAGGAAAAACTCCTCCTGCCCCGCCAGGGCGCACATGCCCGGCATCCGGGCCGGGGCCTTCGAGGGGTTCTTGAAGGCGTGCGGCGCATTGGCGGGAAAGGCCACGGTCCGACTGGTCTGCTCCGTCGTGTTGGCATCGCGGAACGTGAACTCCACCTCGCCCTCAAGGATGTGGTGGAATTCCTCGAAATCATGCCGGTATCGCCGACAAATCCGATGCACGGTAAGGACGCATCCTCCGGGTCGGCCACCTTTAATTTGCGAGTCTCGTCGGCGGGGGGAATGGCGGGATGAACAGTCATGCGGGCATCCTCGCCGGCCGAATGGATTTTGTCGCGAGCAGACGTCTGGTCGCGCTTCTTTCTACAGCTTCTTCGCTGTCTTCGGCGGCAATTCCCGAATGAAGGCCCAGGAGACCTCGGCGGTCTGGCCGTTGTCGTAGTGGACGAAGAAACCGGAGTGAAGTTCGTCTTCCATTTCGACGGATTGGACGCTGGCACCCGCCGCGATCTTGTTGGATTTGCGGATTGTTTTGTGAGGTTCCAAAAAGGAGAGACCGTCGTCGAAATCCACCTCGAAGGCATCCTCCCATTGCAGGAAGCGCACGTTGCGAAGACGCGAGAATTTCCCTTTGCCAAAAGGGACTTTGAGCGGATTCAAGGTTTTCATAGTCGGCCTTCTTTTTGCAGGTTGTTGATGATCTCTACCACCTTTCGCGCGGGAGCCAATCATCGAGTGGCGCTTTGTTGATGATGGCAACGCGGCCAAGCAATCGTTCCTTGCTATCGAAAACATGCACATGCGGTGGTGAATGGTCACCAACCCACCAGATAAAGACGTAGCCGCCGCGTCGGATTTTGCCCATGGCTTGGGAAGATCAGAGGGCTTGTTCCTTTACCTATTGGTCGGCCCCCACGGCAAGACGCCGGTCGCGCGGAGTTCGTTTATCCTCCCAACCGCGCTTTTGCGGTTTGCAAAGGCCGCAGGCCGAATGTTTGGGTGCCCGGATTCGACGCCGGGTCATTCGGGTTTTCATCGAAGCTCTTTTTCAATTTCTTTCACCGCAGCCTTGCGTTCCCGCTTGGCGACCCGGTGCTTGTTGAACGGCCGAAGGTGCTTCCACCATTCCGGTGGCCGCGTGAGCGTATCTTTGCGGGTGTGGGCCATCTCTGCGTTTGGAGAGTTGCTCCCTGAGCGTCGGAAGAAGGAATGTGCGACGGTCATAGTCCGACGCTCCAGTTTTCTGGCTGTTTCTAACAGCTCTTCAACGGATTCACGGACGCGACAGAGTGCTCCCTTCCATTACGCTTTCGCGTAAAGCTCGGAACCCTTCTCAGCGAACTCCTTCGACTTTTCCTCCAGGCCTTGTTTCAAGGCCTCTTCCTCGGAGATTGCCTGCTCGGCCGCATACTTCCTCACATCCTCAGTAATTTTCATCGAGCAGAAGTGCGGGCCGCACATGGAGCAGAAGTGGGCGCTCTTGGCGCCTTCCTGCGGAAGGGTCTCGTCGTGGAACTCGCGGGCGCGCTCGGGGTCGAGGCCGAGGTTGAACTGGTCTTCCCAGCGGAACTCGAATCGCGCTTTGCTGAGGGCGTTGTCGCGGTATTGGGCCCCGGGGTGGCCTTTGGCCAAGTCGGCGGCGTGGGCGGCGAGTTTGTAGGTGATGACGCCTTCTTTGACGTCCTGCTTGTTGGGCAACCCGAGGTGTTCCTTGGGCGTGACGTAGCAGAGCATGGCGCAGCCGAACCAGCCGATCATGGCGGCTCCGATGCCGGAGGTGATGTGGTCGTAGCCGGGGGCGATGTCGGTGGTCAAGGGGCCGAGGGTGTAGAAGGGGGCTTCGTGGCACCATTCGAGTTGCTTGGCCATGTTTTCCTCGATCATGTGCATGGGGACGTGGCCGGGACCTTCGTTCATCACTTGGACGCCCTTGGCCCAGGCGCGTTTGGTCAGTTCGCCCTGCACTTCAAGTTCGCCAAATTGGGCTTTGTCGTTGGCGTCGGCGATGGAACCCGGGCGCAGCCCGTCGCCGATGGAGAAGGAGACGTCGTAGGCGGCCATGATGTCGCAGATGTCGTCCCAGTGGGTGTAGAGAAAGTTTTCCTTGTGATGGGAGAGGCACCATTTGGCCATGATGCTGCCGCCGCGGCTGACGATGCCGGTCATGCGTGAGGCGGTCAGGGGGACAAAGCGCAGAAGGACGCCGGCGTGGATGGTGAAATAATCGACGCCCTGCTCGGCTTGTTCGATGAGGGTGTCGCGGTAAAGTTCCCAGGTGAGATCCTCGGCCTTGCCGTTGACCTTTTCGAGGGCCTGGTAGATCGGGACGGTGCCGATGGGGACGGGCGAATTGCGCAGGATCCATTCGCGGGTGGCGTGGATGTTCTTGCCGGTGGAAAGGTCCATCACGGTGTCGGCGCCCCATTTGGTGGCCCAGCGCATTTTCTCCACTTCTTCCTCGATGCTGGAGGCGACGGCACTATTGCCAATATTCGCGTTGATCTTCACGAGGACGTTGCGGCCGATGATCATGGGCTCGAGTTCCGGGTGGTTGATATTCGCGGGAATGATGGCGCGGCCTGCGGCGACTTCCTCGCGGACGAACTCGGGGGTGATTTCGTTCGGAATTCGCTGGGGGAAACGGGTGAAGATGGACGGGGTGAAGGGGGGACGCGGAGACGCGGAGATTTGCGAGGAGCCCGCGTGTTGCTTGTCGAGATCGTCGCGGACGATGTCGTGGGTGTAGTCGGCGATGCGGGCGGCGCGCAGGCTTTCCCGGATGGCGATGAATTCCATCTCGGGGGTCACGATGCCCTGTTTTGCATACCAGAGTTGGGTGACGGGATGGCCGGTGGCCTTGAGGGGTTTGCGTTTGGCGTTTTCCGGGGAATGAAGGGGGCTCAACCCGCCGCGCTTTTCGGAAGCGATCTGGGCGTGGCTGGTGCTGAGGTAGCCGTTGTCCTGCGGCTTGATCTCGCGGCCGGTGTATTCGGCGACATCGCCGCGCTGGAGGATCCAGTCTTTGCGCAGGGCGGGCAGGCCGCCTTCCACATGGCCGTCGAAGGCGGGGTCACCCCAGGGGCCGGAGGTGTCATAGACCCGGACGGGTTCGTTGGCTTCGAGTTCCCCGGAGAAGGTCTTCGTCGGGGCCAGGGCGATCTCGCGCATGGGCACGCGGACGGCGGGATGGAGGGTTCCGCCGACGTAAACGCGGGAGGAGTTCGGAAGCGGCGTGGAACTGTCGGGCGCGATGGCGTCGGTGGGTGCGATCATAAGTGCGTGTGGTGTGGACGCATGGACGCCTGCCGCGGCTCGCTCCCTTCGCCGGTGTTGGCCGGATCAGGTTCCAAGGGTCTCCCGTTATGGGACTCTCAGCCGCGTTGGCTCCCCTGCGTTAAGAGGGAAATGTCGGGCAAAAGAGCGGGAAGTCCAAGGCAATTTTCGCGCGAAGGGAAAGACAGGGTTCGCGCAAAGGACGCAAAGAGCGCGAAGATTAAGAACACGGAGAATATCCGAAATGATTTTCTTTCCGGACCCTTTGCGTTCTTTGCGTCCTTGGCGCGAAACCTCTTAGAAATCCGCTTTCAGTACGATGCGGTAGCGGGCTTTGCCGGCGCGGAGATGTTCGAGGGCGTCGTTGACCTTCGACATGGGGAAAAATTCCGTCACGGGGGCGATGGTGTGGCGGGCGCAGAATTCCACCATGTCGCGCGTGGTGGCGGGCGAACCGAGCGGGGAACCGGAGAGGGAGCGCTGAGCCATGATCAGGCTGAAGGCGGGAACCGGGATCGGCTCCAGCACGGCACCGACGGTGTGCAGCCGGCCGCGGGGCGCAAGGGCGTTGATGTAGGAGTTCCAGTCGAGCGGGACGTTGACGGTGGAGAGGATGAAATCAAATTTTCCGGCGACCTTGGCCAGTTCGGCGCTGTCGCGGGAATTGACGACGGTATCCGCGCCGAGGCTGCGGAGTTCGTCGCTCTTGTCGGGACGGCTGGAGAAGGCGGTGACCTCGCAGCCCCATTTATCGAGAAACTGAAGGGCGAGGTGGCCGAGTCCGCCGAGACCGATCACGCCGACGCGGTCGGTGGGTTTCACGCCGAATTGCACGATGGGGTTGAAAACGGTGATGCCGCCGCAGAAAAGCGGTCCGGCTTTGGCGGGATCGAGACCCTCGGGCAGGGGAGTGGCCCAGGCCCAATGGGAGCGGACGCGTTCGGCAAAGCCTCCGTGGCGCGAGACGATGGTTTGTTCGGCGGTCTGGCAGAGGTTGTGGTCCCCGTGCAGGCAGAGGGCACAGGCCATGCAGCTCTCGGAAAACCAGCCGAGTCCGACGCGGGCACCGATCTTGAGTGACGCGGGAACTTCGGGGCCGGTGGCGATTACACGCCCGACGACTTCATGACCGGCAACGAGCGGATAGACCGCGTTGCCCCAGGCGTTCTCCAGCATGGAAAGGTCGGAGTGACAGATGCCGCAGTATTCCACCGCGATCTCGACTTGATCGGATTTCAGATCGCCGGATGCAAATTCATACGGCTCCAAGGAGCCGCCTTTTTTTAATGCCGCCCACGCACGTGTTGTCATGACGGGGAAACTAGGCGGCCGGGGTTGGGGATGCAAGCTGGTCAGAGCGGCCGTCACTAGCCCCCCACCTCCAATAACAGGACCAAACTTTTTCATTTCCAGCCTCCGGCGCATTTGGTGGAGTCGCCCTTCACCCCAAAAACTTTCTCTTATGGACAAACGCACACTCAACGTCGGAATGATCGGATACAACTTCATGGGCAAGGCGCACTCGAATGCGTGGCGCCAGGCGCCGAGGTTTTTTGATCTGCCCGCCGGGGTGAATCTGCACACCATCTGCGGACGTTCGGCCAAGAACGTCGAGGCGGCCCGCGCGCAACTCGGCTGGCAGAAGGCGGCCACGGATTGGAAGGCAGTGGTGAGCGATCCGGAAATTGACATCGTGGACGT
>CAMASH010000003.1 GCA_945860745.1 Chthoniobacter flavus | reverse complement strand
CTGAATGGGTTGCATCGGGCGAGGAACACAACCCATTCAGGGTTGGTGTATGGTTTGCTATCTACCCAAGGTAGCTTTGCAACCTTGGGCTGCGGGATGCAGCCACGTTGTGGCACAGAAGCTTACATGTTCCCAAAAAACGCCGATCGGGAGATCCTTCAGAAATTTGTCCCGCACCCACATCGGAAGGGGGGGGCGCTTTCGTCTTGTGCGGGGAAATGGCGGGCATTAGTCTAGTGGCATGAACGCCGTTTTTTGTTCCCCCTCGCGTTACACGCAAGGTCTTCATGCCACGCAATCGCTCGGCGGGGAAATGGCGGGTCTCGGGCTGGCCGGCCCTGTTCTCATCGTGACCAGCCGGTCACCCCGAACTCTGCTGGAGGGCACGTGGCGGAAGACGTTGGGCGACGCAGGCCTTGCCTTTTCCGTGCATGACTTTTCGGGTGAATGCACCCATGCCGAGGTTGCGCGGATTGCCGCGACGGCGGGCGCGGCGGGCGTGTCCACGATATTGGGCGCCGGCGGAGGCAAGACGCTCGATGCGGCGCGAGCGGCGGCGGCGGACCTGCAGTTGCCCTTCGTGAGCTGCCCGACGGTCGCCTCGACCGATGCGCCCTGCAGCGCGATTTCCATTATCTACAGTGAGGAGGGTGTTTTCGAAGTGACCCGCCTTCATCCCGTAAATCCGGTGTTGGTCCTGGTGGACTCGCACGTGATCGCGCAGGCGCCCGTGCGGACCCTGGTGGCAGGGATGGGTGACGCGCTTTCCACGCTGTTTGAGGCCCGCGCGTGTGTCGCGGCGAAGCGGCCCAACACCCGCGGCGGGTCGTGCACCCTCGGCGCATTGGCGCTCGCCGAGCTTTGCTATCGCACCCTGCTGGCAGACGGGGGGGAAGCCTTGCGGGCGGCGGGAGAAAAACGCGTCACTCCGGCGCTGGAGCGCATCATTGAAACCAATACGCTGCTTTCGGGTCTGGGCTTTGAATCGGCGGGCCTGGCGGCGGCTCACGGGGTGCACAACGCCCTCACGGCCGCGCCTGGAACTCATGCCTTCCTGCACGGCGAGAAAGTGGCCTTTGGAGTGATTGTCCAGCTCATGCTGGAGGAAGCGGAACGCGCGCTGGTGGATGAGGTGCTTGGGTTCTGTCAGTCGGTGGGTTTGCCAATGAGCCTGGCCGGCATCGGATGCGCCGACTTGTCTGCCCGCCTGCTTTCCGAGGTGGCGGAACTTGCCACGGTGCCGGACGGGTTGATCCACAATGAGCCTTTTCCGGTGACCCCGCGAATGGTGGAAGATGCCATCCGGGCGGCGGATGCCGCCGGGCGGGCCTTTGCCGGCTAGGGTCGCCCGTCAGACCATCTCTCATAAATAACATGACATAAATACGTTCAGAGACGAGGAGGAGGAATGCGGGGACGCAAACTCAAACTGGGGCAGCCCGAAGTGGCAGCCGTCATCGACGAGCGGCACGCGAAGGAGCGTGACGCGCGCAACAAGAACCGCCTTCTGGCAATCAAACTCGCTGCACGCGGCGAGCATACTTCGGCCGAGATAGCTGACTTCTGCGGAATCGCACGGGGCCACTTATTCCGGTGGATGAAAACCGTGCGAGAAGAAGGGCTCGAAGGCTTGCTCAAGCGCGGGAAGCCTGGCCCGAAGGAGGGGACCTGCCGGGGATTGAGCCCGTCAGTGGCTGCCGAACTCGCCGCCAAGCTTGCTGCGGGCGACTTCGTGAGCGCTGTGGCCGCGATGCGCTGGCTCAAGGAGTCGCACGGCTTGGAACGCCCCTATCAAAGCGTCTGGCGATGGCTAAAAAAAGCGGGAGGAGTGCTGTTGGTGCCGCGCCCCAGTCACTCCAAAAAGGACCCCGCGGCCGCCGAGTGATTTCGCTCGGGACTGGCAGAAAAACTTGAATCTCTGGAACTGCCCGCTGGCAGCCGGGTCAAGCTTTGGATGATGGACGAGTCGCATTTTGGGCGGCATACCGAGTTGCGCAGGCTGTGGGCCTGCAAGGGTCAGCGTCCCGTTGTGACCCGGCAGATCAAGTATCAATGGGACTACCTCTACGGCTCGCTTGATGTGATCAGTGGCCAGGCCCGCTTTTTCCAGATCCCGAGCGTCAACCAAAGGTGGGATGCGCTCTCCTTGAAAGATCTTGAAACGACGGACCCCGATGCCATCCACGTCGTCATTCGCGACCAGGCTGGGTTCCCCCTTCGCGATGGCGACCCCCGGCTGCCTGCGCGGGTGCGGATCATCGACCTGCCGCCTTACAGTCCGGAACTCAACCCCGGCGAACAGCTCTGGGACATGATCAAAGATGAAATCGGTAATCGGGTGTTCCCCACGATCCGAGAGTTGCTCCAAGCCACCCTCCCGGCACTCCAACGCTTCTGGCAAGAGCCCGCTCGCGTGCTGCGCCTGGTAGGTCGCGCCTGGTTACTCGATCAAGCAAACTCTAGGCATTAAAATCGCGTGTCACATTTATTTAGAGAGATGGTCTGAGTTTCCCCTCGCGGCGGGATCGCTGCCGGTCTGAGGGGAGCGCGGGCGATCCACTTTCCTGAGCGAGCCCGGACGGTATTTGTGGATAGTGCGATCCAGCAGGGGCTCGTTGCCGGGAAGCCGGGCAATCAGATCGAAGACGGCGGGATCGGCCAGCAGCGCATGGATGTCCGGGTGGAGGTCCTGCAGGATGTCGGGGAAACCGTTGTTGATAAAAAGGGGGATGCTCCGAGCCTCGGCTTCCTCCATGATGGCGGCATAGTCGTCGATCGTTTGGGCCTTGCGAATTCGTGGATCGTAAACGTCGGGAAGCAGCAGGGTTCCGGCTGTGAGGACGGCGGAATTTTCCGGGGCGTTGGGATCGGGTTGCGGGCGGGTGAGCAGGACGGATTCGCGATAAGACTGGGTGGAGCCGCGGAGCAGATAAGCCCGGTTGGTCCAGGTCAGCAGGGTGAATGCGGCTACGACGATGACTGCAAAAATCAAGGGAACCTCGCGACGGGAAAAAACGCGGGCCAGAAAATTTCCGGCGGAAAAAATGCCGGCCGCCACCAGGGCGACGAGTCCTGGCAACATCATGGCCAGATACCACTCGAAGAGATACAGGCCGCGGGCAGAGGCGATGAGGAACAAAAGTGCACCGGGAAGCAGGAAAAACAGCGTGAGCCAGCGACCGTGCGGCGGCGTTCGCCAGACGGTGGATGCGCCGAGGGCCAGGAAAAGAACCGCCAGGAAAATCGATGCGGGGACGAGCGCCGGGTTGGCGACGGCTTGGGGGAGCATTTCCCAATAGGGCGAGGCGGCCGTGAGTCCGGTTTTGCTCCAATACGCGCCGAACAGCATGAGCGAGCCGACATTTTTCCGCCAGTTGTCATGAAAATCAAAGCCCTGGCTGCTGTTGGCGTAGTCCTGAAGTTGCGGCAGGCAGGGCAGGAGGAGTTGAAGCAAGGCCATGACGGCCAAAACCCCGCTCGCGAGCCAGCGGCCCGCCTGGAGAAGCTTGATTCCCGCCGGGCGGGGGCCGGTCAGGATCATGGCGGCGAGGCAGACGTTCAACCCCACCACGGCGAACACGGCTGGCGGCCAGGTCCAAAGCAGCAGCAACTCGGACAGCGCCAAGCCCAGCCACCATCGCCAGCGACCTGAGTCCAACGCCTGTATGGCGCACAGGGCAATGAGGGATAGGAAGAGAAAAACGAACGCGTATCCGCGCGCTTCGGGGGCAAGTTTCACATGCCAGGGATGGAGGGCCAGCAGCCAGGCGGCGGCAACGCCCGGCCAGGGAAGGCCGGCCCGCGCCAGCATCAGGGCAAGCGCGCCCACGGAAAGCACCCCCGCCAGATAAGACGGCAGCCGCACGGCGATCTCGTTGATCTGCAAACCGGACGGCCGGGCCGTCATGCGCCAGGCGGACAAAGACAGGCGGGAGAGAACGCTTTGCAAAATGTGATTGGTCGGCTTGCGATAACTCCAAAATGTGTGCGCCCACGGCAGTTCGCGGAGTTTGACCTCGTCGCTCTTGATGCGATAGGTGCCGAGAATGGCGCGCCGCACGCTGTATTCCTCGTCGTGCCACAAGCTGTCATCCAACCGCACGGCGCCTAAAATCGCACAAACGAGCATCGCGCCCCCGACCGCCATGGAAAAACCGGCCGGCAGACGCGGGGACGAACGCTCAACGAGATACCGGGGCCGCAGCCACCATCGGGTGCTGGCGGCCAGCAGGCCCAGCAGGATGAGGTTCGCCGCGCCCGCCCACCACGTGCTGATCGCGACAGAGCGGGCGATTGCATCCCCTTGCGCGGGAACCTGCCAGGGTTTGGTGGCCAGGACCAGAACGAGCAGCACGACTGCCATCAGGCCGAGGATGGCCAGCCGGACGGCCCGCGGCGTGAGATGGCGGATGAAAAAATCCATCGCGCCGCTCAGTAAATGAAGGCCCGGTTGAATTCGGGGTTGGTCCCGTATTGCTTCAGATCCTTGCCGGCAATCGCGCCGGATTTGTAGCGATAGACCTTGCGGTCGAGCATCTCCTCGATGCCGGGCAAATCCGCGATCTCCTCGAATAGGGTGGGGTCCGTCACCATCGCGTAGGTGGCGGGAAACTCTGTCTTGAGAATCGAGGGACCGCCCTGGTTGAGATAGACGGGCCGTCCGTTTTTATCCGCTTCGTGCAGAAATTCCGAGAGACTCTCCAGGCTGGGCGCGACTTCCACCCGGGGATCGTAAATAGCGGGCGACAGAATAGTGGAAACGGTCAGGATTTTCTCATTTGCCGGGTCGTGCGGATTCAGGGTGGGCCGGGTCAGCAGGACGGATTCGCGCAGGTTTTGCACCGATCGGGTCATGAGAAAGTGGCGCTGCCGCTGGGTGATGGCGGCATATCCCGCCAGCAGCGCAACCAACAGCCCCCAACGCATCATTCTAGCCGGCCGCGTCGCCGGAAAGAAAGACCCCAGCGTCGTCAGGCCCAAGGCCGTCAGGGCGGCCAGACCGGGCATCGTGAAGCACACATACCATTCGTAGAGGTAGCAGTCCTTCGCCTTGGCCATGGCGAAGACGACCAGTGCGGGCACCAGCCAGAGCGCGGGAAAAAGCGCGACGAAGGATTTCTCCCGCGTCAAACGAATCCCGCCCGCCAACACGAAAACCCCCGCCAGGAAAAACAACATCCCTGCCAGCCAGGGAGAGGCGTGCGCGAACGGATAAAACTCCGGATAGCGAAAATCCAGCCGCCCGGATTTGCTCCAATGCGAACCGGTGACCAACAGGGAGCCCACATTTTTCAGCCAGAATCCTTCCATCGGCGCATGGGTGGCATCGGCCAGATATTTGGAAAATTGGGGAACGCAAGGCAGCAGCATTTGCACGACGGCCATGCCCGATACGCACGACACCGCGAACCACCGCCCGAGTTGCCACACCGCCTGCGGCCTGCCTGCGGGGGAGAAGAGGAACCACGTGACGATAAGCAGATTGTTCACCGCCGCGATGGTTCCCGAGGCCGGCCAGGTCCAGAGCATGGCAAATTGCGCCAGGGCGAAACCGATCCACCACCGCCAAAGCCCGCGCGATTCAATGGCCCGCAGCAGGCAAAGCCATTGCAGCCCCAGGAGCAAAAACACCAGCGTGTAACCCCGCGCCTCGGGCACAAAGCGGGCATACCACGGGTGCAAAGCCAGTATCACCGCGGCGATGGCCCCGGCGGCGGGAAATCCCATCCGCCGCACGACCAGCGCCACCACCCCGATGGCGGCCAGTCCGGCCAGAAACGACGGCAGCCGCAGGGCCGGTTCCCAGAATTGCAGGCCGGATGGCCGCGCGATCGTGCGCCAGAGATCATTACTCACCCGCGCCGCGATGCTTTGCAGGATGTGGTTGGTCGGCTTCGAGTAATACCACAGCGTTTCCGTCCAGTTCAGCGGCTTGAGCTTGATCGTGCCGTCCTTGCGTTCCGGGTAGGATCCCACAATGACACGCCGCACACTGTATTCTTCGTCGTCCCACAAGCTGTAACTCAAGCGCGGGGCATTCAGCGCGCCACACAACACCATGGCTGCGGCGACAACGGGCCAGAACCACTTGGAATTTTGGATTTTGGATTGCGGATTTTGGATTGCGGGGAGGGATTGGGTCCACCAGCGCGCGGAGAGGGCGAGGGCGGCCAGGGGCAGCAGATTGATCAGGCCGGCCCACCAGGAATACACGCGCACATAATCCCGCAGTTTGATTTTCTTCGCGGCGGCCAAATCAAAGCTCCAGGGCTTGGGCGTGAGGAGAAGGATGAGGACGACGATCAGAGCCGCCGCCGCGCAGAGGACTTGGGCCCGCCGGGCCGGACTGGCTTTCTGCCACCAAAGGAGCATAGCGATGGGCTATCGCATATTCGCTGCCCGCCGCGCCGTCAATGCGATTGGGTCGGACGGCGTTTAGGGGAAGCGACAAGGTTGCCCCGGCTTCGATCCCGGGCCGGCGCAAACAAACTGGCACTCAAGAACTCGCATCGGTAAATATTTGGGGAATGACGTCTGACTTTTTTACGCGATTCTCCCCGATGGTCCGGTTTCGCTGTGCTTTGGGCCTGGTTGCGCTGGGCCTGGTGGGCTGGCTGGTCTTTGCCTCGGATAAACCGTGGGAGTTTGCGGCTCTCGACCGCGGCAGGTGGCGGGTGAGGGATTATGCGGGGTATTTTTCGTTTTGGGCGGGATTGCTGAATCTGGTGGTGCTGGCGGGTTGATCGTGAGCGCGGGCTGGTGGGCGGGCCGGGCCCCGGTCACCACCGAGCCTTCGCTGCCGCGGGGGAAGTGGTTTTGGCCCCTCGTCATCGCGGCCATGATTTTTTGCGGGGCCTCGGCTGCGATGCGGATGAACTTCGGCTTTGCCCATGATGAGGACTACAGCGCCCGACGGGTGATTTCGGGGTCCTATGAGGTCAAGGAGAACGGGGAAGTGGGCCCGGAGAAATTGCGATGGGCGCAAACGTTTTATTATTATCGGAAGCCCAACAACCATCCGCTGCACAGTGTCTTGGCCCGGCTGAGCCAGGAAGCGTGGCGGGCGGTGGCCCCACCGGTGAATTGGCATATGCGGGAATGGGTCGTGCGCCTTCCGGCCTGGTGTGGCGGGGTGGGAGCTGTCGCCATGCTGGCGGTCTTGATCCGGCGGCTGGGTTCGGCGAGGGCGGGAGTGGTGGCGGCTTGGCTCCTGGCTTTGCATCCGTGGCACATCCGGTATGCTTCCGAGGCGCGGGGCTATTCGCTGCTGCTCTTGATTATCCCGCTGTGTCTTTACTTCTGGCTGCGGGCGATGCGGGAAAACCGCTGGCGGTGGTGGCTGGGATTTGCCGCAGCTGAGTTCGCGCTGGTCTATTGCTATCCGGGTGCGATCTACGTGCTGCTGGTGTTGAATGGGCTCACGGCATGGTGGTTGCTTGGGCGTGCGCGCGAGTGGAGCAAGGTGGGACGGTGGTTGGCGGCGAATTGCTTCGCGGGCATGGTGGCGCTGCAGCTCATGCTGCCTTTGGTGCCGCAGTTGCAGGCGTATATGCAGACGGGCGAAGCCCGGCTGCCGCTCAGCTTGGAATGGCAGGTGAACACGGCGACGCATTTTCTCGCGGGGGTATCCTGGACGAAGACGGGGTTGATGGATGGGCCGTATCCGGAGGTGATGCCTTATGCGACGCGGCATCCTGTCTTTTTCTGGTGCCTGCTGGCAGGGGCTCTGGGTCTTTTGGTTGTGGGGTATCTTTCGCTTTTTCGCCGCCGGTGGCCGGAAGCTCCCATCGCGGCGGCGACCTTGTTGCTGCCGGGATTTTTGGGATTTCTGATTGCGAAGCTGCTGCACCAATGGCTTTTCGAGTGGTATCTAATCTATTTGCTGCCTGGTCTGGTGACCGGGGTGGCCTTCGGGGTGGATGCGGTGGGAAGATGGCTGGAGAAAGGCCGAATGCGAGCGCGCTGGCTGCCTGCGGGGCTCGCGGCTGGTGTCGTGCTGGCGTATGGAATTTTCTCGCAGCCGTTTCGACACTGGTATTGCACGCACCCGCTGGAACCGGTCAAGGAGGCGGCGGTGGCGATGCGCGGGACCTTGGATCCGAATGATCCTGGGCACGGAGGTATTCTCACCGGCGTGCTGCTGGGTCCGGCGTGGTATTACGATCCGCGGGGAAAATATTTGAAAACGCCGGAGGATTTTTTGGCCCTCCTTGAGAAGGCGGATGAGGAGAGAAAGCCGCTTTACATCATGGTGCCGCATCCCTGGGCGGTAGCCTTCAATGCGGGGCCTTTATGGCGACTGTTCAATGAGGCGGGACTTTTTTCCGGGTACCAGATTTTTCATGGCTTCGATGAGTCGCATAACCGCGTGATAGCCCGGTATGTGCCGGGAGCGGTGGAGGGCTTTGATCTTCGCGGATTCTTGCGGGGACGCGAGGCTCCCCCCAACCCGCATCAACAGCCTCTGCTTTACCCTGGCAAACCGGAAATCTATCCGACGAATCCCTAGGCGCAAAATTACTGCGATTGAATCGCCACCGCGACCATCTCGGCAATGCGGAGGGCGCCTTCCCTGTTGGGATGGACGGTGTCCGGGAACAGGTCTCCACTGGAAGAAAGCGGCGTATTCAGATCACTGATTCGGACGCCGGTCTCTCGCGCCGCTCTTCTTATGGCGGGGATCGCCTTGTCGTGGATGGAGTCTTGCGTGATGTTCCCGTCGCCCGGGAAGGCGGGCGGGGGCAGGCAGGCAAAGATCCTGGCAGGGTCGGGCAGGGCTTGGAATTTCTGAATCATGGCCACGTAATCGCCGACAAAATCTTCGTGATATTTGCGCCAGATGGGGCCCTTCGAGTCGTTGGTGCCAAGGGCAATGACGACCACGTGAGGTTTGAAGAGCAGGGCGCGGTTCGGGTCGAGGGAATCGGCCTTGAGCAATATGGTGCGTCCGCTCACACCGTAGTTCCGAACCACCCATTGGTCTCCCAGAAGGCTCTGCAAACGGGCGGGATAACTCTCCGTTTTGCGATTGTCGGTTCCCGCGCCAAACGTGATGCGGTCCCCCACGCAAGCCACCCGGATGGCCTCATCTGCCTTGCCGTGTGGCCCTGAAGCAAAAACGGCGACGGCGAGAACGAACAGGATTTTACAGCGAGACATGGCCGGCACCATCGCACCGAAATCCAGCGGCGCAACCGGGGCGATGTGATGGACCTTCAGGTTCCTGTCTGCCGGCTTACCCGGGAGGCCGGGAGTTCCTGCCGCCGCCGATATCCACAGCCGGGGTCAGCTCGTCCTTGTCGGATCGGCCGATGTCCTCCGGGATGGTTGAAAAATCAAAGCCGGCCGCGCGGCCGGGCCGGTAGCGGAAAACATGGCGTCCGAGCGTTTCCATGAAGCCGGGCAGAATGCCGAGGTCGTCGAAAAAGCCCGACTCCTTCAGGAAGCGGTATTTGTTGGGATGTTCGCCCTGCACGGTGACAAGGAAGCCCAAATTGATGAAGAGACTTTTGTTTTCCTCGTCGGCCTGCCGGACGAGGAGGCCGAGTTCCGGGCCGTCCTTGAAAAGAATGATGCGGGGATCGTAGGGGAAGGGCTTGCTATAGAAGGTGGCCGTGATGATGGAATCCTGTGCGGGATCGAGCGGATCGAGGGTGGGGCGGGTCCGTTCGACGGACTCACGGTAGGGTTGGAGGGAGTGGTTACGCAGGAAGTCGCGCTGGGGAGTGGTCCAGACGGCATAGCCGGCGAGAAGAACCACCGAGAGCAGGGCGAAGACGATGTTTCGTCCGGGGGCCAAGGGGATGAGGCGGCAAATCTCCCGCAGTCCGACGGCCAGAAAAGCGATCAGCGCCGGCAAAAGAAAAATGATATACCACTCGAAGAGATAGCCATCGCGCCTCCACGATTCGGCCACGCAGAGCAGGGACGCGACCGGAACCGCCACCGCGAAGAGGGCGGTGGGGATGTCGCGCCGGATCATGCGGAGGAACCCAAGGACCAGCAGCAGGACCGTTCCGCCCATGATGACGTTCATCAGGACGGGATGAAGAACGGCCCAGGGCCAGAGTTCGAGATAGGAGGAATCGGGTTGAAACGAATAGCTCCAAGGTTCGCCGGCCAGAAAATAGGCGCCGACGTTTTTCAGCCAGCGGAAGCCGAGGGAACCTTGGCCGGGCGTTTTTTCCACATAGTCGAGGAACTGCGGGATGCAGGGCAGCATCATTTGCAGAAAGAGCATGGCGGCGGCGATGTTGGCCACCATCCAGCGGGCTGACTGGGTCAGCAGGTCCGGGGTCCATCGCCAGCGGGCCACCAGCGCGGGCAGCAAGAGCAGATTCGTCACGGCCAGGACAAACGCGCAGGTCGGATAGAAATACATGAGGAGAAATTGCAGGAGGCCGAAGACCGCCCAGCCGATGGGCCGGCCCTCCCTCCACACCTTGCGCACAGCGAGAAAATACAGCGGCACCAGTAGCAGCACGTAATTGTAGGCCCGGGCCTCGGTGGCATAGCGCAGGAACCACGGATGGATGGCCAGAAACCACGCGGCCAGGACGCCCGCGGCGGGAAATCCCAGCCGGGCCAGCAACAGGGCCAGCGCGCCCACCGCGGCCAGGCCCGCGACAAAACCGGGAAAGCGAATGGCGGTTTCGCTGAACTGGAATCCGGTGGGCCGGGCCGCCAGGCGCCAGATCTCATTGGAGGCGCGGCTGAAGACGCTTTGCAGGACGTGGTTCGGCACGCGGTAGTAGAAAAAGGTGGCCCGCCAGGAGAGCGGATGGAACTGCCACCGGCCCGGGTCGTCTTTTTTGTACTTCCCGACCAGGACATCTTCCACGCGGTCGGATTCGTCATGCCAGAAACTTTGCGCCATGCGCGGCCAGGCCAGAAAGGCCGCCGCGACCATGGCCCCGAGGACCAGCCAGCGGAAAAGGCGGGAGATCTTTTTCTCTGCCGCCCAGTGCCGGTCCGGCATGGGCCGGGTCCACCAGGAGGTTGTGGCGGCGAGGAGGCCGACCAGCACGAGATTGCCCAAGGCGGCCGCCCAAAAATAAATGGCGACGTATTGGGAGATTTTCATCCGCGCGCCTTCCGCCACCTTCACTTCCCAAGGCTTGTCTCCGAAAATAAGGATGGCCACCAAGGCGAGCGCAACGGGACCGAGAATGAGGCGGGCCTGAACCACGGCGCGACGCCAAGAGGATGCGGCAGGCGGAAGTGCGGCGTCGTTTTTCAAGGCGGGGCGATCAAACGGGCTGGCGGGCGGGCCTGTCAAATTGTTTGACGCCGGTGACCTGCCGGCTTAGGCGCCCGTCTTCCCAAGGGCGGAATTTCCGGCTGCACCGGCCCGGCCCGAAAGCGGCTTGGCCGGACTCGTCCGGGCCCGCGATGCGGGAGGCAAATCCCGCAGCCGGGAAAATATCGAAGCGGGAAATTTCTTGAGACCCGCCACCGGATTTTTCAGTTCCAGGAAGAATAGCCGGGCGGCCGTTGGCAATCCCGCTATTCAGAGCGAGAAGCGGTCCCGCGATGGACGGGCCCCGGATACAATCAGAGTCCCCGGGGAACTGAATCGGCCGGATCCGAGCCTGGCAGGGATAAGCATCGCGTAGTGAGTCCGAAACCGGCTATCTTTTTCGGTTCTTTACCAAAACGATCGTCTGCATCGTCCCGAGATATTGGCGCATGAAGGGAGTGAGCAGAGACTCGATCAGGCTCACCGGTCCGTAGAGCCAGCCGGGAGCCGAGAAACGAAACCCGACGCCACCGGACAGCCCGTATTTTACAAAGGTGTGGAACCGACGCTCGACGATGTCAAATTCCGGAAATTCCTCCTGAAAAATTTCGTAGTCCCGATCGAAAATAATGGAGGGTAGCGCCGTATTGGCATCACTGAGCAGGCCGGCCTGCGGAAATTCCCACTTACGGGTCAGGAAATCATTGGGTTCATGGTGCAGCACCTGGAAAAAGAATTTCCCGAATGCAGACATGTGGGGCTCCATCATCACGAGGTAACCGCCCTCCCTTAAACAGCGGCTTGCTTCGGCAAAAAATTGGCGGGGCTTGGCAAGATGATGAAGGACTCCGGTCATATAGATGGCGCGGAGCGCTCCGTCCGGAAAGGAAAGATGGCCGGCCTCCTCGACGCGATCGATGCCTGCGACAGGCTCCGCTTCCGAGGTCGTTATGGTGGGAAGCAGTGACTTGAGAAAACCACCCCCGGATCCGATCTCAAGGGAGACCCCGGGCTGGTCAGCGATGGACTTTTCAATCTTGATGAAATCCGCGTAATGGGAAAGGTAGACCTTCCGCAAAAAGTCCTTCGCTTGGATGGTCTCGCGATGCGTGAGAATCGTGGTGTTGTCATCGAGGGATTTATTGGCCAGCCTGGGATCGATAAGCAGACGCTTGATTTTACGGGCCAATGATTCGGAGCGAATGATCAAGGCCTTTTTCTTGAAGCCGCCATGGAGGGGCAGCGTGTCATAGTTCTCCACCAGCCAGCCATAGGTTCTCGCCAATCCTTCCTCCATGGAGATTTCCGGCTTCCAGCCCATGGCGAGGATGCGGCTGACGTCCATCACTTTGCGATAGACCCCGTCGGGCTTGCTGGTGTCCCAGTCGATCCGGCCGGTATAGCCGACCCTTTCCTTAATCAGTTCCGCGATATCGAGAATGGAGTGATCGTCCCCGCTGCCAAGATTAATGGGGATTGCTTCCGAATAGTTGTTCATCAGAAACAGGCAGGCGTCAGCAATGTTATCGACGTAAATAATTTCACGCCGCGGACGCCCGGTGCCCCAGAGAGAGACGCCGGGTTCATTCTTGATTTTGGCGAGGTGGAATTTGTGGAGCAGGGAGGCGAGCATGTGGCCCGTCCGCAGATCGAAATTGTCATTCGGGCCAAAAGTGTTGGTCGGCATTACGGAGATAAAGTCACAGCCGTATTGCGCTCTGTAATACTGGCACAGCTTGATGCCGGCGATTTTGGCGATCGCATAACCTTCGTTGGTCGGTTCCAGGGGACCGGTGAGTAAGGAGCTTTCGCGGATGGGGATCTCGCTTTCCTTGGGGTAGATACAGGAACTGCCCAAGAAGAGCAGCTTTCGTACCCCCGCCAGATAGCTGCCGTGGATCACATTGATTTCGATCGCCAGATTCTGATAACAAAATTCGGCCGGAAAGTTGGCATTCGCCCAGATGCCGCCGACCTTGGCCGCCGCGACAAAAACATAGTCCGGGCGGTGTTTTTTCAGGAAGGAGAAGGTCTTGGCCTGGACGGTCAAATCCAGTTGCGCGGGACTCGGGCTGATAACGTTGTGGTATCCATTCTCCGCGAGAGTCCGCAGGATCGCAGACCCGACCAACCCCCTGGCCCCGGCGACAAATATTTTGGAATTTTTATTCATCCGGTTTTCAGCAATGTCCTGTTCCAGGCGATACAATCCGCAACACCCTGGCGCAAGGGAACCAGATTGCCCATTTGCATTTCGTGCAAAATCCTGGAATTATCGATGTTAATCATATCCGGTGCCCCCTCGGTGTGATTGGCGGTATCTTCGACGGACGGAGTGACCACGGGAATGTCCAATTCCTCCCCGATGTAGGAAGCGAGATCAGCAATGGAGCGGAGGTCGCTCCCGGAGACGTTGTAGACCATCTCCTTCGCATGCATTAAAATGTAAGCCAGCATGGCCGTGGCGTCCGAGATATAGAGCCAGTGCCGCTTTTGGAGGCCGCGATCCAGCATGGTCAGGGCCCCCGTATCAAGCGCGCGGCGAATGAAAACATTAAGGACCCGATCATCGGTGAGATTGACGCCCGGGCCGTAGACGGACGATACCCGGGCGATCCGGGCGTGGACCCGGCCAAGATCCTGATAAATTTTGCAAAGAGTTTCCCCGAACCTCTTCGAGGAAGTGTAGGGAGAACGATGGTCCAGCGGGGAGGTGTTACCGTGGTAGCTTTCCCCGACGGGCATCAATTCCCGGGGCGGATTTCCATAAATCTCCGATGAGCTTGCGAATAAAAACCGGCCGTTCTTTTCCGAGACCAGATCCAGCAATTGGGCGGTGACCTGAGAGTTTAACGTCATCGTTCCCAAGGGGTCCTCCAGAAATTTCTTCGGCTGGCCATAGGTGGCGGCGTGGATGAGATAGTCGGGTTTTCCCAGCCGGGAACTGGCGAAGGGACCGCGAAGGTCCAACTGCACGTAACGGAATTTTTCCTGGGCAAAAACATCCTTGATCCAGGGCGCAGGCCCGCTGCGGCTCGTGCCAACGACTTGAAGTGACAGGTCCAGCTTCCGGTTGGCCACGCTGAGGGCGTGGAGCAGGTGGGAGCCGAGTAAACCGTTGACGCCGGTTAGGGACACCGCTTTCCCCCGCAGCGGGGAAAAGTCCACCGTGGCAACAACGTGGTCGGCAATCTTCCCGTAAATTGAATTCATGGCAACCCCAACCCGGCGACGGCGCGAAGTATCGCGGGAGCATCGATGCCGGCGACGCCGGCCAGATGATCGAAGGAACCGTAGTCACGTAAAAATTGATCCTGGATTCCCAGCGCCTTGATCCGGACAGAGGTTTCCGAGCCCTCAATCGCCTGCCGGACTTCATCCGCGAGGCCTCCATTCACGCTATGGTCTTCGATGATAACGATCCTTCGCGTTTTTTCCGCACTGGACCGGAGAAGCTCCCGGTCAAAGGGCTTCACGGTTGGGAAATACAGGATTTCGGCGGAGACATCCCTTACGGCCAACTCATCGGCCGCTTGGCAGGCAAATCCCAGCAGCGGTCCCATGGTTGCAAGGCTCACGTGCCGGCCTTCCCGGATTTTAATTCCCCGGCCGATTTTGAGATCCGATGCCTCGATCGGGAAGCCATGGGGGCGCCCGCCGAGGCGGAAGTAATTTAAAGTGCCTGGAACGGCGTAGGCCTCCCGGAAAAGAGTGTCGACTTCGATTGGGCTGCCGAGGGAAAACACCCTGCTCCCGGGAATGCTCCGGAGCATGGCAATGTCGGAGTAAGAGTGATGCGTGCATCCCAGGGCGGCGTAATCGATCCCTCCCCCGACGCTGACGATGTTCCCGTTGAGCCGATGGTAGCCAAAGTCATCCTTGATTTGCTCGAAACAACGCTCGACGACGAAAGGGGTGATGCTGTGCACGACGGGGATGAATCCCGCCAGAGCCATGCCCGCCGCCGCTCCCGTCATGGCCTGTTCCCGAATGCCGATGTTGAAAAAACGGCCCGGGCATTGTCGGGCAAAATCCCTCAATCCGAAGGCCCCGATATCGCCGACCAAAACGGTCAGCCGGGGATCGGAGAGGCCGACATCGAGAATGGTTCTGGCAAATTGACTCCTCATTTCAGTTCTTCCAAGCACTCCCTGAGTTCGGATTCAGTGGGGGTTCGGCGATGCCAGGCGTGTTCACCGACGAAACGGGCGATACCGTGACCTTTGCGTGTTCGGGCGGCCACAAAAGTGGGCGAGGTCAGAGGACCATGGATCAAGGGTCTCAGCGTGGCCTCAAGCGCTTCCACGTCATGTCCGTTCACCTCTGCGGTGGCCCAATCGAAAGATTGGAGAATTCGAATAAAATCGAATGGATGGGAATATCCTTGGGAGTTGTTGCAATCGGCGATGACGATGAGGTTGGTCAAACCGGTGTTCCGGGCCATCATGATGCTTTCCCAGAAGCTGCCTTCCTCCATCTCGCCGTCTCCCACCAGGACGACCACTTTTTTAGTGATATTTTTCAGTCTCAGACCAAGGCCCAGGCCGACCCCCATGGCGATGCCGTGCCCCAGAGAACCGGAACAGATCTCCACGCCGGGCACTTTCAGGGCGTCCGGGTGGCCGCCGAAACGCGACCCGGGCTTGCAGTATTGCAAGAGGGAGTCGGCCTCGAAGAATCCGAAATGAGCGAGAACAGGATAGAGGGCCGTTCCCGAATGGCCCTTGCTCAGGAGAAAGTAGTCGCGATCCTCCCGGTCGGGGTGCGCCGGGTCGACCCGAAGGCAATACCGATAGAGGGTATAGAGGATATCCACGACAGAAAATGCACTTGGGATATGTCCTTCCCGGGCATGGTAGACCATACGCAGGATCGTGCCGCGCAGTTCGTTCAAGACTTGTTGGTCGCCCGCCGGGGTCATTTGATGAGGTTCCATCCGATCTCCTTCAGAATTTCAAACCCTGTGCCGAACGGGCTCATTTTACGAACTCCGCCGATGCGCTTGGGTTCATCGCCGGGGATCTCGCCGATCTTGAGCCCCGATTTGGCGGCCCGGATGCTGATTTGGGCCTCGTAGGTCAGATGCAGCGCATTGATGTTCAACCTCTGCAAAAGATTTCGTTTGTACGCGCGAAAAATGACCAGCGAGTCGGTGTATTTTCCCCCGAAGCAAGTATTGATGATGAAGGTGAAAAGGGGGTTGCCCCATGAAGTGAGCGCGTCATCATCATCGCTTTTCGCCCCGTCCAGATATCGGGAAACAATCACCATATCGTAACCCTTCCGCATCTCCTCGATCAAGGCGGGTATTCGATCGGCCTGGGAGTTCCCATCCGGGCTGAAGGTCAGAATCACATCCCCGGTGGTGAGCGATTGCGCTTGACGATAGGCATTGCCCAAGCCGCGCTGCTCCTGCCGGATGACCCACCATCCGTTGTCTCCCAACCATTCCACGGTGCCGTCAGTCGAGCCGCCGTCGACAATGATCACTTCGTCGCACCACTTCCTGTCGATTTGCGGCATGATGGCTTTCACCCCATCAATTTCATTAAGTGTGGGAATAATCAGGGTGGTTTTCATGGGGAAGCCGATTCTGGTCTCGTCACGGGCGGGGTGGACGGTGCACCCCCGGTGGGACTCAGGCTCTGGATAAGATTGGGCAGGGAAATGTGGTGCTTGGGATTTTCCAAGACAAGGTAGTTTTTCCCCTGCCAGACTACCGGCCATTTTTCGTCCTGCAACTTCTTTACCAGAACGTGGACATTCTTCTCGTGGAAGGCCCATTTCTTTTCGTTGTCGCTCACCACTGCATAGCGCGCGTTTTCCAGGGATTCATCATAGCGGAACCGCTCGCGTTTATTCCCGTAGTCGTAACCGGTCGTGGGATATCCATACCAAGTGACTACTTGGAGATAGTTCGCCGTCTTGGCCTTCAGTAACCAGGCCAGGGTAAAGTCGCAGGGGACAAAATCATTCTCCGAGGTTCGCTCATTCAGCCACTTGGCAACCTCCTCGACCTCCTCCGTGGACTGACTGGCCCAATATTGGTTGCGGGCGACAAATTTTCCTTCGAGCGAGCGGGGGGTGTGAGTTAACCACAGAATGGAGGGCAGGACAAAGAGGAGGGCAGGCCCCGCCAGCCGGAAATCCGGGGTGAGACGGGTTTGCCGCCGCATCCACTTTCTGACGAAAATAAAAATCGAGGCCCAGCCCAGACACAGGGTTGGCAGAATGATGATGGCCTGATAGTAAAACACGGGCAGGTTTTGCCGGTTTTTCAGGAGCATAAAGAGGACAAACCCGCCGATCACCAGAATTGGATAAAGCCGCTTTCGGGCGGAAACCACCAAGCCGAGGAACAGGCAGGCATGAAACCAGTCCTGGCGCAGGAAATACCACAAGTTATCCAGCGCTTTCGCGCCGCCGCCGTCGGCCTCCCCGCGTGAAGTGTAAGCAAATTTGAGAAGCGTAAGGTCATCCAACAGCCACTGGCGATTGCGGAAGAACGCGATGCCGAGGGAAATGCCGATCACGATGGCGGCCGGGAGCAGCAGGAGGAAGAGGCTCCGGGGACGTTTAAGGCGGCAAAGAGCCCCCGAGATGGCGGCATGCACCGCCAGAGGATGCGCCCCGGCGGCAAAGGCCAGCCCGAGGCCGGCTTTCAGGTCGGATTGAAGCCCGGCAGGTCTCAGGAGAAAAAGTGTCATCAGGAGAATTCCGAGGCCCACCAGATTGTGAGGATACGTCATGCGAAAATGAATGATGCTTTGGTCGTAGGTGAGAAACATCAAGCAGGCGAAGAGACTGGGGATCCGTCCGAGGGAGCGCCTTCCCACGTAGTAAATGGCCAGAGCGCAGGCCAGGGCCAGCAAGGTGTTTAAAAATCGTGAACCCACAAGATCCCCTCCGGCGGCGCTTCCGAAAACTCCGGCCAGCAGGTAGTAGAAGGGCTGATAGGGATTATGCGGGTGCCAGAATGTCGTCCAGAGTCCTTGCTGGACCATTTTGCCATGAACCAGTTCCATCGCGATTTTGTGGACAAACGTTTCGTCGTTGTACCAAGGCGGGCTCGTGCGAAGATGGGGGAGGTAGAGCAGGGCCCAGACCGCAGCGATCAGGATGAAGGCGCCCACATTGGAAGTCTTGAATGAGCGAAAAAACCGCCGGGTTGCCGGGGAAATGCCGGTTTGTTTCCGAGGGGGCTTTTTGGTTTCTCTAGGTTCCATGCTGTGTTCGCTCAAAAATAGGTCGGATGCCGGGAAAGGCTAAATCAAGGGCGAGGGGATAGACCAGTGGCAATTCGCCAAAAAACAGCGTCTCCCTTGGCGGAAAATTTGAGCTTTCGAAAAAATCGTTATCAGAAGCAATGGGAGCATGGACCATCTTTTCCATTCCAGGGTTGGCGAAGAGAGATGCGCAGGCCCAGGGCGAGGCCGCGTTGAGCCCATGGGCTCAACCATTGTCCCCCTCGAGAACAAACTCCACAAACTTGCGGGTTTCGAAATCGGAAAACCGGCGTTTCAATTCGCGGGCGATGCTGATCCCGATGATGCCTCCGCCGATGACGAGGAAGCCGCTGGTTGTCAGGCCATGTCCCTCAGGGAAAAACACGGGTCGGGTTTTTGAATTTCCGCAGTTCGCGTAGAACGGAGGGCGGGGTTGCCACGGCAATGGCCTCCTCGGCCCCGCGCCACACCGCGAGGTCGTCCCGGCTGTTGCCCATGTAGGAGAAGAGCCCAAAACGCGCCTGTAAGGCGGCCCGCTTACGCTTGCCGGAGAGGTTGATCACTCCATCGCTGCCGAGAACTTCGGAAAAAATGCCGAGGTGATTTGCGATGGCGTCCGCGTAAATTTGGTCCGAAGCCGTAGCGAGGACCAGCGTGCGGTCGCGCGCTTTTTCCTCCCGGAGGAAGACCAGCACGTCTTCGCGGTAAGAAAAGGCGGCCGGATCGAGCGGGATGCGCCGGGCGATCTCGCGTTTCAAATGCACCCGCCCGCGCCGCAGCCAGAGGAGGGCGGAAAAAATACGCAGGGGGTTTTTCCCCAGCAGGTGGAGAAACGATTTCACGGAGGCATCATCACGGATCAGCGTTCCGTCGAGGTCCACACACAGAACCGGCAAGGAAAGCTGCGAAGGAGGCTCAGGTTTCACGAAGGTCTTTCTTAGAAAAATCCAGGCGCGCTCGCAGCGGCCGGATTGTCAGGCAGGCGGTCAGGACGGCGAGTGAAATCAGCGAGAGGCTGATTCCGGTATGAAATCCCCACGGAATAAATTCCAGGCGGAGAAGATGGCGCCCTGCGGCCAAAGGGATGGCGCGCATGGCATGGTTGGCAGGAAGAATCTGGTAATTGATTTGCACGCTGCCCGGCAGGGAAACGGCCCGCCAATCCTTGGAGTAGGAGTCCGTGACGACGAGCAAGGCGGCGCGATCAGTCTGGATTTCGAGTGTTGTGTGGTCCGTGGAGGAATCCGAAATCTTGATTTCATAGCGGGCTTTGTCGTTCTCAGGGGTGGGAACAGGCTCTTGCTCAAGCAGGATCACTTTGCTCAGATCGAAGTCCGGCTTCCTTAGCGCATCCAGAACCGCCCCCGGTTCGGCGAGGACCCGGTATTTCGAGGCGAGAAAAAACCGCGGGGCGGGTGATTCAGAAATTGGCACAACATCGAGGGAGCCATTCGCTTTGGGCACAAATGCCAACCGGCCGCGCAGCATCGCGAGGATGGGATGGGGGTTCTTGAACTGGAGGTACTGATTTGCGAGGGCAGGGTCGTTGCCTTGCGAGGAGTGCAGCAACTGGGCGTAGCGCTTGAGCACGAACGGATCGTAGCCCCAGATATTGGGGCTGCGCAGGAGCATGGCCGCATCGGGATTAAACATGTTTAATGTCCGATAATCGCCGGGATTCTCTTTCAGAAACTCCGCTACGGCAGGGTAGGTGAAATCCTTGAGAGGGAAGCTCTCGACCGTGCTGTGCGCGAAGAGGGTTAGTTCCAACACCGCGGCCAGCCCAACAAACCAAACCGCCACTTTGAAGCGCTGCGCTGCCAGAAGGAGGAGTGAAAAGAACACCCAGAGGCCGCCGGCGAGCTGGAAGGAGCGGACGCCTGTTTTCTGAACCGACTGGAGGAAAGCGGCATCATCAATGACCGCAGGATTCAAATAGCTTTCCTTTGATTGAATCGAGAGCGCAATCAGACTGCGAAAACTGGAAACCCCGTCATTCCGGCTCAGGTAAGCCCCCGCTGCCAACAGACCCAAGCCGAGGGCGGCGCCGGCGAGGCAAAGATGCCAGTTGGGCTTTTGTTTTCGGAGCAGACTTTCGAAGCCCATGCCCGCAAAAAGGGCAAGAATCATCCCCGCAAAGAAAATGAACTTGGAGGAACCTCGAAATCCGCTGAAGCCGGGAAGAAAGTGATAAAGGAACTTATGCAGGGGCGTGTGCGCTCCCAGTGCCAGCAAGCAAGTCAGGCCGAGAAGGACCCCGAGACGGACGCGTGTGGCTTTTTCCCCTGGCTGCCCCATTCCCCATACGGCCAGAAGCAACATGCCGGTCCCTAAATACAGACTCATCTCCCAGAGATAGCAGCGACCCCAATAGGGGGTTTCCTGTCCGGCAAAAAACCCGGGAACAATCAGGGTAAGAAAATTTTCGGGAGGAAAGGAAAACATGGAGGAAAACTCGTAGGACAACCCTCCGCTGCGGACGGCTTCGGAAGCGGCACCGAATCCCGGAAGAAGCTGTGCCGCAGCCAAGATGGCGGCCAGGGGATAGATGGCCAGCAGGCCGGTCAGGGCGATGGGCCGTCGGGCTGTTCCGGGCAGATGAGCCAGAGAATAGAGGCCTGCTATCAAGGCCGTGTAGAACACGTACTGAGGGTGGCCAGCGTAGATCTGTAGCGCAGCCGCGATGGCGGCGAGGATAATCCATCCCGCATGGCGTTTGGTAAGCCAACCGTCTATTCCGAGGAAAATCAATGGCACCCAAGCCATCGCGGCCACGTTGCAAAGGTGGCCGGCGTAGATGTGCAGAAAAAAAGCGCTGCTGAACATGGCGGCTACACCGGAAACGAGGGCGGAGACGGGCCGCAGGCCGCGCTGGAAGGCCCAGGCGTAAGTGAACGCTCCAAGCAGAAAAATATGCAGCGCAGATGACCAGTTGATGGCGGAAGCGATGGGCAGCAGCAGGAAGATCAAGTTTGGCGGATAAAGCAGCGCGGACTGGAACTGCCCGAGGTAGGGAATGCCGCTATAGATGTAGGGGTTCCAAAGGGGAAAATTGCCGCGCGCCATTTCGCCGAATCCGAAGGCCCGTGAGAACAGAAAGTGGAGGGTCACATCGGTGCTTTTTTCCGAAAGCACCAGTGTGGTCGAAAAGAGTTCCCGCGCGATTGGCAGAATCGCGAGCACGGCGAGAAGCAAGAGGCAAACACCGTGTCGGCGTGAAGATTCAGGCGGCGGAATTGGTTTCTTCTTCACGGTTTATTTTTTCAAGGCCTCCTTCCATTGGGGCAGAAGGGAGAAGAGCACATTGATTCCTTTTCCCGTGCTGAAATCAAGCTGGAGGCCATTTAATTTGGCCAGGCCTGGTTTTCGCGGGAAGTTCGTCCCCGCGACGACAGGACCAAACGGTGCTTTGCGTGAGAAATTCCGCTTAGGACACGGTGGGGTCTATTTCTTCAAACGGTCAGGCCGAGTTTGGCGCTGACCATCCGGCCCGGGTAGGGGCGTAGCGATTCGGAATCCAGTCTCTCCAGCAAACTCTGAAAGAATCCGTTGATGATGAGGCGGCGGTGACAGGGATCTCAATCAATCGGGAGTTTCTCCAACAATTCCGAGACGGAAAGGACCTCCACTTTCGCGGTGGACCGGAAGTCCGTGAGGTTTCTGGTGACGAGATGCCGCACCCGGTTCTCCTCGGCGGCAGCGACTTGCAGGGCATCCTCGAAATCCGCGAATCCCAAATTCACGGCGCACGAAATGGTGATACCGGAAACAGGTGCGATTTGGAGTTTTCTTTGCATATCGTCGAGCGGCCCGGAGATCCGGTCGCGTTTTGACCGTCCGACGATGGTGCAGATATTCGCGATAGACAACGCGGAGATCCATGGCTCCGGGACTTTCGCGAGAGCGAGAGCCGATGCGGCAAATCCCGGACGTTTCAGCAGAACGTCCCAAACGACATTTGCATCAAAGAGCACTTTCACCGGAGGGGCTTCTCGGCCAGTCCGCGCCAGCGGGGATCATCCCAATGTTCAACCTCCAGTGCTGGGCGCTCACCGGCGAATCCTTCTTCGATGTGGCCGAATGGATCTGGCTCTACAACCGCTTCGGTTATACCGGCGACTACGAGTTTATTTATTTTGAGTAGCCGTGGTGATTCCCTTTGACCGGCAAGGTCCAATGTAAGAGCGTCTTACCATGACGACAGTCCTGTCATCCAAAGGCCAGGTGGTTCTCAATGCGGCTTTGCGCCGTTCCCTTGGACTGTCTGCGGGGACGGTTTTCAACGTTCGTCTTGAAAATCAGTCCATTGTCCTCGAGCCCGTTAAATCCGGCCGACCCCAAGGCCGGATCGTCAAGGATCGCAGGAGTGGCTTTTCCGGGCTCGATATCGGCGACAGCAGTCCGCCCCTCACCAGTGAGCGCGTCCGGGAATTGCTGATTGATTTCCCGTGAAATACCTTTTGGACGTCAACGCTCTGGTTGCCCTCGGCTGCCTCGGCCATGTGTTTCACTCCCGGATGATGGCGTGGGCCGAAAAACAATCCCTCTGCACCTGTAGCATCAGTGAAATTGGGTTCGTGTGGGTTCTTTCGCAAATTTCCCAGGCGGATGTCTCGGTGGACACCTGCCGGGACTTGCTTTCCACGATGAAAAAAGAACGCCGCCTGCGCATGATCCCCGATGCTCAGTCGGCGGTTGACCTCCCGGCGTGGGTGCAGAAGCCGAAACAGATCACGGACGGCCACTTGCTTGAACTTGCCCGATCCAACCGCGCCACCCTGGCCACCCTCGACGAGGGTATTCCCGGCGCTTATCTCATTCCGCGCCCATGAAAGCCGCCATTCTCGTTGAAAGCCGCGCTCCGCTGGAGGTTGCGGAACTCGAAATGCCTACCGAGCTCTCCTTCGCGCAGGTTCATGTCCGAATTCATTACAGCGGCATTTGCGGGGCCCGGATCAACGAGATCGAGGCGGCAGTATGAGGCCGCGAGACAAGTGCGACAGCGATCAGATTTCAACCAAATGGTCGCTCGTCGCGCCGCAGACTGCTGCGAGCGGAACTTTGCCATCGAACGTCACGAGGCAAGCCTGGTGTTGAACGGCAAGGCCGAGAAGATAGATGTCCGTGATTTGCTTCGAGCGCAGGATTGCTTCAGGGTCAAAAAAGCCAGAAGTTCGCAACGAAAGGTTGTCCGGGAAAAACTCGTGATTGTGGCTTGAGACGAATCGGGAAAGGCGGTCGATTACCTCAGCGGGGCTGAGCTGAATTTGTTTACTGTATGAGGGATTGGAGAGGATGCGGATCAGACCGTTCTCTGTGAGAGGGCAGGTCGCGATACCCGCTTTTTTGTGAGCATCGAGCCAGTCGTGCGCCTTGTCGTTGAAGATATGATCCTGATCGAAGAGGGCGATCAACACGTTCACATCCAGCAATCCGCGCATTAAAGCCCCTCCTCATCAAGAAGCTTCTGGACATGAGCAAGGGAAATTGCCTCTCCTCTCCGCGGCAGCATTTCGACCCCGTTGCGGGTGTTCTTGGGGGATTCAATCGGGTGGCTGGCCTGATACCCCTTCCGCACAAGCATAGAAATCACCTTTCCGGCCGTCCGCTTTTGGCTGGCAGCAAGATCCTTCGCCAACTCCAAAACATCGTCATCAATATCCAATGTCGTTCGCATACATCAGACGTAATCGCATCTGATGCGGTTCGTCGAGGCTTTTGAGGTAGAAAGGAGGGCAGAATGCGAGAAAGAAATGGGCCGGAGGGTTCACCGCGGCTGCGGAGGGTCATGAAGCTGCGTGGGACTTTTCTGGCAAACCTGATCTGTCTGGACGGCATGCTCTCCGAAACGCAAGCCGACCTTGCCTTCAGGGTGCGGCGCGGGTGTAATCGCCGCCGGATGATCAAAAGCAGGCCCTTCCGATTCCGGGATCCGTTTCCAGCGTTCGTTCGGATTCTGGCGTCCGCGGGCGTCCTTCTCCCCATCGCGGCAGGGGCTGCGGATGACGTGCTGCGATTCACGCCGTCCCGGGAACGCTGGACCGTGCAGAGCGAGGCCTTGGTTGAGACGAGCGGGGTGGCGCCATCGCCCGGAGACGGCAATTTTATCTGGGCGCTCAACGACGGCGGCAACGCGCCCGAACTTCACCTTCTCAACCCCACCGGCGGTGACCAGGGTCAGGTCGCTGTTCTGGGGGTGGCTAATATCGACTGGGAGGACCTGGATTCCTTTGTTCTCGACGGACGTTCCTATCTACTGATTGCCGACACCGGGGATAATGCCTCACGAAGAAAGTCCGGTGTCCTCAACATCGTTCCCGAGCCCGACATCCGCTCCGGGCGGGCGGACGGGGTCATCACGCCGGCGTGGTCGATTCTGTTCCGCTATCCCGACGGTCCACGGGACTGCGAGGCGGTGGCTGTCGATGCCAGGGAGAAGAAAATCCTTCTCATCTCAAAACGCACGACACCGCCAGTGCTTTATGAGTTGCCCCTGATCCCGCCTCCTGCCGATGGGCCCATTGTGGCCAGACGCCTGGGTGAGGTCGCTCTGCCCCAGACAGTGGTCCCCGCGATTCCCTACGCCAACCAACCGACCGGGCTGACCATCAGCCCCGACGGCACCCGGGCTGCGCTGCTGACTTACCTGCGCGTCCTTCTTTATCCGCGGCAAAAAGGCGAATCCTGGGCGGAAGCATTTCACCGGGAACCGGTCGTGCTCAAAGCCCACGGCCTCGAGCAGGCCGAGGCCATCGCGTTTTCAACCAACGGCAAGGTCATCCATGTGCTCTCGGAGGGAAAACGCCAGCCAATCGTCTCCTACGAGGGCATGTAAAACGGGGACGAGCCGGATTTGCCTCAGTTGGCCTGAAAAGAAAAGCCTCCCGTCGAAAGAAAAGCCTCCCGTCGAATAAGATTGCTGACGGGTTTTTCGCCGACCATCCCGCCGAAACGGGCGCGGAGGGCGGCGGAATCCAGGCGTTCCAGCAAGCTCGGGAAAAAGCCGTTGAGGATGAGGCGACGTCCGTCTCCTTCACTCTTGGAGGAGCAGGCGGAAGGGTTTGCTGCGGTTGAAGCGGAAAGTTCGGAATCCGCGTTCGTCCAAGGTGAGGATGTCGCCGCAAACCCACGCCCCGGCGGTCAGAACCAAGGTGGCGTCAGCGAAATCCATCGGGGTGTCGGTGTAACGGGCCATAAACTCAGCAGCGACAGCGGGCATGAAGGTTTTGTCGGCAACGAGGGTTCCCGTCAGTGCTCCTGATCAGTCTATTTGGGCGACGGTCAACCGCGGTGCAAGTTTGCCAGGATTTCTTCGTGAACCAGCTCGCTATTTTTCAGTGCAATCCGTGCCATTGCCTTGGTGGCATTTTCACCGGGGTATCGGAACTCAACCGCATAGGCGCTGAGATCACTGCAAATATCGTTTAGCACCGCAAGAGCAGGGTGTTCTGGTATCAATAATCCCAGGAGTCTGGCCAGATCGTGGGTTTTCGAGAAGGAGAGGCCCCTTTCGGTCAGCGCAGCTTTTAACAGTTTTTCGGCTCCTTGCTGGGAGTGAAAACAGACCGCATCGTAGTTTGGGGATTTTCTGACCCGAAGTTCCCGCCGGGCTGTCGCCAGATCCGCCTCTGCTTTAGCGATCCATTCAACCGTCAGCGGATTCATAAAGGACAACGCCTTGTGAACAGATTTCTGAAAAAAAAGGGTCACCGAGTTTAAGCCTCTCCGCAATGCGGCTTGGCGATCGCACGATCAGGTCCAGGCTGAATGACGCCGGAATAGCCCTGCGGATTTCGGCGGCCTTCAGGGCAGGATGGCCGTGATGGTCCAGAACCACCAAAATATCGACGTCGGACTCCAGCGATGAAGTGTCGGAGGCATGCGATCCGAAGAGAATGATCCGCTGGGGGGAAAAGCGTTGCGCGACACGATCTGCAAAGTCGGAGACCTCCGCCCGCCTGCGAGGCGATGTGCTAGATTTACTCCGCAGCGCAGATGACGGCGGCCGATTCATCCAGGGAGATTAAATCGCCTGATGAATGGAATCCATCCTATATTTCCGAGGGGCGGGATGTTCTCTGCAAGGAAACGTGCGGCTCAACGACCGGCGAGGATGATGAGGCGGGAATCTCGATCACTCCTGGAGGAGCAGGCGGAAGGGTTTGCTGCGGTTGAAGCGGAAAGTTCGGAATCCGCGTTCGTCCAAGGTGAGGATGTCGCCGCAACCCCACGCGGAGCCCAAATCTTGGAGTGTGACTTGTGCGGGCCGGCCCACCGGAGGTGTCCCGCGAGGACGCCGGACACGGCACGCCCTTTTTCAAAACCCTGGAGTCCGCCTAATTCCGAAGGAGGGGATTCCACGTTTCAGAATCCTCTCAGAGGACGTCTAAAAAGTCGATTTTCCGGAGGGTTGGAGGGCGGCAGGCCCTTGCCGCCTTGGGATGCGAGGGCCCGCATTCCTCCATTTTGCGATCGTTATCCCCTTCTCAGAATCCTCTCAGCGATTTCGTTCGACTTTAGACGCCGAGTTTGTCGCTGACCATCCGGCCCAGGTAGGCGCGGAGCGATTCGGAATCCAGGCGTTCCAGCAGGCTCTGAAAGAAGCCGTTGATGATGAGGCGGCGGCCGTCGGTGGGGGGGATGCCGCGGGCCTGCATGTAGAACAACTCGTCCTCGTTGATCTCGCCGGAGGTGGCGCCGTGGGTGCAGCGCACGTCGTCGGCCAGAATTTCCAGTCCGGGCATGGAATTGGCCTCGGCTTCGTCGCTCAACATGAGGTTGCGGACTTTTTGATAGGCGTCGGTGCGGTGGGCGCCGGGTTCGACTTTGATCAGGCCGGCAAAGATGGTTCGCGCCTTGTCGTCGAGCGAATTGAGATAAAGCAGGTCGCTGGTGGCGCCGGGTGCGGTGTGGGCCTGCAGGGTGCGCTGGTCGATCTGCCGGGTTCCGTCCATCGGGTTGAGCGAGAGCATGACGCTGCGCGATCCCTCCCCCGCCAGCCGGCTGAGGGATTCTCCGCGGACGAAACCGCCGCCGAAATTGATGTTCAGGGCGGTGGAGGAGGCGTCGCGGTCCACCACCGTGGAGTTGAGGTGGAAGGCCAGAGAGTCGCGTGACCATTCCTGCACGGCGGTATAATGCAATTGCGCGCCGCGTTCGAGGTGCAGGTCGTTGACCCCGCAGGCGAAGGCGCGCTTGCCGTCGGCGCTTTGGAAATGATCGATGACCGTCACTTTGCTGTTCTCGCCGCAGATGATGAGGGTGTGGGGAAACACGGAGGCATTTTCGCCTTCGACCCAATGGAAGATCTCAATCGGCAGGGCGACCTCGGTGTTCTTTGGCACGTAGAGCAATGCGCCGGTGCTGAGGCGGGCCTTGTGCAGGGCGGCGTATTTGTGTGAACCCAGTTCGACCGGCTGGGCCATGAAAAATTTTTGGAAGAGTTCCTCGTTTTCGCGGGCGGCAATTTCCAAGGGCTGCAAAATCACGCCTTCCGGCAAACGGGCGGTGTCCTGGTGCAGCAGCGCGTTGTTGCCAAAAACCAAGCGGGCGGCGAATTCGGCCAGTCCCTGCGAGGCATTGATGAGACGGCCTTCGCTGGCCACCGGGCCGGTCGGACCGAAGCCTGTGAGATCCAGGGCGCTGAGATTCGAGAAACGCCACGGTTCGTCCTTGCGTTTGGGAGCCGGAGTGGACTCGTAATCCTCCCATGCGGCAGCCTGCTGATCTTGAAACCAGGCGGGCCAATGGGGCGAGGTTTCTTTTTCTTTTGTATCCAAAACTGCGTTCATTCGTTGTTTCTCTGTGGCATCGGCATCTTGCCGATGCGGTGACGCCTAGGCTGGAAGCCCATGCCACGGGGCATCATCCGACCGAACCCTCCATTTCGAGGTCGATGAGGCGCTTGAGTTCGACCGAGTATTCCATGGGGAACTGCTGGACGAGGTCGTTGACAAAGCCGTTAACCGCGAGGCTCATGGCCGCGCCTTCGGAAATGCCGCGCTGCTGCATGTAGAAGATCTGCTCGGCGCTGATCTGGCTGACGCTGGCTTCATGCTGCGAGGAATTGCCCTGACCGCGCACGGAGATGGCGGGATAGGTGTCGGTGCGGGCGGTGGAATTGATGAGCAGGGCGTCGCACTCGGTGTTGTTTTTGCAACCCTTGAGGTGCTTCGGCATGTGGACCAGGCCGCGATAGGTGGCGCGCCCGGTGCCGAGGCTGATGGATTTCGAGACGATGTTGCTGGTGGTCTCATCGGCGGCGTGGATCATCTTCGCGCCGGTGTCCTGGTGCTGGCCGTCGCCGGCCAGGGCGATGGAAAGGACTTCGCCGCGGGCCTTGCGGCCCTTCATGACCACGCCGGGGTACTTCATGGTCAGACGCGAGCCGATGTTGCAGTCGATCCATTTGATCTCGGCTTCCTCGTGGGCCAGGCCGCGCTTGGTCACGAGATTGAAAACGTTGGGGCTCCAGTTCTGGACGGTGACGTATTGGATCTTGGCGCCCTTGAGGGCGACGAGTTCGACCACGGCGCTGTGCAGGGTGGCGGTCTCAAACTTCGGCGCGGTGCAGCCTTCCATGTACATGACCTCGCTGCCCTCGTCGGCAATGATGAGGGTGCGTTCGAACTGGCCGAAATTTTCCGCATTGATGCGGAAGTAGGCCTGGAGCGGATGCTTCACCTTCACGCCCGGGGGCACGTAGATGAACGAGCCGCCGGAAAAAACGGCGCTGTTGAGCGCGCTGAATTTGTTGTCCCCGGTGGGGATGACTTTGCCGAACCACTTGCGGAAGATTTCCGGATGCTTGAGCAGGCCTTCGCCGGAGCCGACAAAAATGACACCCTGTTCCCCGACGGCGGCCTTGATGTTGGAATAGGCCGCCTCGCTGTCGAACTGGGCCTCGACGCCGGCGAGAAATTTGCGCTCCTGCTCGGGGATGCCCAGACGCTCGAAGGTGAGCTTCATCTCCTCGGGCACATCGTCCCACGACCGTTTCGGCTGGGTGCCCTGCGAGAGATAATAGCGGATGTTGTTGAAAATGATGTTGTCGAGATCGTGACTGGCCCAATGCGTGGGCATGGGTTTTTCCAGGAACTTGCGGTAGGCGTCGCGGCGGAATGCGCGCACCCATTCCGGGTCTTTCTTGATCTCGGAAATGTATTCAATGGTCTTTTCCGAGAGACCGGTTCCGGCGTCGAACTCGTAGTTGACGTCGTAGCGAAAATCCCCGACCGAACGGTCGATGCCAATGTCTGTTTGGGTGGCGGTATTCATAGTTTTTTAGTGGCATCGGCATCCTGCCGATGTTTGGGTTGGTTCATCGGCTGGAAGCCGATGCTACTTTCATGCGGCAACAGCCGGCTCCTTTTCGACCCAGTCGTAGCCGTTGGCTTCGAGTTTGAGGGCGAGGTCTTTTTTACCGCTCATGGCGATGCGGCCATCCCCCATCACGTGGACGACATCGGGCACGATGTAATCCAGCAGGCGCTGGTAGTGGGTGATGACGAGAAACCCGCGGTCCGGACTGCGGAGGGCATTGACTCCATCGGCCACGATCTTGAGCGCATCAATGTCGAGGCCGCTGTCGGTTTCATCCAGCACAGCATAGGACGGCTCCAACATGGCCATCTGCAAAATTTCGCAGCGTTTCTTTTCCCCGCCGGAGAAACCTTCATTGACCGAACGCGCGGTGAAGGAGCGGTCGATTTTCAAGGCGTCCATTTTGACGTAGAGCCGCTTGTAGTAGGCCACGGCATCGAGTTCCTCGCCCTCGGTCAGGCGGGCCTGCACGGCGGCGCGCAGGAAGTTGGCAATGGTCACGCCGGGCACCTCCATCGGATATTGAAAAGCGAGGAACAATCCGGCGCGGGAACGCTGGTCCGGCTCCAGGCCGAGAATGCTTTGTCCATCCATGAGGACGTCTCCGCCCGTCACTTCGTAGCTGGGGTGTCCCGCCATGACCTTGGCCAGGGTGCTCTTGCCGGAGCCGTTTTTGCCCATGATGGCGTGGACTTCGCCCTTGGGAATTTCCAGGCTCAGGCCCTTGAGGATTTCTTTCCCGACGATGCTGGCGTGAAGATTTTGGATGGAAAGGCTCATTTCGGCTGCGGATTGCGGAGTTTGGATTGCGGAGTTTTTGCGCAGGCGGCGCAGAGGCCGCGCAGGGTGATTTCGCTGTGGGTCACGGTCAGGCCTTTGGGGAGATCGAAGGCGCGCTCAAGATGCCGGCCGGTGGCGAGGGGAACGTCATGGACCTTGTCGCATTCTTCGCAGACGAAATGGCCGTGTTCCTGAAGGTTGGCACAAAAGCGGGTGGCTTCGCGTTCGACATTGACCTGACGGGCCAGGCCGCAGGAAACGAGCGTCTCCAGGCAGTTGTACACCGTGGCCAGGGAGATGTTTGGCATCTGCTGCTTGGTCCGCAGAAAAACTTCCGTGGCCGTCGGATGGTCGCGTTTGGCCAGCAGCACATCATAGACTTCGCGGCGCTGGGGAGTCAGACGATGACCGCTGTGGCTGATCGTCTCTTCGTAGCCTGAGGGCTCGGGCGGAGCGGATTTCATGACCCCAATATAACCGCGACCCAATCCTAATCAATAATTATTCTAATTTGTCTTTCGGGAAGAATGCGGGTGAGGCGAAGAGCGACCGCGCGGAGCAGGGATTTCCAGGGATGCCTGTGCTCCCTGGCGGCGGGCAACCTCACGTCTTATGGTGCCGAGCGGCTCATCCTGCTTGGATTGCCGGACCGTTCCTGCGACGCTGCCCGGATTTATGACATCACGCATTTCCCGCGGAGGGCTTCAGGTTGCCAGGGTTCTCGATGATCTCGTGCAGGACCGTTTGATTCCCGGCACGGGCATCACGCCGGATGCCTTTTGGGCCGGACTCGAGAAAATCGTTGCGGATCTGGGGCCGGAGCTACGCGTGCTCCTCCGCAAGCGGGACGAATTGCAGGCGAAAATCGACGTCTGGCACAAGGCGCAGAACGGGCGGATTTTTGATGCGGCGGCTTATCCGCAATTTCTCCGGGAGATCGGCTATCTTGTGCCCGGGGGCGAGGACTTCGCTGTCACGACGGAAAATGTCTGCCTCGAAATCGCCGAAATTGCCGGTCCGCAATTGGTGGTGCCGGTGATGAATGCCCGCTATGCCCTCAACGCCGCCAATGCCCGCTGGGGCAGCCTCTATGACGCGCTCTATGGCACGGATGTGATCAGTGAAGCCGATGGCTGTGAGCGGACGGGAGAATTCAATCCGCGACGCGGAGCCAGGGTTGTTGCCTTTGCCCGCGAATTTCTCGATCAAGCGGTGCCATTGGCCCAGGGCAGCCACCAGGATGCCGTCGGCTACGCAATCGCAAAGGGCGATCTGGTGGTGAGGCTGGCCGCGGGAGGCCGGACCGGCCTGGCCGATCCCTCCAGATTTGCCGGCCACACCGGCGAGGCCTCCTCGCCCGGGGCCGTGTTGTTGAAGAACCATGGCCTGCACATCGAGATGCAATTCGATCGCGGGCAGGCCATCGGAAAAACCGATGCGGCCGGCGTCAAGGACGTGATCCTGGAATCGGCCATCACCACCATCCAGGATTTCGAGGATTCCGTGGCGGCGGTGGATGCAGAAGACAAGGCCCTCGTTTATGCCAACTGGCTGGGATTGATGAAGGGCGACCTCGCGGAAACCTTCGAGAAAAACGGACGCACCCTCACGCGAACCCTCAACCCGGACCGCACCTATACCGCCCCGGATGGCAGCACCCTCACCCTGCCCGGACGCAGCCTCATGCTGGCGCGGAATGTCGGACATCACATGTTTACCGACGCGGTGCTGGACTGCGCCGGACGCGAGATTCCCGAGGGCTTTCTCGATGCCCTGGTCACGTGTCTTATCGCCATCCATGATCTCAAGGGCGGCGGTCGCTTCCGCAACACCCGGCCCGGCGGCGTTTACATTGTCAAACCCAAGATGCACGGCCCGGACGAAGTGGTCCTCACCTGCGAGTTGTTCGGACGGGTGGAGGAGGTGCTCGGGCTTGAGCGCAACACGGTAAAGATCGGGATCATGGACGAGGAACGCCGCACCACGGTGAACCTCAAGGAATGCATCCGCGCCGCGCGGGAACGGGTGATTTTTATCAACACCGGATTTCTCGACCGCACCGGCGACGAGATTCACACCAGCATGGAAGCCGGGGCCATGGTGCGGAAAAACGCCATGAAACAGCAGTCCTGGATCGCGGCGTATGAGGACTGGAACGTGGATACCGGCCTGGCCTGCGGCCTGCGCGGCCGCGCCCAGATCGGCAAGGGCATGTGGGCCATGCCCGAACGCATGGCGGAAATGATGACGACAAAAATCGGCCACCCCAAGGCCGGAGCCAACACCGCCTGGGTGCCGTCGCCCACCGCCGCCACGCTGCACGCCATTCACTATCATCAGGTGGACGTGCGCCAGCGGCAGGCCGAACTGGCCGGTGCCCCGCGCGCCGGTCTGGAGGCTCTTCTCACCATTCCCCTGGCGGGCGATGTGAGGTTTTCCGCCGCAGAAATCCAGCAGGAACTGGACAACAACGCGCAGGGCATTCTCGGCTATGTCGTGCGGTGGATCGACCAGGGGGTCGGCTGCTCGAAAGTGCCGGACATCAACGACGTCGGCCTGATGGAAGACCGCGCCACCTTGCGCATCTCCAGCCAGCATATCGCCAACTGGCTGCGGCATGGGATCTGCTCCCCGGCCCGGGTCACGGAAACCCTGCAGCGCATGGCGGCGGTGGTGGACCGGCAGAATGACGGCGATCCCGCTTATCGTCCGATGGCCCCGCATTTTGACCGGAGCATCGCCTTTCAAGCCGCGCATGATCTGGTGTTCAAGGGCTGCGAACAACCGAATGGCTACACCGAACCGGTTTTGCACGCCCGCCGCCGCGAGGCCAAGGCGCGGTAAATATTCTCGACGGCCGGTTGCGCTATGGCCTGCGATCCGTAATCTATGACCCATGCAAACTCCCGACTTCCTTCCCGCCTCCGGTTTCAGCCGCCGCTCCGCCCTGCGCCTTGGCCTTGGTTCCATCGCCGCGGCGCTCTTCGCCAAGTCCTGGCAGGGTCAGGCTTTTGCCCAGACTCCCGCGGCGCCCGCGCCGACCGGTCCCTACACCCTGCCGCCGCTGCCGTATGCCTATGAGGCGCTCGAGCCGAACATCGACACCTGGACGATGCAGATTCACCACAACAAGCATCATCAGGCCTACATCGATAATGCGAACCGGCTGCTCGTCGATCATCCCGAACTGGCCAAACTCTCGCCCGAGGAGTTGCTGAAGAATCTCGCCAAGGCTCCCGAGTCCATCCGCACCGGCCTGCGCAATAATGTGGGCGGCCATGTCAATCACTCGCTCTTCTGGCAAATGCTTTCCCCCAAGGGCGGGGGCAAGCCCACCGGGGAAATCGCCACAGCCCTGGAAAAAAAATTCGGCGCGTTCGGGGATTTTCAGAAACAGTTCAACGAGGCGGCGACCAAGCGCTTCGGCAGCGGCTGGGCCTGGCTCGTGCTGAAGGACGGCAAGCTCGAAATCGTCTCGACCGCGAATCAGGATGCGCCCGTGATGGACGGCCAAACCGCGCTGCTCGGCCTCGATGTTTGGGAGCACTCCTATTATTTGAAATACCAGAACCGCCGGGCCGATTACATCACGGCGTGGTGGAATGTGGTGAACTGGGATTTTGTCAACGACCAGTTGGCCAAGGCCCAAGGCTGACCTTTGGGAAATTTGGGAGGCGAGGGCCCGCATCCCTCCCGTTATTCCTCGCCGGTCAACGAGGCGGGAAGTTGCTTTTCCGTGCGGGCTCCCAGTTTTTGCAGTTCGGTCACCCGCCGCACGAGGTTGCCGCGTCCGGTGCTGAGCCGGGAGAGGGCCTGGTCGTAGGATTCCCTCGCCTGGTCGAGCCGGGCTCCGATTTCCTGCAGCGATTCGGCGAAGAGCACAAACTGGTCGTGGAGGTTTCCGGCCTGACGGGCGATCTCCAGGGCGTTGAGGGTTTGCTTGTGCCGGCGCCAGACGCTCTCGATGGCCCGCAGCGTGACCAGGAGGGTGGAGGAGGAAATGAGCACGACGTTTTTCTCGAAGGCATCGCCAAAAAGGGCTTCGTCCTGCTGCAAGGCCAGATGCAGGGCGGGTTCCACCGGAATAAACATCAGGACAAAATCCGGTGATTGCAGGTCGGGCAGGCCGGGGTAGTCCTTGCGGGAAAGTTCGTCAATGTGCCGGCGCAGCGAAAGAGCGTGTTCGCGCAGGGTGGACTGCTTGGCCGCCTCGGTGTCGGCATTCACATAACGCTCGTAGGCGACCAACGACACCTTGGCGTCGATGATGATGTGTTTGCCCTCGGGCAGATGAATGACCACGTCGGGCAGGAGGCGCGAGCCGTTGTCGGCGCGGTAGCTGGACTGGGTTTCGTATTCGATGCCTTTTTGCAGGCCGGATTTTTCCAGAATGCGCTCGAGGATGAGTTCGCCCCAGGAACCCTGGGTTTTCGATTCGCCCTTGAGCGCGCGGGTCAGCGCGGCGGCCTCGTCGGACATCTGGCGGTTGAGATCCTTCAGTTGCTGAAGCTGCTCGCGCAGGGCGGCGGAGCTTTTGGTGTCCTCCGTGTGAATGGTCTCCACCCGTTCCTTGAACTCGCCCAGACGCTGGCGCAGGGGATCGAGCAGGGTGGTGAGATGCTCGTGGTTCTGGGTGAGAAACTTCGTGCTCTTTTCCTCAAGGATGCGGTTGGCGAGATTTTCAAATTCGAGGCGGAACCGGGATTGAATTTCGGTCAGGTGCTTTGTTTCCTCCTCCCGGCGCTGGCGGAGATTGGCGCGGTCGGCCTCCGCCGCGGCCAGACCGCCGGTGAGTTCGTCGGTTTTCTTGCGCTCCGTGGTCAGTTCCGCGCGGGCCTTGTCGAGTTCGGTGGAAAACTGCTCCGAGCGCGCGGCATGGGCGGCGGAATCGGATTGCGTGGCGGCCAGCTTGCGCGCGGCCAGCAACTGGGCCCCGAGCCAGCCGATGGCCAGTCCGAGCAGTGCGGCGATGCTACCGATCACGAGTTCTGTCATGTCATGAATATTCCCGTTTCCTCCCGGACAAGGACTGTCCGAGGCTGGCGTAAGTCGGGGAACTTTACCGTGGGGTTTCCGGCTTGGCGAGAACGTCCGAAGACCTTGACGCCGCGAGTCCTTTCCTGATGCCGCGCAGCCAGGCCCGCATCCCTCGAGCCGCTTGGAGCGCCCTTCGCCCGGTGGCCCGGATTGTTTGACCGGGCGCAGATTGCCCTGGTTTTGGTCGGTGGATTCTTCCTCATCCTCTCGCTTAGTCGCTGGAAACAAATAAAGGGAGCAACCTCGCTTGTTCTTTTGGCCTCTTGGCTGCGTTGGTTATCCCCCGTGCACCCTGGCTCTCTCCTTCGTCGAGTCTCATACCATCTCTGCCAAATAAATGGACTCAGAACATCGGCAGGATGCCGATGCCACGTGGCATTGGCTTCCAGCCAATGATCCAAACAAATCAGAGAGATGGTCTCAGTCGCAGAGTGCTTGGGCTCTGCTCCTTCGTCGCGCCTGGCCAGAGGCCAAAACTCCTGCGCCATCCTGCCACCTTTATTTACAGCTCCTTATTTTGGGAAAGTCCGGCTTCGATGTGCTGAGCGCGCTCTTCACGGTGCTGGAGGATAACGACGGAACGGTCTTTCGGGTTCCCCACAACCAGTTTTTTCAGAAGGCGATCAAGAAGCCCGGGCGGGAGAAGAAAAGCGCGGGGGAAGTCCCCCGGAGATCCGGGCGGCCAGGGCCTGGCGCCCTCCCTTATTTGGCCGTGGTCAGTTGTTTGACCGCGGTCGTGAGATACACCGGTTCCGGGTGTTTGTTGCGCCATTTGGTGATCTCGCGTTTTTCGAGAACTTGGAAACCGAAGCGTTCCATGACGCGGGCGCCGCGACGGGATTCGAAGGTGACCATCTGGCCGAAGACGGCTTTTTCGCCCTTCGACCGCAGGTAGTCGAAGTACGCGTTCATCATCACATGCGTGCCGGCGAAACTCTGGGCTTCCGGCAGGACGTTGAAATGGAAGTGCGCCGTGCGGCGGGGGACGGCGGGCACCTCGCGCCAGGAATTCCGCAGGATCCAATGGATGAATTCGCGGGTGGGTTTGTGGTAGCGCGGATACCGGATCATGCCGGTGGCGAAGAGACGCAGGTTATGGAAAAAGCTATGAATCTGCTGGCGTAAAGGCCGGCGGGAGCCGAGCAGGTAGCCTTTGACCGCGCCCTCCTGCTCGAGAACGAAACAGGATTCCGGCTCGATGTCGGTATAATAGCTGGTGAGGTAGTCGGCAAAAAGTTCGCGGTCCTCAAAGACCGGGTCAATGGCTTTGCCGAGAAAACCGGTCTGACAGCACAGCCATCGCACGACCGCGCGGTCACGGGGTTCATAGGGACGGACGGAAATTCCAGGAGGCAGGGCCACGGGTTGCTTATTATCCCGCAAGGCATTGCCGGTAAATGGAAAAGAACAGTTCTTGAGCCGAGGGAAAATTCCTTCAATGAATGTCAGCCAGGAGATTCCTCCCCTTGGCCGCCTCTCAGCGAATCGCCGCGGCCACCAAGGCCCGCCGCCCGGCCCACCCGACGCAAATCACTCCGGGCGGCGGACGCGTCACGGGTCCGCTGGTGTGGTAACCTACTTGCTGTAACCGGTGATCACATCCGCATAGATGGCAAGAAGCCGGTCGAAAACCGTCTGCCAGGAATACAGCCGCCGGGCGGTGAGACTGGCCTCGATGCCGACCTGGCGCAGGTCGGTGAGAAACTTCGATTCGATGGCATTGGCCAATGAGACGGGCGTATTGTCCGCCGCCCAGTTGGATTGATTGGAAAAAATGATGCGGTCCATGTAGCTGCCGCGGATGCCGACCACCGGAGTGCCGCAGGCCTGGCTCTCCAGGGTCACCAGGCCGAACGTTTCCTGCACGCCCGGATGCACAAAGACATCGGCTGCGCGGTAGTAGGCGGCCAGTTGGGTCGCTTCGCTGCAATATTGCAGCCAGGTGACGGACTGGGTTTCTTCCTGCAAGCGGAGCAAGACGGAGCGCAGGGTGCCGTCGCCGATGGCCAGCAACTGATATTTTCCCGGTTGGCGGCGGTGCAGGAGCTCGCAGGCCTCGAAAAGCGTGCGGACATTTTTTTCCGAAGCCAGGCGGCCGACGTAGAGCAGCAGGCGGCGGCCTTCCGGGATGCCGAGGGCGCGGCGCAACGGTCCCGAGGGGGTGTCGGTGGGATAAAAAACCTCGGTGTCCACCCCGAGGTCGATGCTCTCGACCCGCTCGACGCCCCATTGCCGGAGCAAATCGGCCAGGACCGGACTCGGCACGAAGGTGCGCTCCAGGCTGTTGTAGAGGGTCTTGACGTAGCTCCGGCTCATGTCCTCGGCCATGGCAATGGCGAGGGGGCCGAAATATTTCGCGACCGAGCGGATATAAGCCTCGGGAAAATGCGAATGATAGAATCCGACCACCGGAATATCGAGCCCGCGGCCCGAGGCGACGGCTTTCCACGCCAGTTGGTAAGGGTCGCCGGATTCAATGATGTCGGGTTTTTCGCGTTCGAGCACCTCCTCGACCAGATGAAGTTTTAGCAACGCGCGATAGCGTGATGTGCGGGAAACAAGCGGCGAGGCAATCGTGTAAATCCTGGCGAGGTCGTCGCCGCTCGAACCGGTGATTTCCCCCGGAATCACCAGAACGTGCTGACAGTCGGGCCGGTGTTTTCGCAGGTAGGCGACCTTTTGCTCCACGTAGCGGCGCACTCCGCCGCTGACCGGTGAGTAGAATTGGGTGAGGTCGCAGATTTTCACGTTCCTGGGATCTGGAGGGATGCGGGCCCTCGCATCCCTGTTCCAGGGGCGCAAGGGCCGGCGCCCCTCCATCAAGGTCTAGGATTCCTGCTCGGCCAGCCAGCGTTCGGCATCAATGGCCGCGGCGCAGCCCTGACCGGCGGCGGTGATGGCCTGCCGATAGACGTGGTCGGCCACATCGCCGGCGGCAAAAACGCCGGAAAGATTGGTGCGGGTTCCGTTTTTTTGAATGAGGTATCCGTTCTCGTCCGTGTCGAGTTTCCCGCGGAAAGGCGCCGTGTTCGGCTCGTGGCCGATGGCGACAAAGACGCATTTGAGGTCGAGTGCGCTTTCCGCTCCGGTGATCAGATTTTTGAGCTTCACCCCGCGCACCTCTCCGGCTTCGTCGGTGAGATAGGCGGTGATGGCGCTGTTCCAAACCGGTTCGATCTTGGGATTGGCCCGGGCCCGGTCGGCCATGATCTTCGAGGCCCGCAGGGTGTCGCGGCGGTGGATGAGATAAACCTTGGACGCAAAGCGGGTCAGGAATGTGGCTTCCTCACAAGCCGAGTCTCCGCCGCCCACGACGCAGACCGGCACATTGCGATAAAAGGCCCCGTCGCAGGTGGCGCAGGAAGTGACCCCGTGGCCGATGAGTTCCTTTTCCCGGTCCAGTTCAAGATAGCGGGGCGAAGCGCCGCTCGCGATGATGAGGGCCTTGGTCTCCCGCCACGCGCCGTCCACTTTGATGCGGGTGTGGGTGCCGGCATGCTCGAATTCCTCGACGATGCCGTATTGAAAGCGGGACCCGAATTTTTCCGCCTGCTGGTGCATGCGGATGATGAGGTCGGGTCCGTCCACGCCCTCCGGGAAGCCGGGGAAATTCTCCACGGCGGTGGTGGTGGTGAGCTGGCCACCGGGCTGGCGGCCTTCCAAAACGAGGGGGGCGAGGTTGGCCCGGGCGGTATAAATAGCGGCGGTGAGACCGGCGCAGCCCGTTCCGACAATGATCACATTTTCCATAGTTGCTGGGAGTAAACACGAACCCGGCGGCCTGCCAAAGATTCATTTTAAATCTCTGCAGGTTTGGAGATGATGTTCACCCAAATCGCGACTCCCCCCTTCACTTCCTGCTTGAGGACGACTGTCGCAAAGCCACCTGTTACCCGGAAGAAATTGAATGACTCAGAGCTGTCTATTCAATCCAGTTGCCAGGGACGAGGACATCCATCGGATGCTCCGGGAATCCGTTTTGGTTGTGCACAAGTTGATTGAAGGCGACTTCGCAGGCCTTCCGTCCCAGAATTTCATGGCTTTCATCAATTCCAGGAAAAAGGGAGTCGCGCGGTCTGTTCCCGCCGCCGTCGGGCCAGTGCGCTCCTGCTCCCTCATAGGTCGCGGAGTAGGTTTCCCGGTGCCAATCCAGCCAGGCATTCACGGAGACTTCGTCAATCAAAATGGCGATGCAGCCATAGTCTTGAGGACTGCGCCCTTCCGGGATGGTTGTCATAAGTGAGGTCACGTGCGGGTTGGGCCGATCGTCCAACTCTTTGGCCATCTCTTGTTCGCGTTCACGTATTTCCACAGATACTCGGGGGTGGTTCCTCAGCGTCATCGAGACGGTGGCTTGGGTGATGCCCGATTTTCTGGCTATCGCAAGTTGATTGCCACTTGCTTATTGTTGTAAGCAAACTCTTCTGGGGACCGACTTCTCCTGACGTCATGAGAAATAATGTTTACTATTGGAAGTGTGATCGTCCGGCATCGATGTGTGGCGTCGAGCGGGGGGAAATTGACACCTCGGGATCAGACATCTTGCCTGAGTTGAGGCGCTTGCTATCGGGGCACTTTCCCGGCCTGCGCTCAGTGAAGCCGGCCAACGGCAAGGGCAACCACCGAACCTACTTCTTGGACTACTCGGGAGGCCGTGCTTTCGTTCGCGTCGAGGACGGACCGGAAGGCGACGGACACCTCGCTGTGGAATCCCGGGTGATGACCGAGGTCGGCAAAACAGGCGTGCCCATCCCTCGAGTGTTGTTCACCGACGCCTCACGCACCAAAGCTCCGTTCGCGGTGCAGGTCATCGAGTATTTCAACTGTCCGGATCTCAACGCGTTGCACCGCGCCGGAAGCCTCCCGCTCGCACACATCGCCGGCGAGGTTGGCCGCGGGATTGCCTGCTGGCAGGACGTTCCCGTCTCCGGTTTCGGCCCCTTCGATGCCGAGGGCACGGCTACCAAGGGCCGCCTCACCGGTTACCACGAAACCTACGCCCACTATTTTCGACTGCAATTGGAGCGTCATCTTGCGCTACTCGTCGCCAGTAAATTTTTGACCACTGCGGAGGCGGCCGACATCAGATGCGTGATCAATGAACACGCGGAACTGTTGGACCTGTCCCAGGGTTGCCTTGTTCATAAAGACGTCGCGCTTTGGAACATCATGGGGACCTGCGATGGCATTCGGGCGTTCATTGATTGGGATGATGCGATCGCAGGTGATCCGACCGATGACCTCTCTTTGCTGGCGTGTTTCCACCCGGCGGATGTCGTGCAGGCGGCGATGGACGGCTATGCGTCAGTGCGACCATTGCCCGAAAATTTTGAGCCCCGCTTCTGGCTGCACTTCCTGCGCAACATGATCGTGAAATCGCTCATTCGTTGCGGCGCCGGATATTTCAACCTGACGCCGGGCGGGGCGTTTTTGATGGCCTCCGGCCAGGATGGTCCGTCGTTCAAAGCCGCCACTCGGGAAAAACTGTTCGCAGCCTTTAGCGGCCTAAGTTACGCCCGTGCACTCACCTTTTTATGAATTCAGCAAAATCAGAAAAAATGCGTTCCGATGAACCGTGCTTCGGCACTTGGTTGTCCTCCGGTTCGCCGGTGGTAGCAGAGTTGGCGGCGCAATGCGGCTTCGACTGGCTCTTGCTCGACATGGAACACGGCTGCCTGCCGGAGGCGGATTTGTTGTCAAACCTGCGCGCGACGGGTGGAAGCGATGCGATGATTGTCGTGCGCGTGCCGACCCATGAGGCGGGCTTGATCGGTCGGGCCCTGGACTGGGGCGCGGATGCGATTATGGTGCCACATGTCGAGACAGCCGGGGAGGCACGCGAACTCGTGCGTGCCATGCGTTATCCTCCGGAGGGAGCAAGAGGGTATTCGCGGTCCGTGCGAGCGTATGGCTACGGGCTTTCTGCGCCGGATACGAGAGTTGGGCCTTTGCTATTCGCCCAAATCGAAAGTGCCAAAGGCATCGCCAACGTCGATGCGATAGCGAGCGTGTCCGGTGTGCATGTGTTATTCATCGGTCCGGCCGACTTGAAGTTAAGCCTCTCAACCGAGCCGGCTGCGCCGAGCTATGCAGAGGCTCTGGATTCTGTGATCAGGGCATCGAAAACGCACGGGGTCCATGCGGGAATTCTGATCCGAAACCGGAACGATACTGAGACCACCTTAGGGCAGGGATTCACGAGGATTGCGGTGGATTCCGATATCTCGATTCTCCGCGCCGGTTTCGTCTCGTGCCGACCCAAATGGTGACCGGCTCGTCGGCTGGCGAGTCTGATCTGAGGTTTCCAGAGGTGAAAAGGAAGACCTTGGCCGCCTGGCTGCCTAAGCTTCAATTTTTCAGCACCACCTGGGTGCCGCAGCGGGCCAGTGGCACAAGCGAAACGCCCAGGGTGGCCTCCCATTGGGGAAGTTTGCCCGCCTCAGTAATCAGGATGACCGGCGCGCCGGATTTCCACCGTCCGGCCATTTGATCGGTGGTCAGAAAAAGATGACGTCCGATTCCGAATTTGCGGGTCAGGAAGTCCTCGTCCGGATTCTGGTCCAGCAGGGTGAGGGGAAGATCCGTGTAAAAAAGGAGGCTGCTGCCTGTGTCGATCCCGCCGTCGTAGACCAGCCGGGTGTCAGGGGACGCCGCCTCAAGGATGGCGGGAGCGGCCCGGGCCAGCGAGAAAAACGGGGAAACCAGCGATGTGCCACTCACGGCGCCGAGGGCGAGACAGGCGCTGGCGGCCAGCATTGCGAACACCTGCGGCCGCCCCCGCAGCAGGGTGCTGACCAAAGAAAAAAGAGTTGCCCCTCCCAGCGTCAGCAGCGCCGTGCTGCGCAGGCTCCGCCAGACCGTGCGGTCGAAATTGGTCACGGTGGTCCAGGCGGTTGACCGTTCCGCGACGGAGGCGGTGGCGGCTCCCGGCGCGAAAAGCGGAATGGCCATCGCCCCCACGAATCCCAGGGCAAAAAGAAGGGTCAGGAAAACGGCCGCCGGACGCAGGGAGCGATTTTCGATCAGGGCCGCCGCCCCGAGGGCGAAAGCGGGCCACATGGCCATGGCATAGTAGTCCTGCCGCTGTCCGGCCAGCAGGACGGATCCAAGGATGACCGCAGCCCATGCGCAAATGAGGGTGGAGATAAATGGCATGGAGGGACGCGGGCTGATGAGGCCGCGGGGGTCCGCGACCCTCCAGAGACCCGCCAACACCACCGCCGACCAGGGGAAAAACCAGGCCAGGTGCAGCAGTAAAAACTGCCAGCGCGGCACAATGGTGTAGTGCGTGGCAGGGGCGGAACTCCCGGTGAAATGTCCGAGTTGCTCGGCGAAAAACAGGTTGTTTACGTAACCGGGGAATCTGGTTTCGATATAAAAATACCAGGGCAGATTAAGGGCGCAAAAAATCAGCGGGCCCTGCCACGAAAGCAAACCCCGCAGATTGACCCACGAGCCTTTGCAGAAAATTGCGGCCATTCCCACGATGGCCAGGGGATAGAGCAGGCCATGCCATCCTTTGGTCAAACTGGCCAGCGCCGCGCAGAGCCAGAATCCGGCAAACCATTTCCGGCGATGTCCGGCCTCATCGTGTCCGCGCAGAACACAATACAGCGCCGCAGCGATGAGGGCCGCAAACATCGGCTCCGGCATGACAATGCGTCCGAGGGTGAAAAGGCCAAGGGAAGTGAGCAGGATCGCTCCGGCCAGAAATCCGCGCCATGCCCCGCCCATCCGTGATCCGATAAGAAACGTCACGGCCACCAAAAGTGTGGTGGCCAGGGCTGAGGGCAGTCGCGCCGCGAAGGCATTCACGCCGAAGATTCTCATTGAGGCCGCCATCGTCCAGTAGAGGAACGGAGGCTTGACCAGGCGGGGCGTTCCGTTGTTCTCCGGGATGAGCCACGAACCGCCTCCGGCCATCACCCGGGCGGCTCCGCCATACTGGCCGTCGGTTTCGTTGTAGAGATCACCCCAGCCCGCCGGGCCGATGGTGAGCGCCGCGGCCAGGAGCAGGAGGAGGACGGGCAGCCAGCGCTCCGTCTGTTTCACGAGCCGAGCGCGAACGATTCGGGAAATCCGGCCGGCAACCTGACCGGTCTCCCTTGGGGCATTTGCACCAGAGCGAGGGTCTGCCGGCAGGTGACGAGCAAGGCGTCGTCGGAGGGACGGATGATCTGAAACTCGACGTGGAACCGCACCGTGGAGGCCGCGGCCAAATGGCCGTTGACCATAAGCGTGTCCCCGAGGAGGGCGGGTTTTTTGTAGTCAATCTCCGTGCGAACAACGACGGGATGGATCTGCGTGCGGGCGATTTCCTCGAAGCTCATGCCCATATTGATGGCGAGGTCAGTGCGGGCGGTTTCGATAAAACGCAGATAGGAAATGTTATGCACGACTCCTCCGGCGTCGGTGTCGAAATACATCACGCGGATCCCGGTCGAGACCCGGCAGCGTTCGGAATAATCCATGGGCGATGATGATGGGCCGCCCCGCCGCCGCCTCAAGCCGAATTTGCTATTTGGGCGCCGCCGGTGCCGCCGGCTTGAGCTTGGCGATCTCGTCGCCCACGGAATTGTCGGGGATGACGGAATAGGCTGCCTCGTATTTCCCCAGAGCCTCGGTCTTTTTGCCCGAATCCGACAAGAGTTTCGCCTCCTCGCGCAGACGGGTGAATTCGTCGATTTCCGTGGCGGTGAATTGTTGCAGGCCGGTGACGACCCGGGTGGATTCGGGGCCGATGAACGGGGTCTGCCGGGAAAGATTATCCAGGAGATCCTTGGCTTCGAGGAACCGCTTGTCGGCGAAAATGGTTTGGAGTTTCTTGAAACCCGTCCCCGCCGCGCAGACGGCCAGGGCCTGCCGCGAGCCGGTGAGGAACTGCGGCGGCGGTTTCGACGCCACCAGGAGGGTCATCTTTTCGTTGAGGGCGGAAATGGCGGCGTCGAGTTCCGGCGAAAGTTTCGGCGCCGCGTCTTCCGTCTTATTGGCCGATAACTCGCCTTCCAGCGATGCGGCCAGGGTGGAGGCCTCCGTCATGGTGCTTTTCAGTGTGGCGCTGCCGGTGTCCCAGAGCTTCACAAAGGCGGCGCTTTTGGCGTCTTCCGCGGGCTGCAGGGCTTTGAGCTGACTGACGGCCTCTGTCGCCGCGGGCAGGGTGAGGGAGGCGTCGGCCAGCCGCATCAGCAGAGCCTTGCGCTTTTCCGCCCGCACCAGTTTTCCATAAGAAGCGGCCAGTTCCGCCGTGAGCGCCTTGATGCCCGGGCTGGTGGCGGAGAACTCCATCAAGGCGAGGTATTTCGGATCGTTGGGCAGGTCGAAACTGCTGGGCGGGATGGCCCGGACGATTTCCGCCTTCAGCAACTCGGCCAGATTGGCGGCCTGGGTTTTCACAAAGGCGTCCCGGGAAATCCAGAGGCCCTCGAATTTGACCTTGCCGGCATCATACAAGGCCGCTTCGTCCTCGAGTTTCTTCAGCGGGGGTTCGACGTAGGTGCGGCTGGCGGGGAATTTTGCAATGACCGCCTTGATTTCGTTAATGGTGTTCTGCAGCGACTGCCGGTCCTCCGTTTTTGTGACTTCCCAGACGAGTTGGGGGTCGGGATAAACGATCAGTTTCACCACCCGCGAGGTTGGGATTTGCCGTTTATCGCCCTGCTTGGCGCGGAATTCATAATATCCGGCCCCCGCCGCCCCGCTGGCGGTGCGGTCAATGAAAGCTTGGAACTCGAACACCATGGCGTCGCTTTCCTTCGACCAGGGCTGGGGTTTGACGATGATGATGCCGGGTCGTTCCTGCACGGTGAACCCGTCGGCCGGCTGGCTGCGCCCGGTGCCGGCGGAGAAAACGATGAAGGCGGCGAGAAAGGACGGGCCGATGCGGCGCGAGGGGCGGGGAAAAAACAGCATGATCAACGATCACTGTATTTATGTTCGGTGGGGAATCGCAACCGGTATTTGCGGCATTTCGCACATTGACGGAGAAAAATGTGGCTTGCCCTGCGGCGCGATCCGTTTACCTTGACCACTCCTTTGCCAGGGTAGCTCAGTGGTAGAGCAGGGGACTCATAAGCCCTTGGTCGGGGGTTCAAATCCCTCCCTTGGCATTCCAACATTCCTAAAATTACTATGGCCAACATCAAATCCGCAGCAAAACGCGCCCGCCAGAGCGAGCGTCTCCACACGCGCAACGTCAGCGTCATCAGCGCGCTCAAATCGGGACAAAAGAAACTCCACGCCGCTCTCGCCGCCGGCCAGCTCGACGAAGCCAAGGCAGAGTACCAAAAAGTCTCGTCCGCCCTCGACAAGGCGGCCAAGCGCGGCGTGATTCACAAAAACAGCGCCGACCGCAAAAAGGGTGTCTTCAACCGCGCGTTGAAGCCCGCCGCCAAGGCCTGATCGCATCCGAAATGGAGGGGCGCAGGCCCTTGCGCCTGTGCGATCCGGGGATGCGAGAGCCCGCATCCCTCCATGTTTCCGGGAATGATTCTCAGCGCGGAGAAATTCACCATCCGGCTGCGCCGTCCGTTTCGCATCGCGCACGGGTCCAGCGATACCCGCGAGACGATCCTGGTTCATTTGCAGGCCGGGGGCTGGCAAGCTCACGGCGAAGGCGCTCTCCCTCCGTACTATCCTTCGCAGGCCGCGGCCTGCCTGGACTGGCTGGAACATCTCGACGTTGGCGCGTTGCCGACTGAGGCCAACGATGCCCTGATTCCCCCGGCTCCTCCCGCCGCCGCGGCCGCGCGGGTTGCTTTGCAGATCGCCTTGCGGGACTTGTGGGGCCAGCGGCGGGGGAAACCATTGTGGCAGGCCTGGGGGCTGAATCCCTCCCGCATTCCCCCGTGTGCCCGGACGATTTCCATTCCGGCGGACGAGAACGAGTTGCGGCAAAGGATCGAGGAGGGACGGTCGGCGGGATCGCGGCACTTCAAATTGAAGTCGGGGAGCGGGGATCTCGCCTGGGATGAAAACTGCGTCCGCCTGGCCCTCGCCGGAAATCCGGATTTACACCTCAGTGTGGATGCCAATGCCGCCTGGTCGCCCGCGCAGGCGGCGTGGATCATTCCCCGTCTGGCCGTGGAGTATATCGAACAGCCGGTCGCCCGCGAAATCGAGCGGTGGGTCGAACTGCGGGGACTCTTGCGCAATGCGGAAATCCCGCCGCTGGTGGCCGACGAATCTGTGCAAAGCGAGAACGATCTGGCGGCTTGGCGCGGTCTGGCTGAGGGGGTGAACATCAAATTGCTCAAGGCGGGCGGACTCGATGGAGCCCGGCGATGGATCGCGCAGGCGCGGGTGGCAGGATTCAAAGTCCTGGTCGGCGTGATGGTTGAAACCGGGATCGGCCGCACCGCCGCCGCCCAGCTTGCGCCCCTGGCGGACTGGCTCGACATCGATCCGCCGGACAGCACCCCGGTGGAGCCGCTGAGCGGATTTCGCATCGCGGGGGATCGTTTGACTTTGTCGGATCTTCCCGGGTTGGGACTGACGGCGACGGCCGCCTGATAGACCGGCGCTGTCCGGACAGCATCAGCCGTGTTATCGTGGGCGAGCAATTCGATTTTGAAACAGGGGATGCCGTTTTTTGCCACGGCGGGACGCACCGCATGCTCGAGATCGTCTTTGGCGCTGACCAGCCACCAGGCCTTCAGAGTCTGGACAGGAGGCCGCAAAACTTCGCGAATCGCGCGGAGGGCACCTCCCCGGGGAAACCAGCGATCGGCTGATGGTCGACCGAGGCCGCGAGAACAGAGGTTTTTTTCATGCGGCGTGGCGGGCGGCGGCCTGTGCTTCCAAGGCCTGACGTGAGACGGAGAGCACGCGGACGGTGCCAAGGCCCTCAGGAGAGGGCGAGCCGGTGATTTCGTCGAGAAACTCTTGAAGATATCCGGCCGGTTTTCCGGTGAGAGCGGGAAGTTTCTGTGGCGTGGTGTCATGGTCTGTCACGACGGTGATGTGGGGCCGGGCGTAGCTGGCTTCGGCCATGCCCTTGGTGCCATGAACGGTCACGCGCCAGTATTGCGGGAGTTCGTAGCCGAGGGTGTCGGGGGCCAGATAGGAAAGATCGGCGAAACAGGACGCGCCGTTCTCCAGCACGGCGAAGATTTGTGCGCAGTCCTTGAAATGGGGCGCGGCGGCGGCCTTGGCATTCCACTCGCGGGCGGCGAGGAGGGTTTTCCAGGGCGATCCCGTGAGCCACGGTGCGAGGTGAAAGACGTGCACTCCGATGTCGTTGATTGTGCCGCCGTGCTGGCCGGGTTCGAAGTACCAGGCGGCCCGGCTGCCGGAACGCAGTGGATGCTGGGCGGTGATGGTCAGCGTGCAAACAGAACCGATGGTTCCTTCGCGAAGGACCTTTTGCAGTTGGCGCATCACGCCGGACTCCACGAGGTCCAACTGGCAGCCGACGGAGAGATTTTTTTCCTGCGCGAGGCGGGCGATTTGATCGAGTTCGTCCAGTGCGGTGCAAAGCGGTTTGTCGGAGATGACGTGTTTGCCGGCCTTCAACGCGGCAATGGCCTGGGCTCCCCGTTGGGCATAGACATCGCCAAGGGCGACGATGGTGCAGCCGCTTTCTTTCAGCATGTGTTCAAAGGCCTCATGGGTGAGAACGACCTCTCCGCTCGAGCGTAAATGATCACGCGTCAGCGGATCATTTTCCCAGGCGGCGACGATTTCGCATTCCGGATGTTCCTTCGCGCGGGTGTGAAGGCTGAAAATGTGCGGATGGCGAAAGCCGGCGAAGGCAATGCGATGGTTCATGGTGTGGAGAGGGGTTCGGATTTTCCCGTGCGGCGGGAATGGTAAATCGCCTCGACGAGGCCGACGGCCTTGCCCGCTTCGCGTCCGTCAATCACGGTGGCGGGTTCGCCGCGAATGGCGTGGCAGAATGCGGCGATCTGTTGCCGGTGTCCCTCGCAGGTGATGGCCCCGGGATCGGAGGAGCCGCCGCCGATTTCCCCGCCTGCCCGGCTGGTGCGGATGGCCTCATCGGAGGGAACTTCCCCGGCAAAACGCCAGAATGCGATCCGGTCGTTGACCAAAATCGCCGTGCCGTGGTCGCCGGATATTTCGAGCGAGAGATCGAGGCCGGGATAACAGGAGGTGCCGGCTTCGATGGTGCCGAGCGCACCGTTTTCGAAGCGCAGGCAGGCCGCCAGGGTGTCCTCGACTTGCAGGCCGGCATGGGCCAGGGTGCCGCCAAAAGCCGAGACTTCCTTGACCGGACCGCCCATCCATTGCAGGAGATCCACGGCATGAATTCCCTGGTTCATCAGGGCGCCGCCGCCGTCGAGTTCCCAGGTGCCGCGCCAGCTTGAGGCGCGGTAATAATCCGGCTCTCTCCACCATTTGACCCGGGCACTGAGAAACGTCAGCCGTCCGAAACGTCCGGCGTTCAGCGCTTCGCGGATGAGGCGCGCCCCGACCCCGCAGCGGAGCGGGAAAAAACCGGCCAGGATCACGTTGGAACGTTCGGCCTCCGCGATCATGCGGCTGACGCGTGCGGTGGAAATCTCCAACGGTTTCTCGCAAAGAACATGCTTTCCCGCCCGCAAGGCTGGCAGGACGGCTTCTTCGTGTGCGCCGCTGGGCGTGGCGACGAGCACGGCGTCAATGGCGGCGGAAGTGAGGAGGGTTTCCACGGAGTCGAAAACTTGCGCTTCCGCAGCAGCGGCCAGAGTGCGGGCTTTTTCCGGATTGCGCGAGCAGACGGCGGCAAGACGGACGTCGGGGAGAAGGGCAATGGCGTCGGCATGGATGCGGGCAATGTTGCCGCTGCCGATGATGGCCAGTCGGGGAGAGATTTTCATGACGGAATGCCGATGGCTTGGCGGGGGGTGTCCGTGGTGAGGGCTTTGATTTTCTCTGAACTCAGGCCAACTTCACGTTCGAGATTTTGGACGACCCGCGGCATGGACATAGCCGAGCCCAGAAGGTGCGAGCCATCCGGGGCCCAGGCCGCGAGGTCTTCCTTCACCAGCACGGTCCAACGGCTGATACGGTGCGTGCCTGGACCGAGTCCGGCGGCGGCCATCGCATCGGTGGTGACGAGGGCTTTTTCCCCCGCCAGATCCAGATAATTGCGCAACGCGGGATAGGGGATATGGACGCCGTCCGCAATGAAACTGAGCCAGAGATGCTTCCGCAGAGAGAGGGCCCGTTGAACGATATTATCATGGCGGTGCTGCACCATCGGGCAGCCGTTGCCCAGATGGGTCATCATGGTCAGGCCGGAATCAATGGCGGCACGGAGGTTGTCCAGGGTCGCATCGGTGTGACCGGCGGCAATCACCACGCCTTCTTTTTTCAGGAAACGGGTGACGCGGTAATCCGCGTCATGTTCCGGAGCCAGGGTGAAGATACGGATGAGACCCGCGCCCGCCTCGAGCAGCCGGGCGGCCAGGTTTTCGTCGGCGTGACAAATGGCGTCGGCCGGATGCGCCCCGCGAAAGCCGTCCTTGGGACTGAGGAAGGGACCTTCAACATGAAGGCCCGCGATCATCTCGCGAACCAGCGGATCGGCTTCGCGCAATGCCACCAGGCGTTGCAGCCGGCCGATCATTTTATCCGGGGCTTCCGTTACGATGGTGGCGAGAATGCCCGTCACGCCATCGGCCCGCAGGTGCTGGCAGGACCGGTGAAGATCCTCCGCGCTCAGATCATCCTGATTGTAATCAACGCCGCCATAGCCGTTGACTTGAATGTCGAAGTATCCCACGGCGGGCCGGGCTATTTTTTTCCCAGGAGCGAGGCCGAGGCCGGGTCGAGGAAAAGGTGCGTGTCCGGGTGCTGCTGAAGAATCGAAGAGGGGACCATGTTGGTCACGGGCCCTTCGACACTGTCTTTCACGGCCCGCGCTTTCCGTTCGTCGGGCGCGGTGATGATGAGGCAATGGGATTTGAGGATCTGACGGATGGACATCGAGATGGCCTGACGCGGGACAGCTTCCAGCGAGTCGAACCATCCTTCGCCGAGTTGCTGGCGGCGGCAGGCTTCGTCCAGATTCACCACCAGATAGGGCGCTTCCGTGTCAAAATCCGCCGGGGGATCGTTGAAAGCGAGGTGGGCGTTTTCTCCGATGCCGGCAAAGCAGATGTCAATGGGATGTTGTGTGATCAACCCACCCAGCCGCGCGCATTCCTCCGCAGGGTTGCGGTCACCCGCCACGTAATGAAAGGCGCGGGCGGGGGTCGGAAGTTTGCTGTGAAAACGCTCCCAGAGGTACTTGCGGAAGGAGGCGGGGTGGGTGACGGGCAGGCCGACATATTCGTCGAGGTGAAAAAAGGTCACGTTCTCCCAGGCGATGCCGGTCTCGCCGAGGAGGGCCTCAAGCAGCTCGAATTGCGAGGCTCCGGTGGCGACAATCACATGGGCCTCGCCGCGTTGGGCGAGCGTTTCGCGGAGCCGGCGGGCCCCGAAGGTTGCGGCCGCCCGGCCGGTGGCTGCGCGCGAGGAGGATGTGGTGATTTGCATAGAATGATGTTTCGTGACATCAATCTTGAAAAAGACCCGGGCTGTCAAAGGCAAAGCAGGAAATCCCTTCGCCAAAAATCCCCCGGACAGGCAGGGTGGAGCCTTCTCCATTCATGAAGCGCCCCACCTTGTCCGACATCGCCGCCGCGGCCGCGGTCTCGCGGTCCGCCGCCGCGCGGGTGTTGCTGGGCACGGGCGGGGAGCACGTGCGGGTGTCGGCGGTCACGCGCGCGCGCATTGAGGCGGCGGCCGGACGTTTGCGCTATGCCCCGAACCGGCAGGCCCAGCAATTGCGCGGAGTTTCCAGCAAGACGATCGGGGTGATTCTGGATTCGCTGAATCTGCCGGTGATGAGCCAGCGTTTGTTTGCCTTGGAAGGGGTGGCGAGCCAGCGTGGGTACCGGCTGGTGGTGGGGCGGACGCATGGACAGACGGAGACGCTTGAGGAATACGTCGCGGATTTCACCGGGCGTGGGGTCGAGGCGGTCCTCTGTCTTTTTGATCTGGCTCCCGGCCGGGATGAACGGGCGAAAGCGTGCTTTGGAAAGTTCCGTAAGGTGGTGTTTCACGGGCGGCCCGCCTGGCCCGGCGGGTATTCAGTGCGGGTGGATACGGAGGCGGCGATCAACGACTGCGTGGATCATTTGATCGCGCGCGGCAAAAAGACCCTGGCGCTGGCTTTGGGAAACTTCGCGAGTGATGAACTGATGGAGAGGCGGCGCAGCGCGTTTATCAGGCGGCTCGCCCGGCACGGCCGCAAGGGTTTTGTCTGGGACGCGGCTGCGGGGGATGGCAATCCCTCGCCGGACATTCTGGATCGTGGCATCGCGTCTATGGTGCGGGAGTGCCGGGCCGACGCCATTCTTGCCTCCAATGACATTTGGGCGACGCGGTTCTTACTGCAAATGCAAAAAGATGGATTGCGTGTGCCGCAGGATGTGTCCGTGATCGGCTATGACAATCTGGATATCGCGAGCGTGGTGTCACCCGCGCTGACGACGATTGATCAGTGCCACGACGAATACGCTGCGACCGTGCTCGATCTCCTGCTCGATGTGGCTGCGGGCCGACGCCTTGTGACCGGCCGGCGTATCCGCACAATCAAGCCGCGATTGCTTGTTCGTGAATCCACCTGAACTTCAGGGCAATTTCAGCGCTGCGATGGCTTCCATCACCCGGTTGCTGAGCCGTTGATAGGTCTCGCGGCCGCCGGGTTCGACATCTTCCTTCGTGAAATAAATGGGCTCGCCGATGACGACGGTGATGCAGGTGAAACGCAGGCCTTTCGATTCCTTGGGAAAGGCCTCGTAGGCGCCGAAAATCCGCATGGGCAGGACGGGAGCAAGTGTCTTGGCAATAATGAACCCGATGCCGGCCCGCGCGGGCTGGAGGTTGCCATCCTTCGAACGGGTGCCCTCGGGAAAAAGCACGATGCCATTGCCGTCGCGCACTTTCTTAATGACCTCGCGCAGAGCGGACATGTCGTTGCCATCGCGGTCCACGGGAATGACGTTCATGGCGGGAAAAAGCGGTCCGAAGAACGGCCATTTCAGCAGACTTTTGCGGGCCAGATAATAAACGCCCCGTCGCGAGCAGGTTCCGGCCAGGGGGGGGTCGAAAAAACTCGAATGATTCACCGCCAGCAGCAGCGGACCTTCCTCGATCATTCGCTCGGGATGAATGATGCGGCGGGAGAAAATGAGCCCGGCGAGGAATTTCGCCAGGGTGTAGAAAATATTGTAGATGAGCGTCATCGCGCCGGCACCGGAAGGCCCTGGAGTTTCAGGCGACCGATGACTTCGCCCACCACGCCGTCCACGGTGAGGTGGGTGCTGTCAATGACAAGGGCATCCTCCGCGATGATGAGCGGGGCGTTGGGACGGGAGGAATCACTGCGGTCGCGCAGGGCGATTTCGTCCGTCTGACCCTGGGCCTGACGGCGCTGTTTGCGCACTTCGGGTGAGGCGTCGATGTAAAACTTGTACGGGGTATGGGGGAAGACGACCGAGCCGATGTCGCGGCCTTCCATGACGAGATCACGCTCCTCCGCCAGATTGTGGAGGTGAGCCAGGAGGCATTCGCGCACGGCGGGAACCCGCGACACGGCCGAGACGCTGCGGTTCACCGCATCATCGCGGAGATTCGGCGTGGCGTCCGCGCCGTCCAGGAGCAGATAGGCTTCGTGATTCTGATAGCCGGATTCCAGTTTCGTCCGGGTGATGACGGCGGCGACTTCGTCCGCCAGGGCGGGGTCGGTGTGCGTATGCAGAACCCACCAGGTGATGCCGCGATAAAAAGCGCCGGAGTTCACATAGGCATATTGGAGCCGGCCGGCCAGTTCGCGGGCGACGCTGCTTTTGCCGGAGGCGGCGGGACCGTCGATGGCGATGACCGTTTTCATTTTTTGGAAGATTTTCCGCGGCGGCGGCGGGAATCAAGCGAGGAAATCACCGGGGTGCGTTTTTGCCGCATACTGTTTCGCTGGAGAATGTCCATGAGGGTGGATTCGAAGCCCGGATAGGAAGTTTGCACGCAGGCGGTGTCTTCGATCACGGTTTCGCCCGAGGCATGCAGGCCGGCGATGGCGAAGGCCATGGCAATGCGGTGATCGCCGTAGCTGGGCAGCTTTGCTCCCTTGAGTTTTTGTCCGCCGGTGATTTTCATCCCGTCCTCAAACTCCTCCACCGGCACGCCCATGAGACGGAGGTTCGAGGCGATGGCGGCGATGCGGTCGGTCTCTTTGACCCGGAGTTCCTTCGCATCGCGGATAATCGTTTCGCCTTCGGCCAGGGCCCCGGCGACGGCGAGGATGGGGATTTCGTCGATCACGTTGGGAATTTCGTCGCCGGCAATGACGGTTCCGCGCAGCCGCCCGCCCTTGATGTCAATCACGCCGCAGGGTTCCCCCTGGGCCACGACCTCGACCACCTCGCGGAGGCGTGCTCCCATGCGGATGAGGACCCCGATGATGCCGGTGCGGGTCGGATTGAGGCCGACATTTTTAATCAACAAACGCGAACCCGGCCGGGCGGCGGCGGCGACCAGCCAGAAGGCCGCGCTGGAGATATCGCCGGGCACGGAAAAATCCCGCGACTCGATTTGCTGGCGTCCTTGCAGGCTGATGCGGCATTCCTTGGTCGGCGAGGTGGGTTTGGGATGTTCGGTCTCGAGCTTGACCAGAAAATATTCCAGCATGCGTTCGGTGTGGTCGCGGCTGGGTGAGGGTTCGATCACGGTGGTGACGCCCTCGGCGAAAAGGCCGGCCAGCAGGATGGCACTCTTGACTTGCGCACTGGCCACCGGGGTGCGGTAGGTGATGGCCTGGAGCGGACCACCTTCAATGAGGAGCGGGGGCGTGTCCCTGGCTCCGCCCGTGCGGATTTTTGCGCCCATTCGGGTCAGCGGTTCGACCACGCGGCGCATGGGGCGGTTTTGCAGCGAGGCGTCGCCGGTCAGTTCGGAGGTGAAGGATTGGGCGGCGAGGATACCGGACATCAGGCGCATGGTTGTGCCGGAGTTTCCGCAATCGATCGGGCCCTGCGGTGCGGTCAGAACTCCGCGCGTGCCGTAGACGACCAGCGTGCCCGGTTCCGGTTGCTCGATCGTGACGCCGAGCTGCCGGAAAGCGGCCGCGGTGCTGAGGCAATCCTCGCCTTCCAGAAAATTGGTGATCTTGCAGACGCCGTTGGAAAGCGCGGCCAGCATGATGGCGCGATGGGAAACGCTTTTGTCGCCGGGCACGGTGATCTCGGTCTCCAGCACCGGGGCATGTTTGATGTGGAAGGGAGCGGATTTCATGGCAGGCGTTCGCGGGTTGCCCGGGCGCGGGCGAGAAAGGCCTCGAGCGCGACGGCGTCTTCGGAGCGGATCAACTTTTTCAAATCGTCAATCATGGTGGAGAAATCTTCCAGGCCCGTCAGCAACTCCTCTTTGTTCTCCAGAAAAATCTTCCGCCAGAGCGCGGGCGGGCTGGCCGCGATGCGGGTGCTGTCGCGGTAGCCGCCCCCGGCCAGGGCGGGGGCTTCGGGCAGGCGGCGGTTGATGGCGTTGACCAGGGCGGCGGCGACAGCATGAGGCAGATGGCTGACGAGGGAAATGGCTTCATCATGTTTGGCGGCGGACATTTCCACCACGCGACAGCCGACAATTTCCCAGAGCTGGCGGATGGTGGTCAGAGCGGGCAGCAGGGAGCGGGGAGTCGGAGTGAGGATGCTGACCGCGCCTTCGAAGAGATCCGCCCGGGCGGCTTCCAGGCCGCTTTTTTCCGAGCCGGCCATGGGGTGTGAGCCCACGAAACGTCCGCCGAGAATGTGCTCCAGGCGCTGGACGACGCCGCATTTCACACTGCCTGCATCGGTGACGGCGGCAGCAGGGGACAGATGGGGCGCGATGTTTTCCGCGAGGTCTGCCATGGCGCTGATCGGAGTGCACAGCACGCAGAGATCCGCGCCCTCCACCGCGGCGGCAATTTCGGAGGTGGTGTCGGGAAAAAGTTCCCGCGTGCGTTGGACCGAAGCCGGGGATCGGGCCCAGAGCTTGAGTTTCCAGTCCGGCCTGCGTTTGCGCAGGGCCAGCGCGAGAGATCCGCCAATCAACCCGGGGCCAAGGATGGCGACCGTGCTCAGGGGACCAGGAAGATTTTACTGGTGTAAGGACACTTCACCTCGGTGCCGGGAGGGAATCCCCGGACATCGACGTATCCGGCGTAGGGCGCGTGCGGACTGGTCACGAAGCCGGGTTTTCCGGGAACCGGGGTTCCGTAGGAGATATCACGCGCTGGCGTTGTGGCCAGCGTGTCGGGGGTCGGGGTGGGAGCCGGGGCCGTGAGATCCACGGTGGGCTCGGGCCTGGGTGTGGCCTCCGGGGTCGGCGTGGCGAATTCGGTGGCCGTGTTCGGCGTTGCGCTCGGGGTGGCGCCGAAGCGGTTGCGGCCCGCGGTGCGCGAGTTGCTGTTTTGCTTCTCGCCTTCGCAGGCGGCGAGCGCAGTCAGCAGGGCAGTGGCGGTCAGAATAATCCAAGGCGAGGATTTCATAAATATTGTGTTCCTAAAGACGCACCATTGCCGCCCAACTTGCAATGCAAAATTTGTCCGCCGGAATTTGGGGCCGGCCGCTCACTCCGTGGCCGGGGGCTTGAGAAAGGGGCTGGCCGCCACGGCGCCGAGGATGAGGGCCTGATTCATGGTGATCGGGCCGCTGGATTCGACGAGGTAGCCGTCGGGCAGGCGGGTTTGCGAATACACGATGGGCGACAGATGCCGGGCGATGGTTTCGGTTTCGGGAATTTTTGAGCTGTCGATGATGTCGGAGACTCCGGGCATCACAGCGGCTCCGAAAACGGCAACCTGGCGCAGCATGGGGAAGGCCCCCTCGAAGAGTTTTTTGCTGTCCACGTAGCCGAAAACTTCGTTGGCGGAACGGAAGGCGGGGAGCACGGGGGCAAAGACCGGGGATTTTTCGAGCGGATCAACGGCGGCGGCTTGCAGCGCCCGCGGGATATCCCCCGCATCGAGCCCGATGAGCAGAAAGTCCTTGGTCAGGGCCAGGCCCGGATTGGAGAAGGAGGTTTGCAGCGCCGGGAAGCTATAGGTGCGGATGCCGTCCTCGTCGCTGGCGCTGGTTTCCGGAAACTGGGCGAGAATTTCCTGCACGCATTCCGCGGCCTTGGCGGCATCCCTGACCTGAACGGCCAGAAAACCCTCGGGTTTCAATTGCCCGGCGGGCCAGAAAAGCGAAACGGCGCATTCGGGTCCGAGAGCCTCGGGAACCAACTGCGGCAACCGGGAGTTCTGCACGGTGGGGGAATTTTGCAGCGCGGCCAGGGCCGGGTTCGTGCTGAGACTGGAAATCTGGCGGAAGTCCGTCACGAAGTCAAAGTAGGCGGTGGTGTCCTTCGTGGTGAATTTCATGGCGGCATGAGTCAGGTTTCCGACATCCGGGGGTGACGGCCGCAGAATGAAAACGCTGTCGCGCAGATCGGCGCCGTCCATCTTGATGGCCGCGCCGATGGCCTCGACTTTTTTAGCCTGCTCGATCTGCTCGGGAATGGCCCGGGCACCCATCGTCTGGCCAAGGGCAAGCAAAGAGTCCAGGACGGCCTGCGGCTGGGAAAAAAAGAAAAAGTCGGGGTCTTTGAGGAGGTGGCTCTGGACCTGCTTGTAGCGCTCGCTGGACGCCAGTGATCCCTCTTTTTTGCGGCCCGCGGCGCGATCGAGCGTGTCCTTGAGGGCGGCCAGATTATTGGAGAGAAACCCCCACTGGCCGTGACTGGCATGGAAAAGGGTGATGCCCATTTGCGCGGCCGAGGAGATCTCGTCGCCCTGATACGTTTCGTGCGTCAACTCCGGCACCGGAGAGTCCTGCGCCAGTTCCTGGCGCAGTCGCGCGATCGCCGCGTCATGGGCGATCTTTCCGCCCCAATATTGGAAGCCGATGAGCGTCGCCGCATCGTGGGCCGAGACAGAAACGGCCGCGGCGAAAATGCGTCCGGGCTTGAGACTCAAAAGAACGCCGGAAGCCTCGTCGCCTCCCTGTTTTTTCGTGAGATACTGGAAGGGTTGTTCGAGAAAGGCCTTCATTTCCGGCTCCGCCCCGATTTTGGCGAGAGTGGTTTGGGGCCAGCGGATGAGGGAGCGGGGGAGATCGGGCAGGCTGGCCAGGATGACGGTCTCGGCCGGAAGCAACAGGGCGGCGTCCGTGACTCCCATGCTGCGCCGGATCCAGAGGGCAGATCCCGCGAGCACAATCAACAGAGCCAAGACAACGAGAAGAATCTTTTTCATTTGAGGTGAATCTAGTTACGGCAAAGCCGTCGAGGGGGCAAGGGTAGGGTGGGCGTCCCGCCCGCCGGTCTGCGCGTCCCGCGGAGACCTTTTCGAGCGAAGACGGTTGATTCGGGCAGAATGTGCCAGGCGGGACGCACGGCACGGCAGACGGGAGGCCCGCCCTACCGCGGGAAAAATGCGGGCGCGTTGGTGTTCGTGCCCTCCGGAATCATGGACTCCTGTTTTTCGATGGTCTGCTTGGTCGTCTCCTTCTCGGCATAACCTGCAATGGTCTCCGAAGGAGGATGCATTTCGCATCCGACACCGGCCAGACCGGCGGAGACAAGACCGAGGCTGAGGAGTTTTAAAACGGGGGTTTTCATTCCACAATTTCCAAGTTGGCCTTCAGGCCGTGGCGTTGGGCGGAGGCGTTCAGCAGCGTGCGCAGAGCCTGAATGGTGTGGCCGCCCTTGCCAATGATTTTTGGCACGTCGCTCTTGCGCATGGCCGCATAGAAAACGACCGCCCCCGGGGACTCGGTTTTCGTGAGGAAAACCTCGTCGGGAAACTCGACCAGACGGCCTAGGACGAAGCGCAGGAATTCCTCCACGACGCGAGCGGTTCCGCGATCAGGCGGGGACGACTTTGCGGGCCTTGGTCATGATGTTGCCCACGGTCCGTGAAGCCCGTGCGCCCACCCCGACCCAATAGTCGGCGCGATCCAGCTTGATGCTGTAATTTTCGCCGGCTTTTTTGGGATCGTAGGTGCCGATGATTTCGATGAATTTGCCGTCGCGGGGCTTGCGCTGATCCGCCACCACAATTTTGTAGTAGGGAGAATTGCGGGTGCCTTCGCGTTTGAGTCGGATTGCTACTGCCATTTTTGTGAGAGGTTGATGGTTGAGAGTTGATGGTTGAGAGTTCAGAAATTCAGCGTTGGGCGTTGGCCACCCTGGGGGCCCATGACCTGCGCCATCATTTTTTTCATTTTTCCGGTGTTTTTCATCATCTTGCGCATCTGGGAGAAGCGCAGGAGAAGATTGTTTACCTCGGTGACGGTGGTGCCGCTGCCACGGGCGACTCGCTGGCGGCGGCGCGCGTTCAGAATATCCGGACGCGTCCGCTCCCTCGGCGTCATGGAGAGAATGATCGCCTCCACCCGTTTGAGCTGACCCTCGTCAATCGAGGAATTTTTCAACTTATCCATCCCGGGGATCATGCCAAGGATATTTTCGAGGGGGCCCATGCGCTTGAGCATTTTGAACTGCTGGAGGAAGTCGTCCAGATCGAAGGAGGCGGTGCGTATTTTCTCCTCCAAACGGAGCGCATCCTCCTCGGTGATGGCCTCGGCGGCTTTTTCCACCAGACTGACCACATCGCCCATGCCGAGGATGCGTCCGGCCAGGCGTTCGGGATAAAAGGGCTCGAACTGGTCGATTTTCTCGCCGACGCCGGCGAATTTGATCGGCTGTTTGGTGACCGCGCGCAGGGAAAGGGCCGCGCCGCCGCGGGCATCGCCATCGAGTTTGGTCAGGATAATACCGGTGAGGCCGAGGGCTGCGTGAAAATGCTCGGCCACGCTGACCGCTTGCTGTCCGGTGGCGGCGTCGCAAACGAGCAGGATTTCCTGCGGTTTGAGAAATTCCTTCAGCCGCTTGAGTTCCTGCACGAGGGGTTCGTCAATTTCCTGGCGTCCCGCCGTGTCAAAAATCTGGACATTGCCGCCCTGTTCTTCGCACCAGGCGGTGGCTTCCCGCCCGACGCGGAGGACATCCGTTTCGCCAGCCTTCGGCTGAAAAACCGGCACGCTGATTTGTTCGCCGAGGATGGCGAGTTGGGCAATGGCGGCCGGACGATACAAATCGCAGGCGATGAGCAGGGGCGACCGGCCCTGCGATTTGAGCCAGCGGGCCAGCTTGGCCGAGGAAGTGGTTTTGCCCGCGCCGTTCAGGCCGACGATGAGAATGCGGGCGGGCTTGTCGAGATTGAGGGGGACGGCATCGCCGCCGAGCAGGGTGGTGAGTTCGTCCTGGAAAATTTTGACGATCTGCTGACCGGGGGTGACGCTGCGCAGGACTTCCTCACCGAGCGCCTTCTCCTTGACCCGGGCGATGAAATCCTTCGCGACCTGAAAATGCACATCGGCTTCGAGCAGGGCCATCCGCACCTCGCGCATGGCATCGGTGACGTTTTGCTCGCTGATGCGCCCATGGCCGCGGAGGTCTTTGAAGACGTCTTGGAGTTTGTCGGAAAGTCGGGAAAACATAATGCGGTGACCCTGCGTGAGCGGGAAACCGTTCGTAGCTATACGCGCAACGCGGGGAAAATCAATCGTCTCGCGGCGCTGACAAATTTAGAGGAAGGGGTTTATTACGCGGACTCCGCTGAAATCCTGCCCGTGCTGCATATCCTCGGAATACAGTTCCCGGCACCCTCCGGCCCGTGCGGCCTCCACCACCGCAGCGTCCCAAGAGGATAGGCGGAATCTTTCGCGGGTGTCCAAAGAACACTGCAACAAGGCGAGGGTGTTTTCCTGAACGGGAAACCGGCACCAAACGCGGATAAAGTCCGCCGCCTGAACGTGGCTCAAGGCGTCCTTCCGGCTGGATCGTGTGGCCTGCACATAAAACTCCTGCAAGACCTGCACGGAGAGACAAAGATCGCCGGCAGCAATGATTGCAATCGCCTTCTTCCGCTTGGATTCCTCGGACGCGTCGCGGCTGATGCTGTAAAGCAAAATGTTTGTGTCAAGAAACCGCATGGCGGTCATGAAGCTCCTCGCGCGAGAGTCGATCGGAAGCGCGGAAGATGGTCACCGAGCGCCGCAGTTCCTCTTCCTGCCGTTGAAGTTTTTCAAATTCCGATTCTTCCCCGGCGAAGCGGGTGAGGAAATCGCGAACCAAGGCGGAAACTGAGGTGTCCGCCGTGGCCGCCTTGATCCGGGCCCTGCGATAGGAATCGTCATCGAGTGAAACTGTGATGTTTTTCACATTTTCACAGTAATCAATCGCTTCCCTTTGTCAAATCATTGCCGATCTCAGGCTGTGGTTTCACCCTGCCCAGGAAATCGGTTGTTTCGGCTTGGAGGAGGCGGCTGCGAAGGTCTTCGCGGCTTCCGGGTGTTGCTTCAGCCATTCCTGCGTCCAGGTGGCCGCTTGTTCGGCGCGTTCCCGCTCCATTTTTTCCGTCCTGAGTAGCTGTTCTTTTGTTGGCGTCATGGAGTGGGGCATCACCCTCTGTCGAGCCGCATGATAGAGATCTGTATGCTTAGCAGTGACTTTTACGCCGGTCTCACGCAGCCACGGCATCGGGTCGAAGGCCAATTTTGCAGATGCAACAATAAGCGTCTCATAAGTAGATCCCCTGTCGCAGTCGGTTCGGACGAGGTGCGGATGAATTGCCTCGAACCCAACTCCACCACCCAAAACCAGCCAATACGTTGTTTTTGAGTGCTCTGAAAGCCACGAGAATACCTCCTTTTCGCGTTCTTCGTTCAAAGCCGGGAGGCACCAGTCAGGATGGAGCAACGCAGGATCGATTGAAGCTTGAATCAAAAACGAAGTGATTTCTTCTCGCGAGCGATGTTCGCGCCAGGAACTGCTGATGACAATCGACGCATGAGCTCGCTGACAAAGTTCCGTTATGAAGGCTCCTGACGTAGGGCCAAACTCCGCTGGGGTCAATTGGGCTACACGAGACCGGGTTGTGGGGATGACGCTGTCGAAATCGAGGAATAGGATTTTCATTGTTAGGCTGATAAATTTTTTTGAAGGCCGCCGCGATCGAGCTTCGTCAAATCAATGGGGCTGCCTATTGCCGAAATGACTCGCGCATTTACAGAGGGCGGGCGCCCTTCCACCGAAGGCGACGAGACTTCACCTGGTCGGCGAGTAAAAGCGAGCCGTGAACTCATTGGTAATTTGTAGTAGTGGAGGCGGCAAACACCGGTGAGCGAAGGCAATGAAATTGTCAGGAATGCGACGATAAAATGCTTGGGCAATAGCCCCTGTGATGCACGCTAAAGTATCGGCGTCACCTCCGAGGCTGATTGCCAGACGTAGGGCGGTCTCATAGTCCGTGGAATCCAGAAACGCGATAATCGCCTCCGGGACCGTGCCTTGACAGCTTTCATCAAATGCGTAGGCAGGTCGAATAGCCGCAACGCTGCGACTAAGATCGTAACCGAAATGGGAGGAAATATATTCGCGAATCTCCTGCTTCGAGGAACTTGTCCGACCCATGAATACCGCAACAGCCGCCGCCTGAGCACCGCGTATGCCCTCGGGATGATTGTGAGTGACCATGGCTGAGCGCTTTGCTTCGGCACGCACGGACTCCAAGTTCTCACAAGCGAATCCGACAGGACTGACTCGCATCGCCGCGCCATTGCCGTAGCTGTTGTATGGCCCTGCCGCGTCCGTCCAAATCCAGTTGTGAAAACGGGCGCCATATCCGCCCATCGGATCTGGATACCGTCGCCCGAAATCGCGATACGCAGTTTCATAGTCGCCGTCACCGAGCAAGGCATTTGCGGTTGCAACAGTGAGAATGGTGTCGTCCGTAAATGCAGAGCCTGTCGGAAACAAATCCATCTCAGCGTTTTTGCAGTTGCTGAATTCGTAGGTTGAACCCGCGATGTCACCGATAATTGCTCCGATCATAACTGGGATACACGAGACCCGTGCAAATGACTCCGTCGAAGTCGAGAAATAGGATGCGCATGTATTATTTCGGCAGAGATTTTTTCGGGCACAATGTTTTTGCGATGTGCAAAAAAAGACGTTCTCGCGAAAAGGCATCAAGCGCACCGTTGACAAGCATGGCTGAAAAGAAGACGGGAATGTTTTTCTGATTATTAACTATTGTCCTATAGGTGCCGTCTTCTTCGAGCTTCGGGGAAAGGCAAGGAAGTGGATTGCACGAGCAACCTCTCAATTCGTCCCTCAAAATGTGGGATGCGGCGGCACTTGCTACAACGATCATTTTGGGTGCTGCGATTTCGACGAATTTTTTAGCATATTCTATCTGGACTTTTGCTTCGGATGTCAGGTTCTTGCCTGCCCGAATGGCGTTTAACAGGACTTTTGACTTGGTTTCTCGGTCAAGAAACAGATCGATTGCAGCCCAAGTTATCGGGTATTTTCGCTCTTTGAGATATTCTTCCAGATCGTGGTAGGGTTGAAAATGCCGATGCTTTCGCCATTGCTCAAGCTGGTCAGCGGCAAGAGCATCAACTGATGGCTCAATCTCGCTGTATTTTTTCTCCTCGCTTTCAGCGATAGATGGATTCAAGCCGATGAACAGAATGTCTCTCGACTCCAAATCGGGATAGATCAACGGAGGGAATTTGGCTGAACAAAGGCGGATGGATTGGTCAGTCCAGTGATTAAGTATTTCTTGCTGAATCTTATATTGGTTTTGGTTCATGGTTCGGATTCCTTATTGAGGGATTCATTCGTCTGGTTGAAACCAATCGGGCTCCGCTTGTCGCAGGTTCCTTGAACAGGTGCTCCGTAAATTTCTGCCAGCGTGATGCACTCTTTTCGCTGCGGTGGGGATTTGCCGATTAGGCTTGAGAGCCTGCAGGCATTTTCATGGGTTATCGGCCCAAACGTCCAACTCGCCGCGAGCCGTCCCGGACGTAGTAGTGCCGGATCTATTTCTGTAAACGGGCAGTTGATGCTGCAAACGAGGTGAAACCGCAAGGCGTCGCCCATGATTCCATCGGTGATATTCAGGAGATTGCCCACCCAATGCCCGTTATCCGGGCCGCGCTTCATGAGGAGCATTTCCGCGTCCTCTACGATAAGCACCTTCGGTTTTGTGGAGAGGTGGCATTCCGTGAGCCAGAACGAGATCAAGTTTTGGTCCGACAGCAAGCTGACGCAGGTTACCGGCACAAAATAAAAATCCGCCTCATCCTGACTATTGGCGATGAGCCAGCGTAGAAAACTGGTTTTGCCCGTTCCGGGAGGGCCTTGCAGGAGCGTCAGGCTGCTGGATTGGCCGGCAAACACGGAAGTGAGCTTTTGCGACCAGTCGTGAAAACCGGCGCCATAGCTCAACTCCATTTTTTCCGGTGTGAGAGCCGGGTGGCTTTCAAGCGGCATCCGGTGGGGAACGATTTGGCGATTCTCCAAAGCAAGGACGGTGAACTTTGGCGTTCCTGCGTGGGCTTTTGCTTTCGTAAGTCTAAAGAGCACTTTCAATTGGGCATGGGTTTCGTGCGCTTCAGAAATTGTTTTCGCGAGTATCAGACAGTGGCTGCCCCATTCGCAGTATTTGGAATCCATGCTGACCGCACAGGTTTTGGAAATACGGAAGATGGCCTGGCCGAGAATCAGTTTGCCTTCTTGAGAAAGATAATAGTTCGAGCTGGTCAGTTTTTCCCGCCATTTCCCGGCGATCTCCGGAACCTTGGTGGCAAGCGAGGTCTCAATGATATGGCAATTGTCCGTTGTCCTCGCCCGCATCTTCAGGTGTCCGCCAACGCGGTCTTCAAACATCAGTTGAAATAAAGCGGAAACCTCCCGGCCATTGACAAAAGATGCTGGCGCCGTGTCGGTCTTGGGTGCCGGGAATCTGCGGTGCTTTGTCGTGCGCATGAGTTTCATGTCTGAATGGAGCTGAGGTGAGTTTCAGTAGCCGCCCGTGATTTGGTAGGTTCCAAACGGCTGGGGAGTGACGGTGTAGGTCCTGGGAAAGCTCGAGCGGATGGAGTTCTGGATGGTCGCCTGGCTGGCCATAATGGACTGCATCGCGGCCATACGGCCCAGATTGCGGTCAAAGGCGTCCATGTCGGTGAACCAATCCCAAAAGGAGCCCTAGGCATTGCCAGGCGAATGCTGTTTTGCCAGCGGCTTGACGGAAGGCGGAATGCTGGAGGCGGTCGGTTGTGTGGCGCGAATCTTGCCGCTGGCGTCCAGATAAAATGTCTGGCTGGAAGCTGCCTGACGTGGTTGGCTGGCGGTGCAGCCGGCAAGTGTGGTGCCGCAGAGCAACAAGGATATGATCGATCTCATACCTATTGAATACGGCGGTGCCGGAAAAAATTAACCGATGGGAACGATTTTGACGTTCCTCACCGCAGTCAACGGGACTGGGAAAATAGAAGAAAAAACAAAATGGCTGCTCCGAAAAGAACCGCGATTGCCACGATTAGCGACGGGGAGAATCCTTTCTGGCGTGAGAGTTGTGCAGGAAGCGGTGCCTGACGTTCTTCAGGGCGGTCCAGATTTTGCATAGCTGGCATGAATTGAGGGCCGTTGATTCCATGCTCCAGAAGTCCGGGTTTAATGCTTTCCAGTGCCTTTTGAACCCTTTTGTGCGCGGCTGGGGCACTGACATTTATTCGATGCGCAATATCCTTGTAAGTCAGGCCTTCCATGCGCATTTCCAAAATCTGTCGATCCGGGAGCGAAAGCTGTTCCCGGCATCGTGCCAGAATGCGTCGGATGTCATTGCGCTCAGCTTCACGCGCCGGACCAACCTCGCATGCGGGCAGTTGATCCAGCAAGGTTTCCAAAGATTCAGGGGAGTCGGATGACAGGGGTGCCTCAGGATCAATTCGCAGATTGGCTCGCAAAAGTTCTTTGCGATACAGGTCATTGAGATGGAAATAGATCGCCGTCGCAGCGTAAGCTTTGAACGGCCCTTTTTCGGGGTTGTAGGCTCTGGCAGCCTTGGTGAGTGCCAGGCGCGCTTCTTGCAAAATGTCGCCCTCCGTCTGAGCGCGAATATTGAAATATTTTTTGCTAATTGCTTCGGCCAGCCACAGGTGACTTTCGATCAGTTCGTCCAGAGGTCCTTGCTTTGCGGGCATTGCGATCTTGGCGAGAATGTGTTTTTCCGGATGGATGATTACGCCCAAAAGGCCGCCTTGTAATGGCGGCGGATCGAGCGGTCCTTGGTGGCCAGATCGTAGCCGCCCGCGACGGCGTGGCCGGTGATCAGGCGGTCGAAGGGATCGCGGGTCCAGGTTTGTTTGAGGGACTCGCGGACAACTGCGCTGAACGGCTCGCTGAGGAGCTTCAAGCCGATGCTTTGTTTGAGATCGGCAAAAAGGGAATCGGCGGAAACGGTCAATCGCCCGGTTTCGTGGAGGTATTCCAATTCCAGCAGCACCATGGGCGAAATGCCAAGATCCTCGTGATCCAGCCTCGAGCGGACGGAGGAGGGGATTCGCTGCACCTCGCCGGCGTGCAACCAGGCCACGACGTGGGTGTCGAGCGCGATCACGGTTTCCACTCTTTCGACCAATCCAGATGCACCAGATCCTCCGGGTTGCCCTTGATGGTGGGCCGGGAGTGCAAGCGTGCCAGTTTGGAAACCGGCTTCTGGGGAACGATCAAGAGTTTGCGGCCCTTGCGCTCCACCTCCAGCGGATTCCCGGTGGCCAGAACTTCGTCGAGCAAGGCATAGACATTCTCGCGGAGTTTGGTGCTTGTAACGGTCATGACCGCATCGTCCACCCCATACGCACGTGTGTCAATCAGCGATACGCACGTGTGATTCTTCTAATGCGCGGTTGCCTTTTCCGCGCCGAGGCCGGTATTGGTGCGAACCTGAAGTTCCGCAAAGAGTGCTTCCGCACGGGGTTCCCGGCTGAAAAGTGTTCCCAGAATTGCACCGAGGAATCCCAGCGGAATGCTCAGAATGCCCGGATTGGTCAGCGGGAAAAGCGGGGCGAGCTGGATGAGGTGGCGTTTTGCGGCCGGGACATCCACGGCATCAATGCCCATGAGGGATGGGCTGATCAAAATCAGCCCTATGCTGGAAAGCAGTCCAACCGCCAGTCCGGCCACGGCTCCCGTCGTGTTGAATCGCCGCCAGAAAATACTGAGAACAATGACCGGGAGGTTGGCGCTGGCTGCCACCGCGAAAGCCAGTCCGACCAGAAAAGCCACGTTGATCGTCTGGAGTTGGATGGCGAGAAAAATGGCGAGGGCGCCGACGACAAAGGCGGTGATGCGCGCCACCCGGACTTCCTCGCCCGGTTCCCGTTCTTTGCCGTGATGGAGCACGTTGGTGTAAAAATCATGGGCGAAAGAGGTGCTGGCCGAGATGGTGAGGCCGGCCACCACCGCCAGGATGGTGGCGAAAGCGACGGCGGAGATGAAGGCAAAGAAGATCTCTCCACCCAGCGCGTGGGCCAGGAGCGGAGCGGCCATATTATCGGAGGGCTTGCCATCCATGACAATGCGATCCGGCGTAAGAATGGTGGCGGCGCCAAAACCAAGAAACGTCGTCATGATATAAAAAAGGCCGATGATCAGCATGGCCCACACGACCGAGACGCGGGCGGTCTTGGCGTCCGGCACGGTGTAAAAGCGAACGAGAACATGGGGTAATCCCGCGGTGCCAAAGACCAAGGCGAGCCCAAGCGAGATCAGATCGAGCGGACCCCACCCATTCGTGACCGCCGCGCCGAATTTTAAACCCGGTTCGAAGAAGTTTTTTGTCACTTCCACTCCCTTGACATGGTAGGTGACGTGCGAGATGGCGTCGAAAAATTCCACGAAGCTGAAGTGGAAATGGTGCATCACCAGAATGCTGAGGAGCAGACTGCCGCCCATCAGCAGCACCGCCTTGATGATTTGCACCCACGTGGTGGCCAGCATGCCGCCGAAGACCACGTAAACAATCATGAGGATGCCCACCCCGATGACCGAGACGTTGAAGCTGATGCCCGGAAGCAGGAGCTTGACCAGCGCGCCCGCGCCGACCATTTGGGCGATCATGTAAAAGATGGAGACGGTCAGGGTGCTCAGCGAGGCCATGGCGCGGACCGGGCGTTGTTTGAGGCGATAGGCCAGCAGGTCGGCCATGGTGTATTTGCCCGCATTGCGCAGGGGTTCGGCCACGATCAGCAGCACCGTCAGGTAGGCGACCAGCCAGCCCACGGAATACATGAATCCGTCGTAGCCAAAAAAAGCGATCATGCCGGAAATGCCCAGAAAGCTGGCCGCGCTCATGTAATCGCCGGCCACGGCGAGGCCGTTCTGCCATCCGGTAATGCTGCGACCCGCCGCGAAATACGCGCTTGATCCGGAGGATTTTCGCGCACTGAAGTACGTGATGACCAGCGTCAAGGCAACGAAAGCAAGAAAGATGAAAAGCGCGGTGTGGCTGGGCGCGATGGCCTGGGCGAGAAAGGGATGTGAGGGGGTCATGATGGGAGAATTATTTTTTGAGGAATCGAGTCAGCACCGCGGCGGCCTGCCGGTCCCAGCCCGTCGCGGCGGCCACATAAAGGAAGGCGATGATCCACGCCATGAAAAATTGCGACAGGGCAAAAAGGTAGGCCCAGTTCATTTCTCCCAGCACCTTCCGTTTCATCAGGTCCGGGAACCATCCGACCAGAACGGGCAGGGCAAAGTAATAGATGATGAAAAAAATCGTCGCCGGAATGATGAAGCGGGCTTTGTCGGCCAGCAGACTCTTGAAGTCCGGGTCGGCGGCGATGGCGTCCCAATCAGCGACATCCCGATCCTCCTCGGCGGTCAGCTCATGAGCGGGCGTTTCCCCGCTCCGGCCCAGCGGGGCGATGTCCGTCGGCGAGGCGGATTCCGGCGTGAAGTCGGGGGAGTTCGGATCGGAAGGGGGCATAAGGCGGGAAAACTAGCGTGAAGAAGAGCGCTCTGTCGAGCGTACGGGTCAGGGAGAGATTTTTTTCACCCGGCCCTTGATACCGGTGAAGATGTCCCAGGAAATGGTGCCGGCCTGTTCGGCCAGATCGCGGGCGAAGATCTCCTCGCGATCCTGACGTCCGATCAGCACGGCCTCTTCGCCGGTTTCAATTTCGGGCGCCGCGGTCACATCGACCAGGATCTGGTCCATGGTCACTCGTCCGAGCACCGGACAGCGGTGTCCGCCGATGAGAACCTCCGCACCCCGGCTGGAGGCCTGGCGGGGAAATCCATCGGCATAGCCGACCGCAATTGACGCGATGCGAGACGGCCGCGTGGTGGTGAAGGTCCTCCCGTAGCTCACGCTGCGACCCGGGCCGACCTCGCGCACCAGTACGACGCGGGCCTTCCAGGTCAGGGCGGGCCGCAGGGCGGACTGAAATTCCGCCGGATACGCGCTGCCGTAGAGCATGAGTCCCGGCCGCACCAAGTCGTGGGCATGATCGGAAAACCGCAGGATACCCGCGCTGTTGAGCACATGGATTTTTGCCGAGGGAGCGAGCTGACGAAAGACCGCGGCCAGTTCCGCGAAACGGCTGAGTTGAGTGAGCGTGTCTGCCTCATCCTCATCCGCAGAGGGCAGATGGGTGGAGATGCTGTGCAACTCCACGTTCTTGAGATGCCCCATGGCTCGCAGCTCTTCCACCGCCTGATCCTGCCAGCAGCCGATGCGTCCCATCCCGGTATCGACCTTGAAGTTGATGCGTCCCCCGGCAAACTCCGCCGCCTCGGCCGCGCTGGAAACCGTGGCGATGCCGCGGCGTTCGATCACCTCGCGGCGTTCGGCCGGCAAGGACGGGCTGAGCAGAAGAACATCGCGTCCTAGATCGGCCAGACCCCGCGCCTCCTCGACATTGGTCACGCCGAAGAGTTCGACCTGATCGGCAAGGGCTGCCGCGACCTTGCTCAGGCCGTGGCCGTAGGCGTCGGCCTTGACCACCGCCAGGATGCCGGGCTGTGCTCCGATTTTTTCGCGGACGACGCGCACATTGTGCCGGATGGCGGAGAGATCAATTTCCGCCCAGGTGCGGAGGTCGGGCGGAATCATAGAGGTGTCGTCACGGCACTCGGTTGCCGTGCGCCCCAACAGAGCGGGGCGGCTACAAGGATTTCATCGCACGCGGCGATGAGCCGGTGGCGGAGCGGCGCGGCGCGGCCGGCGAAGTCGCGCTGGGCGGTTTCGTAGACGGCGCGGCCTTCGGGAGTTTCGATGCGGACGGGTTCAAAGCCCATCCCGGAAAAATCGTAAGGACTGGCCCGCATGTCGAGCGTGCGGATCTCGCGGGCCAGTTCGAAACAATCGGCGACCAGCTCGGAGGCCGAGAAGGGCTGGAGTTTGATGGCCCATTTGTAGAGGTCCATGTTGGCATGCAGGCAGCCGGGTTGCTCGAAGTCCGCCACGGTCGCGCGGGTGGGTTGATATTTGTTGAGCGGACGGGCGGCCGGGGTAAAGAATCGCAGGGCGTCGAAATGGGTGCAGCGGGGGCCGGTCTCCTCGACCAGGCGGGCGATTTCGGCGGCGGACAGACGCAGGGGCCATTGCTCATACCGCACGGTTTCGGCGCGATAAACCATGGCCCACTCGTGCAGTCCGAAACATCCCGTGGCGGCGGTGCGGGCGGCGGTGAGGGTGAGCATGTCGCGCAGCCAGCGGATGCTTTCGCGGCGGTGAGGGGCCGTGGTCGAGGGATCGGCGAAGACACCGGTTGCCGTTTCGCGATAGCCCTTGTGGGAGAGATATTCGCCGCCGTTTTCCAGCGCGAAACCCAGGCCGGGATGCCAGCGCAGGAGCTGGGCCGGGCGGTAGGAATAATATTCAAAAAGAAAATCCTCCACCGGATGACGTTCGTGCCGCGACATCCGGGCCAGACGCGGTTCGACCCACGGACGCACCCGCGCCTCGTGGGCGGCGGCACGGGCGCGCCAGTCGGACTCGGGCAGGATCTTCACGGGGCGCAACTTACACGGCTGACAGGGCTCTAAGGAAGGCAGGAAATGCATTTTACAGAAGAGAACGAAGGCAACGAAGTCCTCAGCCGGAACAATGCCTTTGACCGTGTGGTTGGGGTGAATCGCTGCTCGACGCAAATCGCACAAAGTCGAAGCGGCGGCTAGCCGCTTGTCGTTCGCCAAACGCAACTGGAAGCCGCGATGCGTCGACGGGACAACCGATAACTCAGCAGGAAATCGACGCTACCCTCGACGCCGACTGAGGTGCCACTCGACGTAAATGTCGTGATCGTGGTCGTTTTTTCCGACCATGTGGCGCACGTTCGAGCGCGGAATTTTGTCGGGCAGATGGAGCGCTTTGCCACGAGTCCAACGATTCAAGGAGGCTTCCTGCGTTGCGCAACTCGCCCTGGAAAAATGAGCGCAAGGAGGAACAGCCGCCTCGCTTAAGCGTGGCCGTGGCGATGGAAAAGCTGAAGGAATTTACGGCGGCGGCCGGGCATTTTTTCGTGCCGGATGATCCGTCTTTTCTCAGTCTGCGTTCGATGCCGGGTCACTGGCAGCGGACGGATGCTTCCAGCTTGCGTTCTTAAAGGATCACAAGCGGGAAGCTTGTGCTGCTTTCTGAGCGCTTACGCCGACTGCACCGAACGCAAATCCACGTCGCCGATTTCGAGTTCGAGGGCGCGTTCGGCGGTGCGGAGGAAGCCCTCCGTTGCGTCCGTTAAGGCGACATCGAGTTTGCCGAGGTGGTCGGTGGGGGCGGCCAGGGTTTTGGATTCGAGCAGCGATTTTACGGCGAGGGCGCAATTTTCGGCGGAGTCCACCAAAGTGACTTTTTCGCCGGCGGCGCGGCCGATGGCTTGGCGGGCGAGGGGATAATGGGTGCAGCCGAGGACGAGGGTGTCGATGTTTTCGGCCAGGAGCGGCGCGAGGTAACGGGCAATGACTTGGTCGGTGATGGGGTCGTCGAAGAGGCCCTCCTCGATGAGGGGAACGAGGAGGGGGCAGGGGTCGCTGAAGACTTGGAGCTTCGGATCGAGGGCATGGATGGCGTGCTCGTAGGCGCCGCTGGCCACGGTGGCGCGGGTGCCGATGACGCCGATACGTCCGTTTTTTGTGGCGCGGACGGCGGCTTCAGCCCCGGGGGCGATGACGCCTTGCACGGGGACATTGAAGAGTTCCTTCATGCGCGGGACGGCGAGGGCGGAGGCGGTGTTGCAGGCGACGACGATGATCTTGGCCTGCTCGGCCAGGAGGAGTCCGCCGATTTCGATGCTGTAGCGTTCGACGGTCTTGCGACTCTTGCCGCCGTAGGGGACCCGGGCGGTGTCGCCGATGTAAAAGATGGTCTCGGAGGGGAGGAGGTTTTTCAGCGCGGCGGCGACGGTGAGTCCGCCGATGCCGGAGTCAAAAACGCCGATAGGGTCGAGGCGCGGGTCGCGGGGTTGGTCGGTTTCCATGAATCCTTACTCTTACACTTGAACTTAAACTTAAACCTAAACCTAAACTCTCAACGGTGGAGTTTCAGTTGAGGTTCAAGTGTAGGTGTCGGTAAATCAGTTTCCCTTGGCCGCGTTTTCCAGGGCTTCCTTGACTTGGGCGACGGCGTTTTGGTCATCCGTCTTTGCGCCGACCGGAGAGGGGGTCGGGCTGCCGGCGGCTTTGCCGTCGAGGTTGGGGACGGTGGTGGGGTCGGTGGCGGAGGCGACGGCGGAGGGTTTCTGGTAGAGCATCTGGCCGGTGACGGCTGTTTTGTAACGGTTGACGCCGTCGAGGATGGCCTGGGCCATTTTTTGGCGGTAGGAGGGGGTGGCGATAAGCCGGGAGTCGGGAGCGCCGCTCATGAAGCCGCCTTCGACGAGAATGCCGGGGAGTTTGAGGTTTTTGATCACGACGAAACGGGCGCGTTTGATGCCGCGATCGGTCAGGCCGAGGGTGCGCACGAGGGAGGCGTGGACGCAGGTCGCGAGGGCAACGTTCTCCGGGTCGCGGGCGTGGCCGGGATATTGGACGAAGTCGCTGTAGCGGAGATTTTCCTCGTCCATGGAGGGGACGCCGCGGGGCGCGAGGCAATAGGTCTCCAGGCCGGTGCCGCCGCCGGTGTTGGATTTATTGAAATGGACGGCGACGAAGATGGCGTTGGTGTGTTTGTTGGCAAATCCGGCGCGGTTTTCCAGCGGGATGAAGGTATCGATCAGGCGGGTGCAGCGGACCTGATAGCCGTTCTCCTGGAGGAGTTTTTTGGCGCGGAGGACGACGTCCAGGGCGGCGTCTTTTTCGGCCCCGAGGGGGCCGCGGGCACCGCTATCGTGGCCGCCGTGGCCGGCATCGAGGATGACGGTGCGGACGGCGGCGGCGTTTTTGATTTTTTGCGGACGAAGGATCGGCTCGATGATCTTCACGACGTCCATGGCGGAGATGAGCGTCCTGCCGCCTTGGGTGAGAATGGGGAAGCAGAGGACGTATTTGACGCCGTTGATCAGGACGTCGCGGCCGTTTTCCGTCCCGAGGATGCTGGTGCCGGCGCCGGTGAGGCGGAATTTCTGCCCCTCGGAGACGGGCTGGCTCATTTTGTAGAACGTGGCGACGTCTTCGAGGGAGACGTAGCGGCGGTTGTCGCGCATGACGATGTTCCACGCGGCCGGTGCGGGCAAAACCCAGGCCAGCAGGAGCAGAATGGTGAGGACAAGACGCACGGCGCGAGGAAGTTGGTGGCGGTTTTTTGATGCTGCAAGCGGAATTTATGCCAGAAGCCGGTTGAAAGCGCGGCGTTTTTGCGCAGAATCGCCGTCCCATGTCCGAACTCGCCAAAGCCTACGAGCCCCAAGCCGTCGAAGAAAAGTGGTATGCCTGGTGGCTGGAGCAGGGTTGCTTCCATGCCGACCCCGCTTCCCCGAAGCCGGCCTATTCGCTGGTGATCCCGCCGCCGAATGTCACCGGCATGCTCACGCTCGGGCATGTGTTGAATAACACGATCCAGGATATCCTGGCCCGCCGCGCCCGCATGACCGGGCATGAGGTGCTCTGGCTGCCGGGCACGGATCACGCCGGCATCGCCACCCAGAACATGGTGGAAAAAATGTTGCGCAAGGAAGGGGTGATGAAGCACCGCGACGATCTCGGACGCGAGGAGTTGCTCAAGCGCATCTGGGAATGGAAGGAGAAATACGGCGGCATCATCATCAACCAGCTCAAGAAACTGGGATGCTCGTGCGATTGGGAACGGGAGCGTTTTACAATGGACGAGGCCTATGCGCGCAAGGTGCAGGAGGTGTTTGTGGATCTCTACAAAAAGGGGCTGATCTATCGCGGCAAACGGATGGTGAATTGGTGTCCGGTTTCGCTGACTGCGCTCTCGGACGAAGAGGTGATTCCCACGCCGCAGAAGGGATTTCTTTATCATTTCAAAGTCGAGGTGATCGGTGAACCGGGGGTGTTTCTGGAAATCGCGACCACGCGGCCGGAAACAATCATGGGCGACACGGCGGTGGCGGTGAATCCGAAGGACCCGCGCTACCAGCATCTCCTCGGGAAAACCGTGCGGCGGCCGCTGCCGGTTGAGAATCAGGCGCCGCTGCCGATCATCGGCGATGAAGCCGTGGATTTCGAATTCGGCACCGGGGTGCTCAAGGTCACGCCCGCGCATGACAAGGCGGATCACGAGATCGGTCTGCGGCACAACCTGCCGGTGGTCGACATCATGAATCCCGACGGCACCCTGAATGAACTGGCCGGCGAGGGATTTGCCGGACTGGATCGCTTCAAGGCCCGGGTCGCGGTGGTGGAAAAGCTGCGGCAGTTGGAACTTCTCGTGGAGGAAAAACCCTACGAGAACAACGTCGGCTTCAGCGAACGCGCCGGCGTGCCCATCGAATCGCGGCTGAGCGA
>CAMASH010000002.1 GCA_945860745.1 Chthoniobacter flavus | reverse complement strand
GCCCCGCATTATTCAGGACATCATGATGCGAAATCTGGCTAACGGCGGAACGCGTATTTTATACAGATGAGACGATGCATTATTCGGTGGGCGCGTTTTCCTAAAAAGTCGACAACGCTAATTTTTCGTGTATTTGTAGTTAGTTTGTTTCTTGCTTCATTTTCGATGGGCGAGGAGGTGGAAGAGGCATCGATAAGCAAGGTGGAATTCTCAGGAATACTTTCTAGCAATTTACCATTCTCTCTGCGATTAGAAGCGAAGGAAATAGGCGCAGATGAAATTAATCGCCGCCTCAAGAAGTCACCGCTTTATGGAGCGAATTCGACCCAGACAGATCCTATTCAGCGCGTAGTTACGGAATGTACGTTCAAGGTGAATGATCAAGTTTTGACGCTTCCAAAGGACGCAATCGCTGATTTATTTGATCCAGGGTTTGTGTACACTGTCCATGTGACGTCTAAGGGGAAGCGTATCGTGATTTCTTGGGCTGGTGGGAGCGGTGAGCGAGGCTATGTATGCGAGTTTCACGCTACAAATCAGCGATTCATCAAACGAGAAATTCGGCAGTTAGACAATAAGAGTCGCACCGTGGTTTCGACTAAAAAACTTTAATTGGTCCTCACGAGAAGACGGAAAAGGGTCGGTCCGTGCATGCGTGCAGAATCCTCTTCGTCCAACGCCCCCTGTCCTTGCATCGTGGCGAGCCGTCCTCGTCGGGGCTCCTGCGGGCGACAGGAGGGGTCAAACCTTATTAATATAAAATCCGCATTCTTCGAATAAACGAAGATGTCGAGTTCAGTGGTTGAGGAGTCAGACGGGATGCTTGCAATGATCGATGGTATTAGAGTGGCTATTTGTCTTTGCGGACTGCTTGCGGTGTTTTCTGTTTCTGGCTTGGCGGCGGAGGTTGAGACGATTCTGTTGCCAGCAAAGGGAGAGGTTTTGCGAGGAAAGGAGGAAAGGGGTCAAACCTTATTAAAGCCATATTTTGCCTGTACAAAACTCCGCTGGTCCGTCCTGTCACGCCTGATGCGGGAACGCGAGGGCCCTGCGTATCCGCCTTTCATCCGTAGCCAATCTCTGTTTGTCAGGTTAAGAAATTGACGCATTGATGGCGGGCGGTTGACACGCTTGCGCGGGTGGAAAAGATGGCGGGGTGATGGTGCGTCTCTGGTTGTTTTTGGTGGTGTGTTCCGTGTGCAGCCTTGCGGCGGAGGTGGAGACGATTGTCTTGCCGGCGAGGGGGGATATTTTGCGGGCGGAGGTGTTGGTTTGGCGGGCGGGGAACAGCGACGGAGGGCTGGAAGAAAAGGCGACGGAGCGTTTGGGACGACGCTCCCTACCGGGTTATCGAGGGGTGCTTGTGTTTTGTCCGGGGCAGAATGGGAGTTCGGAGGGGGCTTTGCGCAGCAAGGTGTGGCAGGATTTTGCGGAGCGTGAGGGCTTGGCGTTGGTGGGGTTTCGCTTTGTTTCGGCGGATGAGGATTTGAAGAATGGGAAGGGTTACTTCGTGGCCTCGCGGGGTGCGGGGGAATTGCTGGAGGCGGGGTTGAGGAAAGCGGGTTTGGGGGGTGTGCCGCTGTTTCTTTATGGGTTCAGTGGCGGGGCGCATTTTGCGATGTCGTTTGCTGCCTGGAGGCCGGAACATGTGACGGGGTTTTGTGCATATTCGTTCGCGTGGTGGAGTCCTCCGCCGGAGAAACTGCAGTGTCCGGCTTTGATCGTGTGCGGGCAGGCGGATGGCGTGCGCTATGGGTCTACGCTGTCGTATTTTCAGGCGGGACGAAAGCAAGGCAAGCCGTGGGCGTGGGTGAGCCTGAAGGAAACGGCGCACGCCACGAGTGCGGAACTAGACGGGTTCGTGCGGGAGTATTTTTCCAGCGTGATGAATTCGCGAGAGGGAAAGCAGCTGGAATCAGCTTCTATTCTGGCAGATAACACGACGGAGAAGGTGGTGAAGGAGAGGACGGATGATGTTTCGTCCTCGGTGTTGCCGTGTGCGGATTTGTGGCCAAAATGGCGGGAGATCCACCATCCATGAAAAGAAAACTTTGGCCACGGAAGAACGCAACGAGCACAAAGGAATTCAGGCAGTTTTTCTCTTTGCGTTCTTTGTGCTCTTTTGCGGCAATTCTTCTGTGTTTTCCGGGCGGACTTTGGGCACAGACCAAGACGGATATTTTTCATACGGTCAAACTGTTGGAACGGACGGTGAAGACGGGGGTGCCGGGGCAGCCGGAAATCCTCTTGATGCTGAGGCTGCCGGAGGGTCATACGGCGGAAAAGCCGACGGCGAAAGGGGTGCTGGCTTTTTGCACGTGGCAGGGCGAGCCGGATTCCTTGCGCGGCCGGCTGGCCAGCGAGACGGACGATTTGGTGCAGTATGCCAAGAAAAACGGTCTGGCTTTGCTGACCTGGAACACGGCCACGCTCTGGCAGACAGGGAAGAGTCACGACCAGATCAAGCGTCGCGAGTATCAGGCGCAGCGGGATGATTTCGACACGGTGGCGAGGGTCTGGAACAGCGGGGTGTCTAAGCTCTGCAAGGAGCAGGCGTTGCCGGAGGACGGATTCTTGCTTTACGGAATCTCCAGGGGGGCGCATTGGAGTGGAAGGCTGGCCTTGCGCGCACCAGAGCTGTTTTTGGCTGTGCATATCCATGTGGCCAACAGCTATGACAAGCCGATGCCCTCCGCGGCGCAACCGCTGTGGCTGGTGAGTTCCGGTGATCTAGACATCGGTCGCAACAACGCGGTGGCTTTTTACCGCGATTGTCGGGAAAAGGGGTATCCCATAGTCCTAAAGGTGATCAGCGGGTTGGGGCACTCCGATCACCCAGATGCGGTGAGGGTGCGGACGGCGTTTTTCGACTACGCCCTCCAAGCGAAAGCACGGACGACAAAGGAAAAGCCGACGCCTGCGCAAGTGATGCTGGGGGATCTTGCCATGAGTGGATTGACTGGTGACCTCCTTTCGCAGGAAGTTTATCGCGGGGCCGATGCCGCGAAGATTCCCGACGGGCAAAGGGTGGTATTGCCGGATGAGAAGTTCGCCAAAGTGTGGGGATTTTTGCGGAAATGAAATTGCCACAAAAGAACGCAGAGAACGCAAAAGGGGATTTTTTCTGCGGTTTATCTTGGTGTTTCCCGGTGTTCTTTCGTGGCTGAAATGATGGTTTTCCTGGCGGCGCGTGCGGACTTTGGCTTTGGGAATCCGAATCTGGCCGGGGCACTTTTTGCCATGCTGGCGGTGGGGGTGTGGGGATTTTGCGGAGGGAGAAGTGACGAAGCGCGCCCCTCCAGGTTTTGGATGTGTCTGGCGGTGAGTGCGGGCTTTGGGGCGTTGCTGGTGATGACGGCTTCGCGGGGGGCGATCGTGGCGCTGGGGGCGGGATTACTGGCTCTCTGGTGGGTGGCGGAATGGCCAAGGCCGAGGCGCTGGCAGGTGGGAGGATTGGTGGTGGCGGTGGTACTTCTGAGCCTTTTGGCGGCCTTTGGACGCATGGGGGAACGGGTGGCGGAATCGTCAACCGAGGATGGGTCGATCACAAGCCGACTGGCGATTTTCCGGGCGGTGCCGGCAATGCTGGCGGCGTCTCCGCAGGGCTGGGGCAGAGGGCAATCGGCGGAGGCGTATCAAAATTGGTTCCAGGCCGAGGAAGACGCGCGGGCTTACAAACATCTACTTTCCTCGCATGCGACCTGGATGGTGGAGCGGGGCTGGGGATTTCGATTTGTCTATATCTTGGTCTGGCTGGCGGTGCTGATGGTGTGTGGGAAATCACCGGCAAGTTTCGGGGTCTGGGTGGCTTTTGGCACGGCGGGCCTGTTCAGTCACGTGGGCGGGGACTGGCGGTTGTGGGTTGGGCCGGTTCTGGCCTTGGGGCTCGCGCTGTGGGAGCGCGCGCGAAGAATGGAATGGCCGGGCTGTCGCTCGTGGCGCAACGCTATGCTAGCAGGGCTGGGGTTGACCTTGTTGCTGAATGTCGTCGGACATGAGGCGAACGAAGGAATCTTCCACGGCAGGGGATTCGTCAAAGTGGGACGGGGAGAACCAAAAAAATGGTTCTTCGCGCCGGACCGAGCCGTGCTGGGAGCCGCTTATGGAAAGATGGTGCGCGAGGAGGAATCAGCGGGAGTGGCATCGCATATTGAAACTATCGTGAAGGCCGCACCGCTTGAAGTTGTCCTGTCAGGCCGGGCTTCGGTGCCCGAAATGGCAACGTTTCCGCCGCCGTATGATCTCGTGTGGCTGAATCCACCGGCCAAGCTCGACCATGCCCAGCGGCGAGTGGTGGTGGAAGCGGCGAAAAAAACCATCGTGTGGGGGGAACTGAGAACGGATGCCAATCCGAGGGAGTTGAAGATGTGGATTGAAACGCTGCCGGATGGCCGGTGGGTAGATGTTCGGGGTTCCGGGCAATTGCTGAAAAGGGGGATGCTTGGTGAAACTGGAGAGTTTACGCAAGAACTACATTAGGTTTAAAACGAGGTCCATGTGGATTGTTTACGCGCTTTCGGCGGCAGTCATTTGAGGCATCAGTTACGCGGCCAGCGGGCGGGTGATTGAGCGGGGAATGACGCCCCTGGCATTCTTTTTTTCGTATGCACTGTTCGGCACGGTGGCGGCGGCATTGGCGCTTTCCTTGATGGGAAAAATCGGATCCGTGCCGGGCGAGGTGCGGGCCTTGGGGTCGGATGGGGTCTGGTTTGTCGTCGCCATGGTGACGTCGGTGGCCGGGGCCTTGTTGATCTACATGGCCATCGGCGAGAAAAACGCGACCCTGGCCTCGTTGATCGAGATCTCCTATCCGTTCTTCGTGGCGGTCTTTGCCTGGCTGTTTTTCCGGGAGACGCATTTTAACCTGGCCACCCTGTTGGGGGGCCTGATGATCCTGGGCGGGGTGGCGGTGGTTTTCCTCGGAAACCGGGAATGACGGCATCGAGCCCGGCGTGCTTTTGCGGGAATGTTCGGCGGCAGTTTTCTCTTGCCAGCAGGGGAGGGCAAAATAGCCTGCCAGACCGCATGAGAGAACGTTGTTTGTCTGCCGCCCTTCTGGTCTGGCTGGCCGGGGCAGTTTGCGCCCTGGCGCAGTTCGGCAGCTTCGGTGATGTCCCGGTGGAAATTACCGCCGATGGCAACACGCGTTTTGAAGGCGGCGTGGCCGTGGCGGAAGACAACGTCCAGATCCACTACGGGGACTACAGCATCTACACCGATTATGCCGAGTACAACCCGGACACGCGGGACGTGCTTCTGGTTGGCAATGTCCGCCTCTACACCCCGAATGAGGTACTGACCGGACAGCGGGCGCTCTTCAACTTGGAAACCAAGCAAATGCGGGCGCTGGAATTCTCCGGCGGACATTATCCCGGGTATTTTCATGCCTTCAATCTCAAGGCTCCCTCGACGCGGGAGTTCCGGGTGCGCGATGCCATTTTCACCACCGATGATTCTTCGCAGCCGAGCTTCCAAATCAAATCGAAGAGCGTGCGGATTTACCCGGACAGCCGGGTGATTTTTTCCAATTCGACCGTCTCAGTCGGGCAGGTGCCGATTTTCTGGTTTCCCTATGTATTTGCCAACATCAACAACTCCGGCTTCGAGTTCCTGCCCGGCTACGATTCGCGCTGGGGTGCCTACTTGCTGACCGCCTACAACTTCCCCATCGGCACCGGCGACAGCCTCAGCGGCAAGGTCCGTTCGGATTTCCGTTCCGAGTTCGGCCCCGCCCTGGGTTTTGATGCGAAAATGAAGTACGGCAAGGAAGACCGCAGCTACGGAAGTTTCGCTTCCTACTACGTTCTTGACACAAAGGATGTCAGCACGGTGGATGCGCCCGGCGAACCGGCCGAAACGCGGACGACCAACCGGTATCGTGTCAGTTTTAAACAGCGCCTTTTTCTCACCGATGACATTTACGTCACGGCGGACATCAACCTCCTGAGCGACGTGGACTTCCTGGAGGACTTTTTCCCGGGTGAGTTCCGGGTCGATCCCCAGCCGGACACTTATCTCTCGGTCACCAAGTGGGATGAATTTTACACTCTCACCCTGCTGGCCCGCTGGCAGGTCAATGACTTTCAGGATACGACCGAGCGGCTTCCGGAACTCGTGCTCGACATCAAGCAGCACCGCATTTTCGGCCTGCCGTTCTTCTACGACGGCGAAAACAGCATCGGCAGTTACAAGCGGACGTTCTCCAATGAGCCCAGCTACGGTGAAACCGAGTATCCGGACTACCAGGCCACGCGCTTCGACACCTACCACCAGGTTTCTTTTCCCAACCAGTTTTTTGGCTGGTTGAATGTGAATCCGCGCATGGGCGTCCGGGCCACGTATTATTCACAGACAGGTTCCTTCATCGACACGGCGGGCATTACCGAGCTCGATCCCGTGACCGGTCAGATTCAAGTCGTCGAAGGCCCGCAACAGACCAATACCCTGAATGCCCCGACGGCCACGCTCAATACGAGCGGCGGCACGTTGCGAACCGTGGCCAACCTGGGCATGGAAGTCTCGACCAAGATTTCCAAGGTCTATGAGCGTGTCCAATCCCGCTGGCTCGGACTCGACGGCCTCCGCCATGTCATGCAGCCCTACATGAACTATTCGCTGGTTTATAACTTCGGCGACGCCCCGGACAAAATTCTGCCCTTTGACCGGGTGGTGCCTTCGACCCAGTTGCTCCCGCTGGAGTTTCCGCAGTTCACGGCCATTGACTCGATTGACACCTGGAACATTCTCCGCTTGGGCATGCGCAACAGCCTGCAAACCCGGCGGGATCAGGACACCCTCCAATGGTTCACCCTCGATACCTTCTTCGATGCCAACTTCGACAATCCCTACTCGAATGCCGACGTTTCCAATATTTTCAACGTGATCCGTTTCCGCCCGCTGAATTGGTTCGGCGTCGACATCGCGTCGCAGTTACCCATGGTGAGCGAGGGATTCACCGAGGTGAACACAAACCTCAACTTCATGCCGAGTCGCAGCTTCTCGTTTACCATCGGACACCGGTATATCGACGGCAACGAGTTCTTCGCCGACGACAGTCAGTTCGACTTTTCCGCCTACTGGCGCGTGAATGAACACTGGGCCGTCAGTTTCTACGAGCAGTACGAATTCGTGTCCAATGTCCTGCAATATCAGCGTTACATGATTCATCGCGATCTCTCGGCCTGGGTGGCTTCCTTTGGCGCCCAGGTGAGGGACAACGAGGGCGGCGATACCGACATGGGTGTTCTCTTCGTGTTGACCCTTAAGGATGCTCCCCAGGTGACCCTCCCGCTGGCCTTCGATCAGGCCACTTCGCCGATCGAGCCGGGTTCCAACGGCAACTAAGGGCGTCGTCTCCATATTATTTATGAAAATCTGCATCATTGGTTCCGGGTATGTTGGTCTGGTCAGCGGCGCGTGTTTTGCGGAGGTCGGACACGACGTCATTTGCGTTGATAACAATCAGGGCAAGGTCGATATGCTCAAGGCGGGAAAAATCCCCATTTACGAGCCGGGCCTGGAGGATCTCGTTCATCGCAACGTTTCAGCCAAAAAATTACAGTTCACCACCAGCACGGAGGACGCGGTGGACAAGTCGGAGGTGGTCTTTATCGCCGTTCCCACCCCGCCGCAGCCGGATGGCAGCGTGGATCTTTCCTACATCGAAAAAGTGGCCCGCGAGATTGCGGTCGTGCTGAAACCCGGCCAATACCGCGTCATCGTGGACAAGAGCACCGTGCCGGTGCGCACCGGGGAGAAGGTGGCGGACACCATCCGGCGTTACAATAAGGGCGGGGCGGATTTCGACGTGGTCAGCAATCCGGAGTTCCTCCGCGAGGGCTGCGCCGTGCCCGACCTGATGAAGCCCGATCGCATCGTCATCGGCGGCAACAGCGAGCGGGCCATCGCGGCCATGCAGAAGATTTACGAGCCCTTCATGGCCCCCGTGCTCGTGACCGACATCAACTCCGCCGAGTTGATCAAACACGCGGCCAATTCGTTCCTGGCGCTCAAGATTTCCTACATCAACGCGGTGGCCCAGATTTGCGAGGCCAGCGGAGCCGATGTCGAAAAAGTAGCCGATGGCATCGGCATGGACAGGCGCATCGGACGCAACTTCCTCAATGCCGGTATTGGCTACGGCGGTTCCTGTTTTCCCAAGGACATCGCCGCCTTCATCGCCATTAGCGATGATCTGGGCGTTCCCTTCACTTTGCTCAAAGAGGTGCAGCGCATCAACGCCACGCAGCGGGAGCGTTTCCTGGCCAAAATCCGCGAGGCCCTCTGGGTTTTGAAGGAGAAGAAAATCGCCGTCTGGGGCCTGACCTTCAAGCCGGATACGGACGATGTTCGCTCCTCCGTGGCGGTCGACGTGGTGAGGGATCTCCTGGCCGAGGGCGCCATCGTGACGGTTTACGATCCCAAGGGCATGGAAAAGGCCACGGAGTACAAACTGGTGGAGGGAGCTATTCTGGCCAATTCCCCGCTGGAGGCGGCCGAAGGTGCTGAGGCCCTGATCGTGGCCACCGAGTGGAAAGAATTTGCCGCGGTGAACTTCGAAGAACTCAAAGAGCGCATGCACACGCCGCTGATTTTCGACGGCCGCAATCTGCTCGATCCCGTCATCGCCCGCAGTTTCGGCTTTACCTACACCAGCATCGGACGCGCGTAGGGGATCGGAACGCTGGCATAATGTGCCGGGCGAGACGCCCGACACGGCAGGCGGGACGCCCACCCTACCCGGTGATCACCAATTCTTGGTCCAGATGTTGGTGTTGGTGGAGGCAGACTGCGACCAAAGATCGAAAAAGTTAGTGCCGTTGTTGGTCGGCGATCCAGGGTATCGATATCTGTAGTTTTCGCCGAACGGGTCTACGATGGCACCGTTGGTGGCCAGGTTCGTCCCCATATTTTTAGAGAATTCAAAATAAACCTTGCCGGTGGTGGGGCTCAAAGCGGCCCGAAGAAACGAATTGTTGCCAGTGGCAGTGGTGTTCGTCCCCTGAGGATAATCCCCATTATCCGCCTTGTAACTTTCCAGCGCTGCGGACAACGCGGCGATTTCCGTTTCCGCCCGGGAACGGGCGGCCTTTTTCTGGATAAAGCCCGCCGTGTTCAGGACCAGCGCGGCCAGAATGGCAATGATCGTAATGACTACGAGCAGTTCAATGAGAGTGAAACCCTTTGGCAATGCCCGGTTGGAAACCGCGGCAAATCCATCCGCACCGGATGCCGGATTCCGCGAATCGAAACCCGTCTTCACGTTTGTTGCTGCATGCCGCTGATGATGCTGATGAGGGGCATGAACAGGGCGATGACGATCGTTCCGACCACCACGGCGAGGAAGACGATCATGATCGGTTCGAGCAACGAGGTGAGTCCGGCCACGGCATTGTCCACTTCGTCGTCATACACTTCCGCGACCTTCAGGAGCATTTCCGGCAGTTGTCCGGTTTCCTCGCCGACGTCGATCATGCTGATCACCATGGGCGGAAAAACTCCGCTGGCCTCAAGCGGCTGGACGATGGACTCGCCCTCTTTCACGCTGTCGTGGACCTTCATGATGGCATTGGCGATGACGACGTTGCCGGCGGTTTCCCGCGTGATGTTGAGGGCTTGCAAAATGGGGACACCGCTGGTCACGAGGGTGCCGAGGGTGCGGCTGAAACGGGAGATGGAACTCTTGCGGGTCAGATCACCGAAGAGAGGCATCTTCATCGTCATGGTGTCGATAAAAGCAGCGCCTTTCGGGGTTTTCTTGAGGATGCTGTAAAGAATCACCAGGATGACGATGCCGACAATGATCAGCAGGATGTTATTCTTTACGCCATTACTGACCGCGATGACAAACTGCGTCAGCGCGGGGAGCGGTTTTCCGCCCAGCATATCGTCGAAAATAGCCTGGAATTTCGGCACGATGAAGACCAGCAGGAAGGCCATGATGGCGATGGCGATGACCAGCACGATCGCCGGATAGAACATGGCCGACACGACCTTGTTCTTGATTTTCTGCGCCTTTTCCTGGAACTCCGCCAGTCGCAACAGCACCAGCTCCAGCACACCGCCGAGTTCGCCGGCTTTCACCATGTTCACGTAGAGCTTGTTGAAGATCTTCGGGTGTCCGGCCAGGCTTTCCGAAAAGGTGCCGCCGCCCTGCACGGCCTCGGCCAGGTTGACGATCACCTTGCGCAGAACGGGGTCCGGTTCCTGCTTGGCCAGAACGGTCAGACCGCGCAAAAGGGGCAATCCGGCATCGATCAGGGTGGCGAGCTGCCGCGTGAAGATCATCAGCGTCTTGCCCTTGACCGTCTTCCGCTCGAGGAAAGGGAGGTTGAGGCTGATCGGTTTGCTCGCGGCGGACTTGGTCACGGCGGCTTTTTGCACTTTGGCCGCCTTGCCCTTGCCTTCCTCGGCGATGGTCTTGGGGAAGTAACCGGCCTGTCTCAGTTGACCGACGGCGTCGTTCTGAGTATTGGCTTCAATGACTCCGGAGGCTTCTTGTCCGCGGGCGTCGAGGGCAACGTAGGTGTAGCGTGGCATATGTTCAGAGGGTGGTCCGACTTTTTACCGTAGAAGCGGGGCGGATTTCTGTCGAGGAAAGATTCCTCTCTTCGGTCAGAAAAGGATTTTCGGCCCGCTCCCGGCCGATTGTTGTGGCCGGACCGTGGCCGGGCAGCACGACGACATCCTCATCCAGCGGCAATAATTTGCGACGGATGCCATCGAAAAGGATGTCCCGGTTTCCGCCCGGCAGATCCCATCGTCCCACCCCGCCGCGGAACAGCACATCGCCGCCCACCAGCACCCGCTCACCGGGCAGGAGGAAACACAGGCTGCCGGGACAATGTCCTGGCACGAGGAAAACCCGCAGCGCTTCGCCCAGGAATTCGCCCGGCCCCTCCTCGATGAGGAAATCCGCGGCGAACGGTTCCACTTCCTGTGCGAAACCCCACTTGCGGAAAAAATCGCGCTCGCCCACCATGGGAATCGTGTCGGCGTGGAAGGCCGTCTTGCAGCCATGCCGCCGGATGATGGCGGCCCCATCGGCCACATGATCAAAGTGCCCGTGGGTCAGCAAAAGCAGATCCACCCGCGTGTCGGCAAAGGCGGCGTCCGCTCCCTCCGGCGCGTCGAAAAGAATGTTTCCGACCGGGGTTTCGTAGAGGAAGCAATTGGTTTCGAGGGCGCCGCCGGTGTAGGTTTTGAACCGATTCATGGGAAAGTGGTCTCACAAAATAAATGATGTGGAAGTTTGATTTTTTGAAGCCAGCCTGCAAGTTCTTCAAGTTTTGTTATTAATCATGTCTGCCTTTTTCAGCCTTCGTCGTGCCGGAACCGTCGCTTTCACCGCGCTGATCCTCGCTCCGTCCCTGATTTTTGGCCGCAGTTCAGTGGACCCCGGCCAGGTGGCTATTTCGGTCGCCCGCTGGCTGGAACAGGGCCACTACAGCCGTCAGAAACTCGACCAGGACATCTCGGCCAAGTTTCTCCAGACTTATCTGACCTCGCTGGACTACAATAAGCTCTACTTCACCCAAAAGGACGTCGATGAGTTCGAAAAAAAATTCGGCGCGACGCTGGGTCATGGCGTCCTGCGCGGGGATGTCGAACCGGCGCGGGAAATCTTCGGCCGCTTCAAGCAGCGCATGGAGGGCCGGATCGCAAAAAGCAAGAAATTGATCCCGAAAAAGTACGCCTTCGACAGCAACCGGGCGACGGAACTGAACCGCCAGGATGCCGCCTGGCCCAAGGACGAGGCCGAAGCCGATCTTATCTGGCAAAATCGCATCGAGGCCGAACTCCTGCGGGAAGAACTGGCCGAACTCAAGCTCCGCCCGCCCCAGGAAACTGTCACCCGCCGGTACAATCAGGTCCTCCGCTACGTCAACGAGATGGAGGATGAGGACATCGTCAAAACCTTCCTCAGCGCCCTGGCCCAGACCTACGATCCGCACTCCGAGTATCTCAGTCCGTCCGACCTCGAGAACTTCCAGATCTCGATGCGGCTCTCGCTCGTCGGAGTCGGCGCGGTGCTTTCGTCCGAGGACGGCTACGCCAAGGTCAAGGAAATCGTCCCGGGCGGACCGGCCGATCGCAACGGCCAGCTCGCGGTGAACGACCGCATCGCCGCCGTGGCCCAGGGCGACGGCGAGTTCGAAGATGTCGTGGACATGAAGCTCGACAAGGTCGTGGAAAAAATCCGCGGCAAGAAGAACACCACCGTCCGGCTTCTTGTCATTCCGGGTGACGCCACGGATCCCTCCAAACGCGAGGTCGTGGAGATCCATCGTGATGAGGTCAAGTTGAAGGATCAACAGGCCAAGGCGGAAGTCCTGGATTTCGGCCAGGGCGCGGACGCCGCCCGCATCGGCTGGATCACCCTGCCGTCATTTTACGCGAACATGGACAACCGGGGTCTGCTCAAGGACAGCTCGGAGGAAAAAAGCACCACCAAGGATGTTTCCGCGCTGCTCACACGGCTCAAGAGCGAGGGCATCCAGGGCCTCGTCATTGATCTGCGGCGGGACGGCGGCGGCTCTCTCGAGGAAGCGATCAATCTCACCGGGCTCTTCATTCCCAAGGGTCCGGTCGTGCAGGCCAAGGATGCCAACGGGAAGATCACCGTTTCGCAGGATACGAACCCCGGCGTGGCCTACACCGGACCGCTCGTCGTTCTGGTCAACCGCCTGAGCGCTTCGGCCAGTGAGATTTTTGCGGCCGCCCTCCAGGACTACGGCCGCGCCGTGATCGTCGGCGATGAACGAACTTTTGGCAAAGGCACGGTGCAGACCGTCCTCGACCTCGGCCGCCTCATGCCCCCGTTCAGTCTGGGCTCGGCGGATGCCGGCGCGTTGAAACTCACCATCCAAAAGTTCTACCGTGTCCGCGGAGGTTCGACCCAGCTGAATGGCGTCGAGTCCGACATCGTGCTGCCCTCCCTCACCGACAACTCGGAAATCGGCGAGGGCTCGCTGAAAAACCGCATGGCCTACGACGAGGTGGCCCCGGTCAAAATCGCGGATTCGATGGCCGCCACGCCTTTGTTTCTCAATGAACTCAAAGCGCGCTCTTCCCAGCGACTCGGAGCCGACCCCGAATTTCTCTACATCACGGAAGACATGCGCCGCCTGCGCGAACGACTGGCGGAGAACAGTATTTCTCTCAACGAAAAACAGCGCCGGAATGAGCTGGCCGAGGACAAACTCCGCAAGGAGCAGCGTGAACAGGACCGCCAGGCCCGGGGTCCTGCCCTCGGCGTCCAGGCCTATGAACTGACCCTGGATGATTTATCCTCACCGAAACTGCGCGCGGTCGCCTTTGACCGCAAACAGGAGAAAGCCTCTCTCCTGGACGAAGAAGAAGAAACTGGTGACAAAAAATCAACGGTTGTTCCACCCGATCCCATCCGCAACGAAGCCCTGCGCATCATGCGGGATATGGTTGAACTCAATCGCCAGACCAAAACGGCCAGCATCAAACCGGAAAAGTCCCTCTGACTCCCTGAAGAAAAATTCTCGTTCTGCCGTTTGGTTTTATTGACATCAGCCTGGAGATTTGTGAATATCTCACTGCATCAGTATTTAACGCTGCTCCCTAACCTCAACACCGATTTATGGCTGAACCCAAGAAGGAAACCGTACGCATCGTCCTCCCCCCGCGTCGGGACGGTCAACCTCTGGCATCCAATCCTCGCGAAACCGCGATGATCAACCTGCCCCCCAAACCTGTGCAGAAACCGGTCGGCCCTGTGCCCGCGGTTCCTCCCCCGGCAGGAAGCCTTCCGTCTCCCGCCCCGGTTGCGCCTGCCGCCGGATCGATTCCCCCGCCGCCTTCGCCTCCCGCGGCGCCCAAACCCCTCTCGGCCGCTCCCGGCATTCCCAAGCCGCCGTCGGCTCCCGGAATCGCGCCGGCCGCGCCATCGCGGCCACCCGCTCCCGTGGGGGCTCCTCCTCCCCCCGTGGCCCCCTCCAGGCCGCCCGGACCGCTGCTCCCTTCCGCGTCCCTTCCGCCCGCCGCACCCAAGCCTCCCACCATCGGTGGAGCCCCTGTCATCGCGCCGGCACCCCTTGTTTCCGAGACGAAAAAAGAGACGGCCAAAGTTCCGGCCAGCTCATCCGGCTCCAAGACCGGCATGCCTCAGGCCACCGTGCAATTGCAAAAGAAACCGCCCGTGGCCGCTTCCAAATCGGTTTCGACCGGGGCTTCCATTACGGTCGCTCCGCAGGCTCAAGCCCCGTCCGCAGGGGAAGTCAGCGTTGCCGTCGGGGCGATTGCCCTGGTCGCCTCGCTCGTTGCTCTCGGCCTTCAGCTCTGGACGATGCTCGGTTAAGCGGACGTTTCCCCATCACTCACCCGAAAAGCCGGAGCCTGTCAGGTTCCGGCTTTTCTTTTTTTGCGCTTCCAGGTGGCGCGGAATGGGAAACCTGCTAGTCTCATCGCCTATGGCTAGCGAAAATGTTGTGGAGTTGAATGACTCGAATTTTGACAGCGTGATTTCCGCCGCGACGGAACCCGTCCTGGTGGACTTCTGGGCGCCTTGGTGCGCCCCCTGCCGCATGCTTTCCCCGGTGGTTGACGAAATCGCCGGCGAAAACGTGGGCAAATTCAAGATCACCAAGGTGAATGTGGACGAAGCGCCCATCGTTTCGGAAAAATTCGGCGTGCGCAGCATTCCGACCCTGCTCTTCATCAAGGGCGGGGAGAAGAAGGATCAGACCGTCGGCCTCCTCGGCAAAGCCGAGATCGTTCGCCGGCTCGAGGCCCTGGCCTGAGCTGGATTCGCTGAAAATCCGTTTCTTTTGCTCGCGTCGACGGGAATCCTTGCCCGTCGGCGCGCCCATTTTATAGTGCAGGTCTGATGGCTTCCGCACCGTTCGTCCACCTGCACTGTCACACGGAGTATTCCCTCCTCGACGGGGCCATCCGCACGAAGGATCTGGCCAGGAAGGCGGTGGAATTCGGTATGCCCGCCGTGGCCATGACCGATCATGGCAATCTCTACGGGGCGGTGGAATTTTATCAGGCTGCGGAAAAAGCCGGCGTGAAGCCCCTCGTGGGCTGCGAGGCCTACATTGCACCTGGCTCGATGACGGATCGTAATGCCACTTCGGCCAAGGATACGGCCTTCCACCTGACCCTGCTCGCCGCCGACAACGAGGGCTATCGCAATCTGGTCAAACTGGTCAGCGCGGCCCATCTCGAGGGCTTCTACTACAAGCCCCGGGTGGACAAGGAACTTCTCGCCACCCACTCCCGCGGGCTCATCGCGCTGAGCGGATGCCTCAAGGGTGAGGTGAACCAGCGCCTCAGCGCCGGTGACCCGGCCGGGGCGCGCAAAGTGGCGGGCCAATACCGGGATATCTTCGGACGGGAGAATTTCTTCATTGAGCTGCACGATCACAACCTTGACGCCCAGCGCCGCGGCAATCCCGAGCTGGTCAAAATTGCCCGCGAGATGGACCTCGATCTGGTTGCGGCCAACGACGTGCACTTTCTGGAACGCAGCCATCATGATTCGCATGACGTCATGCTCTGCATCGGCACCGGTTCCATGGTGGTGGATGAAAAGCGCCTGCGCTATTCCAGCGAACTCTACTTCAAGAGCGGCGAGGAAATGGCGGCCCTCTTCGGAGAAGTGCCAGAGGCTTTGGTCAACACCGTGCGAGTGGCCGAGCGGTGCAATCTGAAAATGGAATTCGGGCAATCGAAATATCCCGCCTTCCAACCGCCCGCGGGAAAAACACCCGGGGAATACCTGCGCGAACTCTGCTGGAGCGGCTTGCGCGAACGCTTCGGCGGGCGGACTGACACCGACGCCGAATTGCGGGAGCGCCTCGCATACGAACTGGGCGTCATCGAAAAAACCGGCTTCGTCAGCTACTTCCTCATCGTTTGGGATTTTATCAAATACGCCCGCGATCACGGCATCCCGGTCGGTCCCGGCCGCGGCTCCGCCGCGGGTTCGCTCATCGCCTACGCCTTGCGCATCACCGACATTGACCCGCTGCGCTACGGCCTCATTTTCGAACGCTTTCTCAATCCCGAGCGCATCAGCCCGCCCGATATCGACGTGGACTTCTGCATGGAGCGCCGGGGCGAGGTCATCGAATACGTCCGGCAAAAATACGGCGAGCGCTGCGTCTCGCAGATCGTGACCTTCGGCACCATGGGAGCCAAAAGCGTGGTGCGCGATGTGGGCCGTGTGCTGGGCTGGAGCTATCCCGATGCGGACCGGCTGGCCAAGATGATTCCCAATGAATTGGATATCACGCTCTCCACCGCCGCCGGAAAAAACCCCGAATTGAAAGCCGCCCTTGAGGGCGAGCAGGCAACCCGTGCGCTCTGGGATCACGCTCTCGTGTTGGAAGGCTTGAGCCGCAACGTCGGCATCCATGCCGCCGGGGTCGTGATCGGGGCCGGGCCCTTGGACGAAGACATTCCACTCTGCCGCGGCAAGGACAACGAGGTCATCACGCAATTCGAGATGAACTCGCTGACCGAACTCGGCATGTTGAAGATGGATTTTCTCGGTCTCAAGACTCTCACCATTCTCCAGCATGCCGTTCGCCTCATTCGCGAAAAGGAACCCGGGTTTGACCTCGATGCCATTCCCGCCGACGACCGGGCGGCCTTCGACGTCTATAACCGGGGCGAAACGGTGGGCGTCTTCCAAATGGAAAGCGGCGGCATCACCAACGTCTGCAAACGCTTTGGCGTGGACCGCATTGAACACATCATCGCCATCGGCGCGCTCTACCGGCCGGGTCCGATGCAGTTCATCGACGATTACATCGCGCGGAAAAAGGGCGTGAAGAAAATCGAATACGCCCATCCGCTCCTGGAGCAGGTCTGCGCCGAGACCTACGGCATTATGGTTTATCAGGAACAGGTGCAGCGGGCCGCCAATATTCTGGCGGGATACTCGCTCGGCGACGCCGACCTTCTGCGCCGCGCCATGGGGAAAAAGGACAAGGAAAAGATGGTGAAGGAGCGGGCCCGCTTCGTGGCGGGTTGTGGCAGGATCAACCAGATTCCCGAGCACACCGCCAACGCGATTTTCGAGTTCATGATGCCGTTTGCCCAATACGGTTTCAACAAATCCCACAGCGCCGCCTACGGCTGGCTTTCCTACCAGACGGCATTTGCGAAGGCTCACTATCCGGTCGAGTTCATGGCCGCCGTGCTCACCCACGATGCCGACACGACCGAGCGGCTGGCCGAGGTCATTGCCGAATGCACCCGCATGGGGCTCAAGATTCTGCCGCCCGATGTGAACCGCAGCAGTCTCTTCTTCACCCCGGAGGGTTCCGGCGAAACACGGGCCGTCCGCTTCGGCCTGGCCTCGATCAAAAACGTGGGCGCAGTCGCCGTGCAGGCCATGATGGAGGAGCGTGATAAAAACGGCGCCTTTCAATCGCTGGAGGACTTTTGCTCGCGTTTGGATTCCCGCAGCGTGAACCGGAGATTGCTGGAGAGCCTGGTCAAATGCGGAGCCTTCGACGGTCTGGACAAATCCCGGGCCCAGCTTTTTGTGGACATTGATCCCGCTCTGGCCGCCGCCACCGCCATCCAACGCGACCGCTCCAGCGGTCAGGGGGCGTTGTTTGATGTTTCGGAAACCTCCCCTTCCAAATCCACAGGCTCCTCTGCTCCCGCGGTGGAACCCTGGACGCGCAATGAAATGCTGGCCTGCGAAAAAGAACTTCTCGGCTACTACATCACCGGCCATCCGCTCCAGGGCTATGCCGGCCATTTCGACAACCCCAAGGTCATCACCATTGCGGCCGCCGGGCAGATCACCGAGCCCGTCACGGCCAAACTCGCCGGACTGATCAATTCGGTGGAGAAGAAATTCACCAAGAAAGACGGCAAGCCTTTTGCCGTGGTCAAACTGGAGGACTTCACCGGTCAGATCGAACTGGTTGCCTGGGACGACACCTACAGCGCAAACGCCTCGCTCCTCGTGCCCGGAACCGTCGTGGGAGTCTCGGCCAAGCTGACCCGCCGGGACGACACCGTCCGGGCCATGGTCAACAGCTTCACCGCCCTCAAACCCAAGGCCTCGGTCAAGCCCGTCCGCCTCCGTTTGGACCGTGGCAAACTCTCCGAATCCGATTTGCCGGGCATCCTCGATGCCGTGAAGCGCCATCCGGGCAAATCGCCGCTCTTCATCGAGATCGTCGCGGAAAACGGCCAGACCTGCGACATCGCCGCTTCGGAAAATTTTACCGTCGGCGATGAGGCGTCTTTGCGGAACGAGATTGCCCCGTTTGCCGCCGCCTGAGGGGAATGTCCGGGCAAGGAGCACAGGCATCCCTGGCCGCCTATGGCGCCGCCGCCGGCGGGCAAGCTTGCCTGGGCATGACGAGATTCTTGCTTGTCCGCACCATCCCGCTAACCTCCCAGCTCCCATGAAAACCATTTTCGTGACCGGCGGAGCCGGCTACATCGGCAGCATCTGCGTTGAACAACTTCTTAATGAGGGCTACGAGGTGGCGGTTTTCGACAACCTGAGCGAAGGCCATCGCAAGGCGGTTGATCCCCGGGCCGAGTTTTTCCAGGGCAACCTCCTTGATCGCACCGTCCTCCGCCACGCCATGGGCGAGGTCAAGCCCGACGCCGTCATGCACTTCGCCGCCAACGCCCTCGTCGGCGAGTCCATGCAGAATCCGTCCAAGTATTTCCGCAACAACGTCGCCAACGGCATCAACCTTCTCGACGTGGCGGTGGAAAACGGCGTGCAGAAATTTGTCTTCTCCTCCACCTGCGCCACCTTCGGCGTCCCCGAGCGGGTGCCGATTGACGAAAGTCTGCCGCAGAATCCCATCAATCCCTACGGCGAATCGAAGCTTCTCTTTGAAAAAATCCTCCGCTGGTACGACGAATGTCATGGTCTCAAATATGTCGCCCTGCGCTATTTCAATGCCGCCGGGGCCACCGGGAAATTCGGCGAGGATCACGTGATCGAAACCCACCTCATCCCCAACGTGCTCAAGGTCGCTCTCGGCCAGCGCGAGTCGGTGGACATTCTCGGCACCGACTATCCCACGCCCGACGGCACCTGCATCCGCGACTACATCCATGTGCTCGATTTGGCTCAGGCCCACATTCTGGCCCTCAAGTCCGAGACGAGCGAACGCTACAACCTCGGCACCGGCGGCGGCACCTCGGTCAAGGAAGTCATCGCGGCCTGCCGCGAGATCACCGGCAAGGACATCCCCGCGCTGGAAAAACCCCGCCGCGTCGGCGACCCGCCGCGTCTCATCGCGGCGTCCGAGAAAATCCGGGCCGGCCTCGGCTGGCAGCCGAAGTTTCAGGATATCCGCGCCATCGTGGAAAGCGCCTGGGCCTGGCACGTCAAAAATCCCGGCGGCTACGGAAACTAGTCGGTTTCCTCCCTTTTTGGCATCAGGTCTGCTCAAGTAAGCGGACTGTTCATGCCCGATTCTCAAGCCACCGGCTCCGGGGACGACAACCCGCTGTCCAACGCCGACCTCGCGCCCGTTCTTCCGGCTTCCCGCACATGGGGGATGGGGAATTTCATCGCCTTGTGGATCTCCCTGGCCGCCTGCATCCCGACCTACCTGCTCGCGTCTTCCCTGGTGGACCAGCAGGTCGGTATGAACTGGTCGCAGGCCATCTTCACCATTTTCCTAGCCAACGTCATCGTGCTCATTCCGATGGTCCTGAACGCCCACGCCGGCACGAAGTACGGCATTCCGTTTCCGGTGTATTGCCGCGCTTCCTTCGGCACGCTGGGGGCAAATATTCCCGCCATCCTCCGTGCCCTCGTGGCCTGTGGGTGGTTCGGCATCCAGGCCTGGATCGGTGGCATGGCCATCTACCAGATTCTGGGCCGTTTCTTTCCGGCCCTGCTGGCGTCCCCGCCCATCGCCGCGCTTGGTATCAGTCTGCCCCAAGCGGCCTGTTTTCTCTTTTTCTGGGGCATCAACATGGGGGTGATCTCCAAGGGCATTGATTGCATCCGCGGGCTGCTGCTGATCAAGGCCCCGCTCCTCATCGTTCTCGGCCTCGCCCTGCTCTGGTGGGCTTATGATAAGGCCGGCGGTTTCGGCGCCATGCTTTCCCAACCCTCCCAGTTTTCTCCCGGCCAGCCCAAGGCCGGGCAATTCTGGGTTGTTTTCTTTCCGGCCCTCACCGGAATGATTGGGTTCTGGGCCACGCTCTCCCTCAACATCCCGGACTTCTCCCGCTACGCCAAGTCGCAACGCGATCAGGTGATTGGGCAGGCCATCGGCCTCCCTCCGACCATGGCGCTCTATTCGTTCATCGGTGTTGCTGTCACCTCCGCCACCGCGGTGATTTAGGGCGAGACCATTTGGGATCCCACCATTCTGCTGACAAAATTCAGCAACCCCATCGTCCTGGTCATCGCCATGCTCGCGCTCTCCATCGCCACGCTGGCCACCAACATCGCCGCCAATGTGGTCAGCCCGGCCAACGATTTTTCCAACCTGGCTCCGCACAAAATCTCCTTCCGCACCGGCGGCTATATCACCGGCGTTGTCGGTATTTTGATGATGCCTTGGAAGCTGCTGGCCGATCCCGATGTCTCCATCTTCACCTTGCTCGGCGGGTTCAGCGCTCTGCTCGGACCCATCGGCGGGATTCTTATCGCCGATTACTTCGTCTGCCGCCGCAAGGAACTCGACCCGGTCGCCCTTTACCAATCCCATGGAGCCTACCGTTTCACCGGCGGCTTCAGCCTGGTCGCTATCGCCGCCCTTGTTCTTGGGGTGCTGCCCAGTCTGCCCGGATTTCTCGTGCAGGTGAAACTCGCCGGCCCCGGCGTTTTTCCGCTCTGCCTCGTCGCTCTCTACCATTACGCCTGGTTTGTGGGCTTCGGACTGGCTTTTTTCCTCTACATTGTTTTGCGCAAACTCGCCCCCCGCGCCTGACCTTAAACATTCGAACAGAAGGTCGCGAAGATAACCAAGAAATAGTCAGACAATTTCCTCCTTCGTTCCCTTCGTTTCCTTTTGTAAAATAACTCCCATGACCACGCCTGTTCTGCCCCCCTCCAGTCATCAGCCGAAACCCTACACCGGCCCCTCCGCCGAAAAGGTCCTCGCCCTGCGCAAGGAATTCCTCAGCCCCGGACTTTTTCTCTACTACAAAAAACCGATCATGCTGGTGGAGGGCAGCATGCAATACGTCTGGGACGAGACCGGCAAACGCTACCTCGACGGACTCGGCGGTATCGTCACCATCAGTGCCGGACACTGCCATCCCCACATCGTCAAAGCGGCCCGCGAGCAGAACGAAACGCTTCAGCATTCCACCACCATTTATCTCCAGCCCAAGATCGCCGAATACGCTGAGAAACTCGCTTCGAAGCTCCCCGGAAAACTCAAGGTCTGCTCCTTCGTCAATTCCGGCTCCGAGGCCAACGACCTCGCGCTTCTTATGGCCCGGCTCTACACCGGCAACTACGACGTCATCGCCCTGCGCAACGCCTACCACGGCGGCAACGCCGCCGGCATGGCTGTGACCGCCCACAGTTCGTGGAAATTCAATGTGCCCCACAGTTTCGGAGTCCACCATGCCCAGGCCCCCTATTGCTACCGGGGGAACTACGGTTACGACGATCCCGAGGCCGGAAAAAAATATGCCGACGACGTCAAGTCGGTTATTGATTACGCCACGTCCGGCAAAGTCGCCGGCTTCATCGCCGAATCCATCCAGGGCGTCGGCGGCTTTGTCGTCTTTCCCGACGGCTACCTCCAGCACGCCTACGAACACATCCGCGCCGCCGGCGGCGTCTGCATCGCCGACGAAGTCCAGACCGGCTTCGGTCGCACCGGCACGCATTACTGGGGCTTCGAAACGCAGGGCGTAATTCCTGACATCGTCACCATGGCCAAGAGCATCGGCAACGGCGCCCCGCTCGCCGCGGTCGTCACCACCCCCGAGATCGCCAGCGTCCTCGCGCAGAAAATCCACTTTAACACCTTTGGCGGAAACCCCGTCGTCAGCGCGATCGGCAAAGCTGTCCTCGAAGTCATCGAGAAGGAAAACCTCCAGCAAAACTCCCTCAACTTGGGCCGCTACATTCTGGCCGGACTCGAAAAGCTGAAGCAAAAACACGCCATCATCGGCGACGTGCGCGGCAAAGGTCTCATGCTCGGGATCGAACTGGTGAAGGACCGCGCAACCAAGGAACCCGCCAAGGAAGCCTGTGCGGCCGTGCTGGAAAAAGCCCGCGACCTGGGCCTGCTGCTGGGCAAAGGCGGACTCTGGGGCCAGACCATCCGCTTTTCCCCGCCCATGTGCATCACCAAGGCCGATGCCGACTTCCTGCTGGAAGTCCTCGATGCCGCCTTCGATGCCGCGGCCGCCTAGAGGCTGTTAGGCCCTGTTGGCCAGGCGTTTCCCATCTTCTCTGTCGTTATTCCTCTACCGCCTCTTGGCTTCAATCGCAGTCAGAGAGGGGCAGGCGTCGGCCAAGTGACCAGGGGGAGCCGGGTCGCGGTTTCGATCTCCAGAAGCCGATTGTATTTGCTCAGGCGTTCGGACTGGGTGATGGAGCCGACTTTGATCTGATCTCCGGCCCAGCCAACGGCCAGATCGGCCAGCCAGTCGTCCTCGGTTTCCCCGCTGCGGGCGCTGATGGTAACCTGCCAGCCGGCTCTGCGGGCGAGGAGGCAGGCGTCCTTTGCCTCGCTCAAGCTGCCGATCTGGTTGACCTTGAGTAGGAGGGTGTCGGCGGCTCCGAGTTCCACCGCCTTGCGGATGCGTTCCGGGTTGGTGCATAGGAGATCATCGCCGACGACCCGGGTTTGGCCGGAGAGCGTTTCGCGCAATTTGGGCCAGTGGTCCCAATCCTCCTCGGAGAGTCCGTCCTCCAGGCTGACGAGCGGATAGTTTTTCGCCCAGCGCGCCAGCTCTTCGATCATCGTCGGGCTATCAAGCAGACGGTCGCCCAGTTGATAGCCGTTTGCGGTGTGAAAATGACTGGATGCGACATCCACGGCCAGGGCCACATCGTGGCCGGGGCGGAGGCCGGCTTGCTCAATCGCCTCGACGGCATCTGCGAACATGGCTTCCGGATCGGGAAAAATCGGGGCGAGTCCCCCTTCATCAGCACTGAGCGGACGCATGTGATATTTTTTGGCGATGAGCTTTGCCGCGGATTGATAGACCGCAAAGGTGTCGGCCAGGGATTGGTCAATGGTCGTGGCGGAAACGGGCACCACCAAAACATCCTGAAGGGGACAGAGTTCGCCGGCGTGCTTCCCGCCGCTGAAGAGATTGATCGTGGGCCGCGGCAGGGTGCGCAGAGGCTGCCCCATCATGTCGGCGAAATGCTGGTAAAGTGGAACCCGCCGGGCCTGGGCACAAGCCCGCGCAAAGGCGAGGGAGACGGCCAGATGGGCGTTCGCGCCGAGACGCGATTTATTCGCAGTGCCGTCCAACTCTCTTGTGACGGCGTCAACTTCTTCCTGCGCCTTAACGGTCCGCCCCGCCAAGGCGGCGTTGATGTCGCGGTTGATGTTGGCCACGGCCTTCCTACAGCCCAGGCCCTGATAGCGCTTCGGGTCGCCGTCGCGAAGCTCAATGGCTTCGGCGGCGCCGGTGGAGGCCCCGGAAGGAACGGAGGCGGAGGCGGTTGTGCCGTCCTGAAAGACACAGGTGGCCTTGACCGTCGGGCGGCCGCGGCTGTCGAGGATTTCGAGGGCGCTGACTTTCTGAATGGTGAACATGGGATGCTAGGGCAGACAGGATCCGAACTCCCGGATCAAATCGGGGATGTGGGCGGGTGGATTTCGCAGGAGTTCGAGGGCCGCCAATTTTTGTACGACCTGCTCATCTGGATTGAGATATTCAAGAGGAGAGCGACCGTCAATCCGGGCCAGTAGGCAGGCCAGTGTGTGACGGCAAGCACGGGATTCGAAGTCCCTCTCGCCGGTCAACGGGCCCGCCTCCGTCAGATAGGACTGCCAGAACTTTTCGGACGCCTGGAGGAACAGTTGCCGGGTCAATCGCAGGTGATTTGCCTTGGAAAGCAGATGGGTCAGTGCAAAGCCCAGATCGAAGGTCGGGTCGCCGTAGTGGATCACCTCATGGTCGAGCAGGATCAGGCGGCCCTGGTGGATCAGGATGTTCTTGGGACTGAAATCCCCATGCACCACCGTCCGGGGTGCCGCCTCCATGTCGCGGATGAGCTGCGCGTAAAAGTCCGCCGCGGCGGGATTTTTTCTGGCGGTGAAGTGGTAGTAGGGATCGACCCGCAGCTCCTGAAAAAAGTGGCGGTCCTGAATGGGGCGAATGGCCGCTTCATCGAGTTTCGTTCCCTGAAAATGGATCCGGCCGAGAAGGGCTCCAAATTGTATCGTGGCATCCTCCGCGATCTCGCCCCGCAACAAGACGGTTTTCCAGTTTTCGTGCGGATCAGGCACCGCTTCCATCCCCAAAAGAAAAAGGGGCGCATCCTCAAAGACGAACGGGGTGAGGGATCCGGGCGGGGCCAGGTGTTCCAGAAGCCTCAGTCCGAGAGCTTCGCGCTCGATGCGCGCGGGATCGGCATGCCAGTCCGCGGCCACCCGCAATTTTTCGAGGGCCTGTTTGACGACGATGCTCCGCGACGGTCCCTGCACGAGGACGGTTTTGTTGGAGACTCCGCCTCGCAGGATCACGGCGGCGCAAACGTCGTCCTTGGCAAAGAGCCCCCGGCCGCGGAGATAGTCGATCAGATCGTGCGTTTGCTCGATGTCGAGCGGAACCGTCATGCCGGGCAAACCAAAGGGACGAAAAACAAATCGGATGTCGCCAGCATGGGGATTCTTCAGAGTATGTTCGAAGAATGCGTTGGCGCAATCTGTAAAAATAGCGCGCGGTCAGGTTCCGCCTGGCTCACAGAGATCAGTCCGCCTGTTTCACCAACACCCTCTTCGCCAGCGGGATTTTCATCCGCACGGGAGCTGTCGCCAGCCGCTTCGCCATCTCTGCTTCCATGCGCTGGAGGAAATCGGGGCCTCGCGGATCGCCGGGGCCTCCGTCCAATTCCGCCGCGAGGGTCGGAAATACGGAAGCCCGCGAGAACGCGGCCCATTGCGCGCCGAACGCGCCGGCCTCTTGAGTGCGTTCGAAGTCCTGCCAAATTCCGTCTTCGCCGCTGAAAACCTCGAGGGGTTCCATCGCTCAGCCGGCAAAGCGACCGTCCGGCCCGAACGGCGCCGTGAACTCTGCGCGTGTGCGCCCCACCGTATGCGGCGCACCTCTTCGGCGTGGATCAGGCCTTGGTCAATCAGCTCCAGCAGTGACGCAGACATGGCCTCGAGCACCGACTGGTATCCCAAGTCGCCGGAATCGTCCCGCGCCATTGTGAGGATGACCAGCCGGGCACCCGTTCGCATTGCGCGGGCCCGATGGGTGAGGAACGTTCGCCCGTCCTCGTCCGCCTGTCGCGTGGAGGCCGCTGGCGCAGCGTGGTCCCGGCTGAAGGCGACTTGCCCCTGGTCCGGAATGATGGCCGGCACACGGCTGAGCCATTGCACCGCCCAAGCGCTCCATCCCGGCGTTAGGAGCTGTAAATAAATAAAGGTGGCAAGATGGCGCAGGAGTTTTGGCCTCTGGCCAGACTCGACGAAGGAGAGAGCCAGGGTGCACGGGGGATAACCAACGCAGCCAAGAGGCCAAAAGAACAAGTGAGGTTGCTCCCTTTATTTGTTTACAGCGACTTACTATCCCGGAGGGCAGGATTTGTTCGTAGAATGACCGGCCGACGGCCGAGGAGAAGGCAGCAGAATCACGGCGGAGGTAGCTGGCCGCATCGTTTGTGAGGAGTTGGAAGAGGGCCGCAAAGTCATTGCCGGCCAGATCGGGGTGGACAACGGAGATCGCGCGCCTGGAACCAACACGCGCCCGCAGCCGTCCAATTGCCGCGGCGACCGGAACCAGGGAGTTCCGCCCTTGGGACGCGCCGTAATCCGCGATAACTATCGGCGAGGGCGGCGCTTCCAAGTCCACGTTGCCTGCCGCCTGCTCGAGCCGGGGCAAGGCCGGTGAAGAAGCCTGCGGCTTGCCCGCGCGAGCTGTGATTGGAGGCACCCTGTCCCTCCAAGGGGGGCGGGCGTGACGAGCGGGAAGCTTCACTCGTCCGGGTCCCCCATGCGTGGGAATCGCTTCAGTCTTCGCCGCAATCACCGTTTCGGGATTTGCCGTCTTTGAGGGGACTTACTTATTAGGATCGACGAGCGTGGCGACGACGTGGCCGTCGCCGTAGAGGCGGTTCATGCGGTTGAAATGGATGGTCTCGAAATCGGTGCAGATGGTGACGCGGCCGGGCTTGGCCACGCGCACGCCGGCGCCGCGGCGGCCGCCGTAGATTTTCGGGGCGATGGCGTTTTCGTCGTCGATGAGGGGGCGCCATTGGTAGCTGGTGTGGGGGTTTCGCCGGGCGTAGTAATTCTTGCCGGCGACGTCGGTGGGGCACTTGAGGAGATTCTCGGTCAGGCCGTAGGGTTGGAGTTCCTCGTAAAGAGGGGTGGCTTCGTCCTCGGGGCTGTAGACCTCGCTCTCGGGGTTGGGTTCGATGATGGGATACTTGTTCTCGTTGTCGGCGACATAACTGAGAACGCTGACGCCGATCTGGCGGAGGTTATTCATGCAGGTGACACTGCGGGCGCGGTTGATGAATTTGCTGAACTCGGGCAGGGCCAGCGAGGCGAGGATGCCGACGATGGCGATGACGACGAGGAGTTCGATGAGGGTGAAGCCGGACCGGCTTGCGGATTTCATGATTTCGCCGGGGCATTCTTCATCTGATTCTTGCGCTCGATGTAGCGTTTCATCCGCTGCTCGCGCTGCTCGGGGGTGCGCTTGCTGTCGCGCTGGGCCATGCGTTCCTCCATCTTTTCCTGGATTTCCGGCCGGCTCATGAGTTCCTCCATCCTGGCGCGGCGTTCCTCCTCGGGGAGATTGCGGACGGCCTCCCAGAATTTGCGCATCTCGTCGAACTGGGTCTGGGCCTCCTGGCGTTCCGCCGGGGGAAGCAGGGCGATCTGGGCCTGGGCGCGCTCGGCCATCCATTCGGGATTGCCGCGATTGCCGCGGGCGGGGGAGAGGACGGTGAGCTGGCTTTCCCAACGGCCGGGGCCGCCGCCTTCGCCGGCATTGCGCTCGCCTTCGGGACGAGGCGGGCGGATGGTGAGAAGGACGATTTCCTCGAGCCGGCCTTTGGCGGCGCTGACGGCGGCGGCGGCCATCTTGCCTGCCTTCTCGGCGGCTGGAAGTTTGCCGATGAGGGGGTTCCAATCTTTCGGAGTGGCGAAGAGGGCGCCGGTTTTTTGCGCGCCCTGGTTGAGAATCGTCTGGAGATTGCGATCGGGCACGTCGCTCATTTTCCATTCGATCTGCCGCGGATCGATCACGGTCTCGCTGCTGCTCATCATTCCTCCACCCCCTCCGCCTCCGAATCCGGCGGAAAGAACGTTCCATCCGCCGGGGTTCGCGCCGGTGGTGAAGGCCGCCAGCACATCGGCGATCTGTTTCTTGTCCGGGGCGGCGATAAAGGCCAGCCGCGCATCGCCATCCACGCGGATGGCCAGAGTGTCGATGGCTTCGAAAACGGGGGCGCGGTCAAGGGAGAGGGTGACCGGGGTGGCGGGGTCGGCGTTGGTGACAATGCGCACGCCCCCCTGGCGTTCGATGGATTTGACGACTTTCGAGAGGGGGGCTTTTTCGGCATGGATCGTGACGAGACCCCAGCCGGAAATCCATCTCCAGATCACGACGGTGGCACAAATGGCCAGCACACCGGCGAACAACAGGAGTTTTGGGTTCCGCATGTCTTTATTCTAACAGCTTCGGCGCGGAAGAGTTACGGAAAATTTTTGGTGGCCCATCCGGCAATTGGTCCTTGCCAAATGGCGCGGACTGGGAGACTTTACGCAAGCCTCAGGCGTTAAACGAAATGCATGTTGAAATTGCCGCGCACCCATGGAAGTTGTTGGCGCGGCGGCTGATCTGCATGGCCGCATATTGGATCTTTGCTGGTTGGAAAACACGTGTTTCCGCAAAGAAATCGGCCCCGCCCGAGGCATTAACGAAAGGATCGCACACCGGGAAATTCCCTATCCGGCCTACCCGTGTGCCATCCACCAATGCAATCCATCAAAGTCATGTCATCCGAATACAGCAGCAGCAATGGCCGTCGTTCGCCCCGGCGCGGCGGCAACCGCCGTCCCGGCGGTCCCAGCAGTCACAGCGGCCCCCGCACTACCCGTCAGGAAACCCCCGCCAAGCCGCAGAAGAAAAGCCTCTGGCAGAAAATTGCCGCGTTTTTCGCCGGCAACGAAGCCCCCAAACCCGTCGCCTCTCCCGCCCGCAGCCGCCAAAGCAGCAGCCCGGCTGAGTCGGTCGCCGAGCGCCGCCCGGAGCGCACGGAACGGCCCGGACGCCCGTCGGGTTTCCGCAAACCCGAAATCATCGAGGTCACGTCCCCACGCATTTATGTGGGCAACCTGTCCTTCGATGCGACCGAAAGCGACCTCTCGGATCTCTTCAACGGGGTCGGTTCGGTCGAAAACGTCGAGATCGTGGCGAATAAGCACACCCAGCGCTCGAAGGGTTTCGCCTTCGTGCAAATGCAGTCCACCGACGAGGCCAAGCGGGCCGTGACGGAACTGCACGACAAGGAATACATGGGCCGCAAGCTGGTGGTCAGCGGCGCCAAGGCCGTCGAGGAACGCCGCAGCGAGCGCGAGCGTCAGCCTGAACAATAGGGAAAATGTTGAGGGTTCGTTGTTGAGGGTTGAGAGGAAACCGGGACGAGTGAGTCCCCTCCTCTCAACGATCAACCTTCCGTCCTCAACCCCTCTCATTATTTGCGGCCCCACCGGGGTTGGCAAAACGTCTTTCGCCGTCGAACTGGCCAGCCGGTTCGGCGGCGAAATTCTTGGGGCCGATGCCTTCCAGGTTTATTCAGGCTTGGAGATCCTCGCGGCCCAGCCGGACGCCGAACTTCGAGCCCGCGTGCCGCATCACCTCATAGGGTTTCTCCCGCCGTCGGAATCCTTCGACGCTGCGCGTTTTGCCAATCTGGCCCGGGAAAAAATCGCGGAGGTCAGCGCGCGGGGCCACCGCCCGATCATCTCGGGCGGTTCAGGACTTTACCTCAAGGCGCTGACGCACGGGCTGGCCGATCTCCCTCCGGCCGATCCCGCGTTGCGGGCGGAGCTTGGCGCGCTGCCCCTGGAGGAGTTGCAACGCCGCCTCGATCAGGCCGATCCCGGCGCGCGCGAGCACCTGGATTTCCAAAATCCCCGCCGCGTGCTGCGCGCTTTGGAAATTTGTCTTCTCACCGGACGCTCCAGTTTAGCGTTGCGCGAAGAATGGAAGAGCAAATCCACCCCCGGCTTCCACGGTTTGCTGCTGACCCGCGATCGCGCCGAACTCGATGCCCGCATCGGGGAAAATGTGAAAGCGATGTTCCGTGACGGTGTTGTCGGGGAAGTTCGTGATTTGACGAAGGTCGGTCCGACCGCCGCCCGGGCCATCGGGCTGCGGGAGATCCAAGCTCTGCTGCGCGGCGAGCTGACTGAGCCGCAATGCATCGACGCCATCACCCTCGCAACCCGGCGTTATGCCAAAAGGCAATTGACCTGGTTTCGCAACCAATTTCACTTTCAAGTTATCGATTTGACCGGCTTGCAAAACACGAGCGAATTCGTTTTTGAGCCCGCTCTCTCCGGGCCCGGCCCCGCCTGATGGTCAGCGCTTCGCCCCCCGGCAGCGAGAAGACCATCCTCGTCGGTCTCGAGCACGATGGAGTGAGCCGCCGGGATGTCGAGGATTCGCTTGATGAACTCCGCCAACTCGCCGCCTCCGCCGGTGCGCAGGTGGTCGATACCATCGTCCAGAAACTCGATAAACCAACCGCTCCGTATGACATCGGCAAGGGCAAGGCTGGGGACGTCGCCCGGCAATGCGGGGAAAACTGGCCGCCTCGCTCATCTTTGATGACGAACTCTCGCCCGCCCAAGGCCGCAATCTGGAGGAACTCACCAGCCGCAAGATGCTCGACCGCACCCGGCTCATTCTCGATATTTTCGCCAGCCGGGCCCGCACCGGCGAAGGCCGTCTCCAGATCGAACTCGCCCAACTGCACGATCTCCTGCCGCGCCTCACCCGCATGGGGACCCACCTCTCGAGCCAGACCGGCGGCATCGGCACGCGGGGCCCGGGCGAGACCCAGCGCGAAGGGGACCGCCGCCGCATCCAGGAACGCATCGCGCGCCTCGAGCGCGAAGTGCGCGAAGTGCGCGAAGTGCGCGAAGTGCGCAAACACCGCACGATCCAGCTTCATCATAATCCCGGCCGCGTGGCCATCTCCGCCCGCACCGGCCAGGGCAGGGATGTTTTTTTTCAGGAACTCGAGCTTTGCCTAGGGGCCTGGCGCATGAAGGCGCGGTTCCGGATTCCGAAGGGCAAGTCCGCCCCGCTTGCAGAAATCCCCCGGGCCGGTCATGTTCTCGACGTGACCTACGAGGGCGACACTGTCCTGGTCACGGCCCACGTCCCACCCGGACTCAAATCGAAACCCGCCACCTATGAGGACTCCCGCGTCTAATCACTTAGAGCTTATGCCCGCCAAATTTTTTGCCCTTGGGCTCGTCGCTCTTCCCTTCGCCGCCTGCACCACGCTGCAGCCAGCCAGCCCGTCCAAACCCGATCCTCAGAAAACCGCCTCCTTGTACAAAGTGGAGACCGTCAAGGTGGAGCACGGCCTCGCCTCATGGTACCGCGATCATCGCACCGCCAGTCAGGAACGCTTCGACGGAAACGCCATGGCCGCAGCCCACAAAACCCTCAAATTCGGCACCAAGGTCCGGGTGGTTGATCTCAAGACCAACAAGTCTCTCATTGTCCGCATCAACGACCGTGGTCCCTACATCCGCGGACGGGTCATTGATCTCACCGTGGGTGCGGCCCGCAAACTCGGAATGTATGACCGTGGCATTGCCAGGGTTCGCGTCGAGGTGCTCAAGGAAATCCCGCTGCTCGAAAAACCGAACCTCCACACCAAAACCCGGCCGAAAAGCCAGGATTACGCGGCCGCTGCGCCGCGCTCCCCGCTGGCACAAGCGTCCCGCTTGTGATTTCATCCGTTGTTTCCATGCAAGACCCGCGCCTCGACCAACTCGCCCGCATCCTGACCCGCCACTCCACCCGGTTGGAGAAAGGCGAACGCGTTTTCATCGAACTCTTCGACGTGCCCGACGAGATGGGCGTCGCCCTCATCCGGGCTGTCCGCGCCGCCGGGGCCGTGCCCTTCGTCCAGATCCATCGCGCCCGCGTTTCCCGCGAATTGTCCCTCGGCGCCAATGACGCCCAGCTCGACACCGCCCGCGCCGTCGAACTCGCCCGCATGAAAAAAATGCAGGCCTACATCGCCATCCGCGGCAGCCATAACATCACCGAACTCTCCGACGTGCCTGAGGACAAGATGCGCCTCATCGCCGGAAAGATGCGTCCCGTGATGGACTGGCGCATCAACAAAACCAAGTGGGTTGTCCTGCGCTGGCCCACTCCCGCCATGGCCCAGCAGGCCGGCACCAGCACGGAAGCTTTCGAGGATTTTTTCTTCAAAGTCTGCACCCTCGATTACGCCCGCATGATTCCTGGCATGAAGGCGCTCGAAACCCTCATGAACAAAACCGACCGCGTGCACATCAAGGGACCCGGCACCGATTTGCTCTTCTCCATCAAGGGCATCGGCTCCAAAGTCTGCGGCGGCGAATGCAATATCCCGGATGGCGAGGTTTTTTCCTGTCCGGTCAAGGACTCGGTCGAGGGCCACGTGACCTTCAACGCTCCGTCCATCTATCAGGGCACGGCGTTCGACCACGTCCGCTTCGATTTCGAAAAAGGCCGCGTGGTCAAGGCCACGGCCAACCATACCAAAAAGCTCAACGAGATCCTCGATAGCGACGAGGGCGCGCGCTCTATCGGCGAGTTCTCGCTCGGCTTCAATCCGCACATCCTCCACCCCATGCGCGATATCCTGTTCGACGAAAAGATTGCCGGCTCATTCCATTTCACCCCCGGCCAGGCTTACGAAAAAGCCGGCAACGGCAATAAGAGCCGCATCCATTGGGACCTGGTCAGCATCCAGCGCAAGGACTACGGCGGGGGCGAAGTCTGGTTCGACGGGAAACTGATTCGCAAGGACGGGCTCTTTGTCCTCCCGGCGCTGAAGAAACTCAATCCCGACTATTTGCTGAAAAAGTAGAAGCGGCCCTACTGCGATTTAATCGCTTCGGCCTCAAAAAGTGCCCGCCAATGGTCGAGCCTTTCCTTGACCCGCTTTTCCATCCCGTGTTCCGTCGGTTCGTAGTAGATGCGGCCTTCGGGCAGGTATGCCTGCGGCACATAACCGCCCTCATAATCGTGGCTGTATTTGTAGCCTTCGCCGTGTCCGAGTTTCTTGGCGCCCTTGTAATGGCCATCCCGCAGATGTTTCGGCACGGCCAGGGTCCGGCCCTCGCGCACTTCAGCCGAGGCCTTGCCGATGGCGACCGTGCAGCGGTTACTCTTTGGCGCGGTGGCGATGTACACCGTCGCGTGGGCCAGGATAAGTTGGGCCTCGGGTAATCCCACAAATTCGGACGCGTGCTGGGCGGATGTGGCCAGAACCAGGGCGTGGGAATCCGCCATGCCCACATCCTCGCTGGCGCAAATGATCAAGCGCCGCGCGATAAACCGGAAATCCTCCCCCGCATGCAGCATCTTCGCCAGCCAATAGAGCGCGGCATCGGGGTCCGATCCGCGCAGGCTTTTGATGAAGGCGCTGATCGTGTCGTAATGCGCATCTCCGTCGCCGTCATAAACGACGGCCTTCTTTTGGATGCTCTCCTCTGCGACGAAAAGTGTGATGCGGACCGCGCCGCCGGGTCCGGGCGGGGTGGTGCGGGCGGCAATCTCCAGGGCATTAAGACATTTGCGGGCATCGCCGTCACTAACCGTGGCCAGAAGTTGTGCTGCCTCCGGATCAAGAAGGACCCGCAGCGTCCCGAGGCCGCGTTCTTCATCGCTCACGGCCCGCCTCATGAGATCCAAGAGGTCATCAACACCGAGCGGTTCCAGTTGAAAAATCTGCGAGCGCGAAACCAACGGACTGTTGACATAGAAGAACGGATTGTGAGTCGTGGCCCCGATGAGCCGCAGCAATCCGCTTTCCACATCCGGCAGTAACACGTCCTGCTGCGCTTTGTTGAAACGGTGGATTTCGTCAATGAAGAGAATCGTTTTCTCCCCGCTGGTTTGCAGGCGGTGGCCCGCCTGGGCCACCACGCGGCGGATATCAGCCACGTTCCCCTCCACTCCGCTGAGTCGCTCAAAGCGTGATTTGGTCGATCGGGCGATGATTTGCGCGAGGCTGGTCTTCCCCACCCCCGGCGGACCATAGAGCAGGACCGAGGAGATCCGATCCGCCTCGATGGCCCGGCGCAGGAGCTTGCCCGGGCCGAGAATGTGGCTTTGTCCGATGTATTCATCCAGCGAGCGCGGCCGCATGCGGGTGGCCAGCGGGGCATCCGGGGATGAGGAGGGAACCGGTTCCTCCACTTTGAACAAATCTTCCATCGCGCCAGTATCGCCCGTCCCGCGGCCGTCACGCAAGCCGCGTCGGGGCTGGAAGATTTCCTTATTCTGGACTGGGCCCGCCCGTCGCCCTGTGGTTGAATAGATCCATGAAAACGATTCTTGTCCCCCTCGATTTCAGTGACTCCTCAAACCTTTTGCTGGATCAAGCCGCCGCCCTGGCCCGTCCGCTTGGGGCCCGTCTTATTCTGCTGCATGTGGTCGAACCCGTGGCCAACTATGTGCCGGTCGGTGCCACAATGGATGTCATTGCCGCCGTCGCGCCGCTGGTCGAAAGCTCGGAAGGGCTCGCTGTGCAGGAGAAACATTTGAGAATCCTGGGCGAACCGCTGCGGGCTTCGGGATTGGAAGTCGAGGAAACCGCCCTCATCGGCCTGGCCGTTGACGACATAGTCGATCAGGCGGCCAAGCGCCAGGCGGACTATATTGTCTTGGGCTCCCACGGACATGGTGCCCTCTACCACCTTTTCAGTGGCAGCGTGGTGACCGGAGTGCTCCGGCGGGCCCCCTGCCCGGTGGTTATCGTTCCGGCAAAGAAAGACGGCTGAACCCCGTTTATCCCGCCCGATCGGACTTACTCTTTTTCGGATGACCTGACGGGAGCATCTCCGGAAGTTGCAAAAGCAAAAGAAGTGGCGGCGAAGCCGCGACCAGGCCCTGACACAGCGGGGCGGCTCCCGCGGGCCCAAAGCGAGGAAGGGGTATTGATTTTGTAGCCGCGGCGCTGTGTCGCCGTGTTCGTCCCGATCCGCGCGAAGCGCGCTCGCGGTCGGGTGTGGCAACTTTGGGAGATGCGCCCCGACCTAACCATTCCGGAAGAAACGTGATTGACTGACCAATCAGTTCAGCGATATTTTATCCCCTATGTCTATACCGACCCTAGCCCAACTTAAGCGCTCCTTGAATATCTCGGAGCAAATCGAAAAACTCCAGGCCGAACTCGCCGCGGTCTTCAGCGGCATCTCCGATGCCATCTCCCCGGCACCCGCCAAAGCTGCGGCCAAAAAAGGAAAGCGTAAAAAAGGCGGTATCTCCGCCGCCGGACGCGCCCGCATCATCGCCGCTCAAAAGGCGCGTTGGGCCAAAGTGAAATCGGCTGCTCCGGTCGCTGAAGTTGCGCCCAAGCCCAAGAGGAAGGAAGGCAAGATTTCCGCCGAGGGAAGGGCCAATATCATTGCGGCTCAGAAAGCCCGTTGGGCCAAGGTCAAGGCCGCCAGCAAAGGCAAAAAATAGTCAACCGTTTCGAAATCCCAGCGCCTTACCCCGCCCGGCTCTCAAGCGCGGGCGGGGTAAGAGAAGCTGGCCCCCATTGCCCGGCATCCGGGGAAGATCGATCCGTATCATCCCCGCGGCGCAAGGAAGAACCTCGCGGATGAGGTGTGTCACCACCCGGTGGAATCTGCTTCAACGTGTTCCCGCCAGCGCCCGGCCGGGCGCGGGGCCTTCCAGTGACTTTCTTCGCTGAACTGAATGCTGTTTTCCTTAACCTTTTCCGTTCATTCTGGGGATTCTCTCAGATCTTCCGAATGAACAACCTGAAAGCCGCCTGGCCTGCGATCTGTGATTTCTCCATCACGCTGGACCTTCCGCCCAGCCGCTGGCAGCACGCCTGGTCCACTCACGAACTCAGCGCCAAACGGTTGTTCCAGGCCATTCGCTGGCAGAGGCCGGACGTTATCGTGGAGACGGGAACCTTTGAGGGGCTCGGCACCTACACCATGGCAAAGGCCGTGCAGGAGAACGGGGGCGGAAGGATTTTCACCATTGATTACGATGGCGACCCCGACGTTTCGATTCCGATGGAAGATTGGTTGCAACTGCGCAAATTCCGCGAGGAAAATCTCCAGCTCGCCCGCGACACCTTTCCGAAGGTGGAGATTAACTTTCTCAACGGCGATTCGCGCAAGATGCTGCCCGCGGTTTTTCCGGCCAAACTGGATCGTTGGGATTTTTTCTTCCAGGACTCGATGCATTTCACCAGCGGCATCCTTGAGGAATGGGAGATCATGAAGCCTTATGCGCGTCCGGGTTCGGTCGTGGTCTTCGACGATGTCTGCCTGGATTGGAAAAAACTGCCCCGGCATTTGCTCGGCCAAAAGGATTTCTGCCTGAACTTCGCCCTTGGCGACGGCCTGGCCGGCGGCTGGAACTATCAGTCCACCGCCGAAGGACGGGCACAATTCTGGGCGCAAAAGGGGTAGGGATGGCCGTCCCTTGCCGTCCGTCGATGGAGAAAAGTCGGACGCGAAGGAATTCGCGTCCCGGCCAAAGGAACATTTTCGTGCCCGGCCCGTCTCCGCGCTCGTAATGATCATGCGGGGGGGGATAATGCCGCTCACATTCATGTTTTTTCAGAAAATTGTCCTGTCCAGCTTCAAGACCCTGAAGCGCGGTTCCCTGGAAATCCTGCTGCCCGGCGGAAAGCGGCAGGTCTTTGGCGGCTTGTTCAAGGGCCTGCGCGCGCGCATCGAGGTGAAGGATGACAAGTTTTTCCGCCGCTGTGTCCTGTTTGGTCCGATCGGTTTCGCGGAGAGCTACATGGCGGGCGAGTGGGAGACACCCGACCTGACCCGCGTGATCGCGTGGTTCATCCTCAATGCCGAGGATGCCAGCGGCCTGGAAACGCGCACCGGACGTTCCACCGGAGTCCTCAATCTCCTCAACACCTACAACCGCTTCCTTCACCTCCGCCGCCCGAACAGCCTCTCGACCAGCCGGGCCAACGTTCGCGAGCATTACGATCTGAGCAACGAGTTCTTCAAACTCTGGTTGGATCCGACCATGACGTATTCGAGTGCCTATTTTGACCCGCCCGACCTGGCACTGGAGGAAGCCCAGCGCAAAAAGTACGATGTTCTTTGCCGGAAATTGCGCCTCTCTGCCGCGGATGAAGTGCTGGAGATCGGCAGCGGCTGGGGTGGATTCAGCATCCATGCGGCGGGCCACTACGGCTGCCGCGTCACCACGATCACCATCTCCGAACAGCAATACGCCGAGGCGGCCGATCGCATCCAGCAGGCCGGCTTGCAGGACCGCATTGAGCTCTTGCTTTGCGACTACCGCACGATGAAGGGCCGCTACGACAAGATCGTTTCCATCGAAATGCTGGAAGCCGTGGGAGACCGCTATGTGAATGGATTCTTTGCAAAATGCGGCGAGTTGCTCAAGCCGAACGGCCTGCTCGGTTTGCAGGCCATCCTTTGTCCCGACAACCAATTCGCCATTCTGCGCGACGGCGCAGACTTTATCCAGAAGCACATCTTTCCGGGCACGCTCCTCATGTCCATGGGACGCATCAGCGAGGCCACCCAAAAAACAGGGGAACTCAACTTGTTCGATTACGAGGACATGGCCCCTTGCTATGCCCGGACACTGAAAATCTGGCGGGAAAACTTCGAAGCGAAACTTGACGAGGTGCGCGGACAGGGCTTCGACGAAGGTTTCATTCGTAAGTGGCGCTACTATCTGTGTTATTGCGAGGCGGCTTTCGGCTCCCGCCATATCACCGTGGCCCAGACAATCCACACCCGCCCCGACAATCTGAGTCTCAAATCTTCGGTTTATGATCTGGTTTCTTAGGATACTTTTCGCCGTCATCTTTGTGGGCATGGTCGCGGTGAGTATCTACGCCAGCCTCCACACGGCGATCTGGCAGCTTCCCCCTTCGCTCACGGGGGACAGGTGGTTTCAGGCCACGCTGTTTGACGCCTACTTTGGTTTCCTGACTTTCTTTATCTGGGTGGCTTACAAGGAGGCAAACCTCGCACGCTCGGTCCTCTGGTTTGTTCTCATCATGCTCTTCGGCAACATGGCCATGTCCGCCTACGCCCTCATCCAACTCTGCAAGGTCCGCGCGGATGCCCCGCTACGTGACGTATTGCTCCGCTCATGAACGCCTGGACTCTCACCGGCCTCGGCATGAACGCGGCCGTTCTTCTCATGGCCATCACCTGGCTGATCTGCCGCCAGCTCAACAACGCAGGCTATGTGGATGTCGCGTGGTCGTATGCCTTCGCGCTGGTCGTTGCGATCTTCTTCGCCCTCGGGGCCGGCGACCCCGTGCGCAAGGCCCTCATCGCCGGCATGGTCACGATCTGGAGTCTGCGGCTGGGAACACATCTGCTCATCCGCGTGACCAGACACCACCCGCAGGAAGACGCGCGCTATGCCGCCTTGCGCGAACAATTCCCCAAGCGCGTCTGGTATATGTTCTTTGGCTTCTTCCAGCTCCAGGCGGTCCTGGTTGGTCTCCTTGCCGCGCCTTTCGCCGCGGCCTGCGCCAATCCTTCCCCGACGCTCCATCCCTGGGAAATCGCCGGGGCCATCCTCTGGCTCATGGCCATTTCCGGCGAGGCCCTGGCGGACCATCAACTCAACCGTTTCCGCGCCGACCCTGCGAACAAGGGCAGGGTCTGCCAAACCGGACTCTGGCGCTATTCACGCCATCCGAATTACTTCTTCGAGTGGGTCATCTGGGTCGCCTATTTTGTCTTCGCGCTTGGCACCTCCGGTGCCTGGATCACAATTTACTGCCCGCTGCTCATGCTGTATTTTCTGACCAAAGTGACCGGCATCCCGCCGGCCGAAGCCCAGTCGCTCAAGTCGCGCGGCGACGCCTACCGGGCCTACCAGCGCACCACCAGCGCCTTCATTCCGTGGTTCCCGAAATCGTCATGATCGACCACCTCCTCGCCCGCAATCTGCTGCCCGACTTCGCCATCCGTCTCGGCATCCGGCGCCTCCTCGCCAAAAAACTCCACGACGAAAACCGCGGCGACGTGGAGAAGTCACAAGCCGCCCTCCTCGACTTCATCGCGGCCCTTGACCGCAGTCCCATCGCCATCAAGACCGCCGACGCCAACAAGCAGCACTACGAAGTCCCCACCGAATTTTTCCGTCTCTGCCTCGGCCCCCGTTTGAAATACAGCAGCGGATATTGGCCCGGAGAGGACACCACATTGGCCGAATCCGAGGACGCCATGCTCGCGCTCACCTGCGAACGCGCCGGACTGGCCGACGGACACCATATTCTCGAACTTGGCTGCGGCTGGGGCAGCCTTACGCTTTGGATGGCCGAACAATTTCCCAACGCCAAAATCACCGGCGTCTCCAATTCCCGCACCCAGCGCGAGCACATCGAGGCCGAGGCCCGGCGCCGCAATTTGCCCAATGTCCGCATCCTCACCGCCGACATGAACGACTTCGAGGCCGAACCTGCCGCCTACGACCGCGTCGTTTCCGTCGAGATGTTTGAGCACATGAAAAACTACCGCCTGCTCATGGCCAAAGTCGCCCGCTGGCTCAAGTCCGGCGGACAGCTCTTCGTCCACATATTCACCCACAAGGACTACGCTTATCATTTTGAGGGAACCGATCCCTCCGACTGGATCACGCGTTATTTTTTCGAAGGCGGCACCATGCCTTCCGATCATCTCCTGCTCTATTTTCAGGACGACTTGAAAATCCGCCGCCACTGGCGCGTGAGCGGCACCCACTACCAGCGCACCTCCGAGGCCTGGCTGCAAAACATGGACGCCAACGAAGCCGCCATCCGCCCTCTCCTCGAGAAAACCTATGGCGAATCCGAAGCCGCCAAATGGCGCGCCTACTGGCGCGTCTTCTATATGTCCTGCGCCGAACTCTGGGGCTTCCGTGGCGGCAGCGAGTGGATCGTCAGTCACTATCTTTTCCAAAAGTGAGAGCGCTGGCCCTCCTTCTCCTCGCGGCCACGGTGGCAAACGCCCAGTCCGTGCAGGAACTGATGTCGCAAGGCCGCCAACTTGATCTCGAAAATAGAAACGCGGAAGCCTTGGCGGTGTTTCTCAAGGCTGACACCGGGAAACCCAACGACTCCGAAATCCTCCGTCTCATCGCCAGGCAATACGGTCAGCTCATCCCCGAGACCACTTCCCCTGCCGGAAAAAAGCAACTCGCCCTCCAGTCCCTCGACCCCGCCCTCCGCGCCGTCCGGGCCGATCCGGAAAACGCCCGGGCCCGCCTCAGCCTGGCCATCGTCTATGGCCGCGTCGCCGCGTACGAAGGGGCCCGTCGCAAGGTCGAACTTTCCCGCCTCATTAAGGAGGAAGCCGAGGCCGCCGTGCGCCTCGATCCCGCCCAGGAACTCGCCTGGCACATCCTCGGACGCTGGAATTACGAACTGGCCAACTTCAATCCGGTCTTGAAAGCCCTGGCCCAGACCATCTATGGAACGTTCCCCGACGCTTCCAATGCCAAAGCCGCCGAACATCTCCAGAAAGCCATTGCCCTCAATCCCCGCAGCGTCCTCCACCACGTCGAACTGGGCCGAACCTACGCTGCTCTCGGCGAGAAAACCAAGGCCCGCCAGGAAATCGGGAAGGGTCTCGCCCTGCCATCCCTCGCCAAGGACGACGAGGAAACCAAGCAGCGCGGGCGCGAAGCCCTCAAACAACTTTAGCCCGCAGCCCGCAGCCTTCAGCCTTTCCTAAGATGCCCCGCGTTCTCATCCTTACCGCCAGCATGGGCGAGGGCCACAACACCGCCGCCCGCAACATCGGCGAAGCCATCCGGGCCGAGACCAACGGCGCCGCCGCCGTCCTCGTCGCCGATCCCTACACGCGCACCAACCCGATCGTAAACCGCCTCGTGCAACGCGGCTACGCCACCGCCATCAACCGCTATCCCCGCACGTGGAAGGTCGTTTTCCAGCTCCTCAGCAAACGCGGCGTGGTCGAAGGCATGGGCCCTCTCCTGGCCGAGCTCACCACCGCCGTGCGCGAACTTGTGGCCGAATTCCGGCCCGACATCATCGCCTCCACCTATCCGGTTTTTTCCTATCTCATCACGAAAATCCGCCGCCACGATCCGTCGGTTTCCGTCCCGTTTTACACCGTCATTACCGATTCCACCATGATCAACGCCGCATGGTATCGCTACCCCTGCGAAGGCTCGCTGGTGGCCGACGAACTCACCGCCGATGTCCTGCGCAACGACGGCGCCGCCACCGACAAAATCCACGTCCTGGGTTTTCCCGTCCACATCGCCTTCGAATCGCTCACGCCCTCCCAACCTCCCGCCAATGGAAAATGGAAGGCCCTCTTTTTCCCCGGCGGCAAGACCCAATACGCCGTGGACGTCCTCCGGCATCTGGCCGGTATTCCCAACCTGGATGTCACCGTCATCACCGGACGCCGCCACAAGGTCCACGCCGCCTTGAAAGATGCCGGCCTGCCGAAGAACGGCACCCTGATCGGCTGGACCGACGAGATGCCGAAGCTGATGACCACCCATCACATTTTCATCGGCAAGGCCGGCGGTGCGACCGTGCAGGAAGCCATCGCGGCGCAGATTCCCTTTCTCGTCAGCCACGTCGTCCCGGGTCAGGAGGAAGGCAATATCGCCCTCATCGAACAAACCGGCATCGGCACGCTGGCCACCGGCGCACCGCGGCGCATCGGCGATCTGATCGTCGGGGCCCTGGCCAACGACGCCGCCCTCTGGCAAACCTGGCGCACCAACCTCGCCGCCCAGCAAAAGCCCTCTGCCTCCCGCACCATCGCCCGCTTTCTCCTCGCGCGCTGCTAGCGTTTGTAACTCGGGCGTGAAAGAACCACGGCGCTGGAGGGCAACGCTTCGTCGTTGCCCATTCTCGTTCGACGGAAACGACAAAGCGTTTCCCTCCGTCTCCAACGCGGAGATGGGCTGAAGAATGCAGTTTCACCACAATGGAACGAAGCGACATAGCCTGTCGGAGAAGACAGTCGCGCAGGGGTGAAGGCGAAGCCGGCAGGAAATAAAACGGAGGGGAACGGATGGAGGAGTCGAAAAAGAGAGGCTTGAAATACCAAGCAGCTTGGTATTATTTTTACGCGATGAAAACACTTCGCAGCAGCAAGGCCAGCTTGGGACGCCAAGGCGGAAAGGCTCGCAGTGACCTCAAAACGCTGGCTGCCCGCCAGAATGTCCGTCTGCGCTGGCATGGCGCGAAGAAGGATGGCGTGATCCCGGCCGCCGCCTTGATTGACGGGGCCTGGTATCGCGGGCGCGGGCGCACCGCACCGATTGCCATCTGGGATGCGCATGGGCAGACCTTTCATACGGTCGGGATGAGCTCCTACCGGGACCCGTTGAATTTCCCGCAGATCAGCCGCCGCGAAACGCGACTCAAGCAGGAGGCCCATGTCGCGATGCCGGGAGGTTCCTTTGCTCCAATCCAGATTGTGGCGCAATGAGGCATTTCGGAAGGAAAGAGGAGGTTCACGAGGCGTTGACCGTCCTCGGCAAACAAATGGCACTGGCCGGTGCGGAGGATATTTGGCTGCTTTGTTGTGGAGGGTCCGGGTTGTGCGTGCTGGAACTCATCTCCCGATCCACCAAGGACGTGGATGCGCTGGCCCTCATTGTGGATGGCACGACCTTGAAACCCATCGAAGGATTTTCAGCGGAGATGGAGAAGGCCATTGCCCAAACAGCGGGTTTGCTTGGCTTGGAAAGCGATTGGCTGAATGGCGAGGCCAGCATCCTGCTGGAACGCGGATTGCCGGATGGGATTCTGGAACGTGCTGGCGGACATGCCTGGCAGTATGGCCCGTGCCTCACGGTGGAATTTATTGACCGTCTGGATCAGGTGGCGCTCAAACTCTACGCGGCCATGGATCTCTTGAAGGGACGCCGTCATGTCGAGGATCTGGTGGAGATGTGTCCTACGGAGCCGGAAATCCAGCATGGACTGAAATGGCTCGGCGCTTGGCAATCGAACGATGCCTTCAAAAAGCGGCTGGCGTTTCTGGTGGAAGCACTGGGGTTTCCCGGGATGGCATCCGATTTTGCCAAGGGTAAGGATACCTGAAGAGAGGCAGGTTCGCTTTCACGCAGATTCTACCCGGGGGCGGGTCTGCGCAACTCGATCACAATCTACTCCACCGTGACGCTCTTGGCCAGGTTGCGGGGTTTGTCCACGTCGCAGCCGAGTTCCACGGCGATGTAGTAGGCAAAGAGTTGCAGCGGGATGGTCGCGAGGATCGGGGTGAGATAGTCGGGTGCCTGGGGGATGAGGATCACGTCGTCGGCCACGCGGGACAGGGAGGTGTCGCCTTCGGTGCCCACCGCGATAACGGGGCCTTTGCGGGCTTTCACTTCCTCGATGTTGCTGAGATTTTTTTCAAAGACTGCGTCACGGGGCGCGATGAAAACCGAGGGGGTTTCCTCGGTGATCAGGGCAATGACGCCGTGCTTCAATTCGGCGCTGGGATAACCGGAGGCGGCGATGTAGCTGATTTCCTTGAGCTTCAAGGCGGCCTCGAGGGCGATGGGATAGTTGGCCTGGCGGCCCATGAAGAGGAAGTTCTTCGAGTGGGCATATTTTTTCGCGATGGCGGCGACGTGGCTTTCGAGTTCCAGGACCCTGGCCACCAGATCGGGCAGTTTCTCGAGATGGGCGATGATTTCCAGGCCCTCGGCGTAGGAGATGTGACGGATGCGGCCGAGCAGGAGCGCGAGCAGCGTCATGATGGTGAGCTGCGAGGTAAAGGACTTGGTCGCGGCCACGCCGATCTCGGGGCCGGCGTGCATGTAAACCCCGCCGTCGCTTTCGCGGGCGATGGTGCTGGCGACGTTGTTGCAAATGCCGAGGGTGCGGTGGCCCTTGCGCTGGCTTTCGCGCAGGGCGGCCAGGGTGTCGGCGGTTTCGCCGCTCTGGCTGATGACGAAGACAAGGGTGTCGCGCGTCATGGGCAGGTTGCGGTAGCGGAGTTCGCTGGCGAATTCGCATTCGACCGGGAGGTGGGCCAGCGTCTCGATGAGGTATTCCCCGACCATGGCGGAGTGAAACGCCGTGCCGCAGCCGCTGAGCACGATGCGCTCGACTTCGCGCAACTCGGCATTGGTCATATCGAGACCGCCGAGCTTGGCGGTGGCTTCCTCGGCCGAGAGGCGGCCGCGGAGGGCGTCGCGGACGGTGTCGGGTTGCTCGTGGATTTCCTTGAGCATGTAGTGGGCGTATTGTCCCTTGTCCACGTCCCCGGCGGTGAACTCGACTTTGCTGACCTCGAAGCTGGCGTCGGAACCGGCCAGCGTGGAAATTTCGAAGCCGTCCGCGCGCAGGGCGACGATCTCGTAGTCGTTCAAATAAACCGCTTCGCGCGTGTGGGCCACCACCGCGCTGACGTCGCTGGCCAGAAAGTGTTCGCCCTTGCCGACGCCGAGAATCAACGGGCTGCCGCGCCGCGCTCCGACCAGGACTCCGGGCACAGCGGCGTGGATGACGGCGATGCCGTAGGTGCCGATGACCTGCCGCAGGGCCTCGCGGACGGATTCGACCAGCGCGGCCTGGGTTTTTTCGCCCCGCCGGTCAAAGGCCGCCCCGATGAGGTGGGCCAGAACCTCGGTGTCGGTTTGGGAATGAAAAATGTGGCCCTTTTCCTCGAGGCCGGTGCGCAGGGTCTGATGGTTCTCGATGACACCGTTGTGGACGAGAACGAGACGGCCGGACTTGTCGGTGTGCGGGTGGGCGTTTTCGCTGGTGACGGCTCCATGCGTGGCCCAGCGGGTATGGCTGATGCCGAGGCTTCCGCCGGCGGGGTTTTCCGAAATGACCTGGGCGAGATTGGCGATGCGGCCGACGGCTTTGCGCACGGCCAGGCCTTCACCGTTGAGGATGGCGACGCCGGCCGAGTCATAGCCGCGGTACTCCAGACGGCGCAGTCCATCGAGCAGGATGGGAACAGCCTCCGCCCGGCCGATATAACCAACAATGCCACACATGGGATTTGCAACGTGACAAGCGGCAGGGCGACTAGCAAGATACATGTCCGTTGTTGCCCCTATGAGCCTACCGCCGATGATCCTCCCCGTCAATCGCACGCTGGCGATTATCATGGGTGGCGGTGCGGGCACGCGGCTGTTTCCCCTGACTAAAGAACGGGCCAAGCCGGCGGTTCCGTTGGGGGGAAAATACCGCCTGGTCGACATCCCGATCAGTAACTGCCTGAATTCCGGCATCCGCGGCATCTACGTGCTCACGCAGTTCAACAGCGTGTCGTTGCACCGGCACATCAACGCCAGCTACAAGTTCGACAACTTCACCCCGAGCTTCGTCGAGATTCTCGCCGCCCAGCAAACCCCGGAAGGCTCCAAATGGTATCAGGGCACGGCCGACGCGGTGCGGCAAAACATGCGCTACTTTTTGGAGCAGCCGGTCGATTATTTCATCATCCTGAGCGGCGATCAGCTCTACCGCATGGACTACCGGCTCGTGCTGCGCCAGCACCTTGAGACCGGGGCCGATCTCACCATTGGCACCATCCCGGTGAATCGTCCGGCGGCCTCGGGTTTCGGCATCATGCACGCCGATGCGGAACGCCGGATCATCGAATTTGTCGAGAAACCCAAGGACCCCAAGATTCTGGACCGCCTGCGCATCCCGGCCGACCTCCTGCGATCCATCGGCCACCCCGCCGAGGCGGATCTTTATCAGGCCTCAATGGGCATCTACGTCTTCAACCGCAAGGTGCTGGAGGAATGCCTCGATAATGATTTCGTCGATTTCGGGAAAAACGTCATCCCCGGCGCCATCAATAAATACAAGGTCCACGCCTACATCTTTCAGGGTTATTGGGAAGACATCGGCACGATCAAGGCCTTCTTCGACGCCAACCTGCAGCTCACCACCTCGACGCCCCAATTCAGCTTCAACGCCCCGGGCGCCCCGGTCTACACCCGCCCGCGTTTCCTTCCTGCCAGCGTGGTGCATTCGGCAAAAATCGATCATGCCATCATTTCCGACGGCTGCGTCATTGAACAATCCACTATCGAACATTGCATCCTGGGCATCCGCTCCATCGTCCAGTCGGGTTCAACGCTGAAAAATGTCATCCTGATGGGCTCGGATCACTACGAGGCGGACATTCCCGCGGTGGCCGCCGGCATTCCCCGCATCGGCATCGGGCGGGAATGTCACATTGAAAACGCCATCATCGATAAAAATGCCCGCATCGGCGACAAGGTGGTCATTTCCCCCAAGGGCAAGGCGCCGGATGCGGATGGCGAAGGCTATTACGTCCGCGACGGGATCGTGGTCATCCCGAAAAACAGTGTCATTCCTCCGGGAACTTGGATATAGGAGTCGCCCGATGTTTATGAGGATGAGACTCCGCGCCCTGGCGCTGCTACTGTTTTCCGGCCTTCTCGCGGGCTGCTTTTTTGACCAGCCGCTGACCGACCGGCCGTCGGATGATATCAACACCTGGCTCCTGGGCGTTTGGGAGCATAAGGACGAAAAGGGCAAGGTCTATCGCGCCGCCGTTCTGCCGCTCACCGGGGACCGCTACACGGTTTGGTATCGCACCATCGGCAATACCAAGAAGGACTCGCGCGAATGGCAGTTCGAGGCCTGGATTTCCCGCGTGGGACGCTCCAGTTTTCTTTCGCTGAAATGCTTGAAAAGCGATGGTCAGGTGCCCGAGGGCGGTTTTGTCTTTGCCCACTACCAGGTCATCGACCAGAACAACGTGATCATGCGCCCCCTCCAACTCGATTCGCCCACGGAAACGACCAGCCTCAAGCTGCGCGAGGAAGTCCGGGCCAAGCTCAAGGAGAAAACCCTGCTCCCGCTCACGGGTTCCGCCTGGACCCGCACGTCCGAGGTTTTTTGGGATCTCGGATTTAACGGCGAGCAACCCTTTCAGCCTCTGCGGTTTCCTCCGGAATCGATCAGTGAGCTGAAGGATATGGATCTTGAGGACCTCAGGAACCTGCCAAAAAAACCGGATTCCCGGTAAGGGATCGGCGGCTTTCTCAAGGACGTCTAAAACGCGGGGGGAAAGCGCCCTTCCGGCCCGGAAAAATGGCCTCCGCAAATTTTTTTTCAATTTCTTTGAACATCCTTTGAACCGGGGCGTCTAATCTATCGGTTAAGGCAGCATATTCGGGCCACCGCGGTTCAGTTTTCTTTGTTCTGAGCACTTGCGCGAGTGGCCCGAATCCTTTTCCCGAAGGAGCGATCCGCCCTGATCCGGGGCATGCCGCCGGCATAATTTTCCTTTGGGTGACCGCCTCGATCGGGGCCTGCCGAGCGGATGCTGCGGGCGGGGTGGGCGATCTTTGGAAGATGGATGGGCGCGCAGATTTGAGGGACACGGAGCCAAGGCTCGACAAGGCGTGCCGGCTGACTTAAAAAGCACATTCACCCATCCTCGCCACCATGTCTGAAAACATCATCTCTCTCCTCGGCGACAAGGCCGATTCCCTCCTCAACCACCAGCCCAAGATCTCCAAGGATCTTCTGCATCTGCCCGGTCCGGATTTCGTGGACCGCATCTTCGCTTCGACCAACCGGAATCAGCGTGTCCTCAACAACCTCAACTGGATTTACAACACCGGCCGCCTCGCGGGCACCGGCTACGTTTCCATTCTTCCCGTCGATCAGGGCATCGAACATTCCGCGGGTGCGAGTTTCGCCAAGAACCCGCTCTATTTCGATCCGGAAAACATCGTCAAGCTGGCCCTTGAGGGCGGTTGCAATTCCGTGGCCTCGACTTTTGGCGTCCTCGCTTCCGTTTCCCGTAAATACGCGCACAAGATCCCCTTCATCGTCAAAATCAACCACAACGAACTCCTGACCTATCCCAACCAGTTCAAGGAAATTCTCTTCGGCACGGTGGAGGATGCCTATGACATGGGGGCTGCCGCCGTCGGGGCGACGATTTATTTTGGCTCCGAGGATGCCACGCGCGAGATCACGGAGATTTCCGAGGCCTTTGCCCATGCTCACGAACTCGGCCTGGCCACCGTTCTCTGGTGCTACCTGCGCAACAGCGCTTTCAACATCAAGGGTGACAAGGACTATCATGTCTCGGCCGACCTCACCGGCCAGGCCAACCATCTGGGCACGACCATTCAGGCCGACATCATCAAGCAGAAGCTCCCGGAGAACAACGGCGGCTTCAAGGCGCTGAACACCGGGGGTTCCAGCTACGGCAAACTCGATGAGCGCATCTACACCGAACTGACCAGCGATCATCCGATTGATCTCTGCCGCTATCAGGTGGCCAATTGCTACATGGGCCGTGCCGGGCTCATCAACTCCGGCGGCGCGTCGGGCCAGCATGATTTCGAGGACGCCGCCTTTACCGCCGTGGTCAACAAACGCGCGGGCGGCACGGGACTCATCTCCGGACGCAAGGCGTTTCAGCGTCCCATGGCCGACGGCATCAAGCTGCTTAACACCATTCAGGACGTTTATCTGTCCAAGGACATCACGGTGGCGTAGCTGCGGGGGAAGTTCATCGTTTCCTAGCGAATCGTGGCATGAGCATCCTGCTCATATTTTCGAAAGACCCATCGGCAGGATGCCGATGGCACTTGAGCGGATACCGGACGGGATGCCCGCCTTCCGTATTGCCAGCGGCGCAATTTGCTTCCATTTTTCAAGGCATGTCGTTGGAACGTTCGCTGCGCGCCGCTCAGGGGTATATCGAGCTGGACATGACCGATGAGGCCCTCCGCGAAATGGACGCGCTCTCCGCGGACGACCGGGAGTGCGAGGAGGTTTTGCAAATGCGGCTTTTCGTTCTCATGCGGTCCAAACGTTGGACCGATGCGCTGGCGGTCTGCCAGCACTTGCGCAACGGCAGTCCGGACGGCACGACCGGCTACATCCACGGCGCCTTTTGCCTGCATGAAATGGGCCGCACCCTCGAGGCCAAGAAACTCCTGCTCCAGGGACCGGCCGTGCTCCTGAACGAGCCGACCTATCACTACAATCTGGGCTGCTACAATGCTGTGCTGGGCCACCTCGAGGAGGCGGCCACGCATCTCGAAACGAGTTTTCAGATGGATCAGAAATTCCGCGCGATCGCCAGATACGATCCTGATTTGAAGCCGGTTCACGGTCTGCTCGGCAAGTGACGGTCGATGCCGGGGTGGCGGACCGTTTGCAGGCCGCGTTTGAACGCAATTTTCACCACGGCGCGGAAGCCGGTGCCGCCTTGTCGGTCTGACAGGACGGACGCGAGGTTTTTTCCGCCTACGGAGGATGGAAGGACGCCGCGCGGAGCGACCCCTGGACCCCCGACACGCTCGTGCTCATCTGGTCGGCGACGAAAGGGCTGACGAGCGCGTGTGTTCTGCACGCGCTGGACCGGGCCGGGCTCGCTCTGAGCACACCCGTGGCGGATTTCTGGCCGGAGTTCGCCCAAAGCGGCAAGGCGCGGATCACGGTGGGCGAAGTTGTTTCGCATCGCGCGGGGTTGGCGGCCCTCACGGATAAAACGGCAGGCCTGCTGGATCATGCGGCTGTCGTTCGGGCCGTCGAGGTGCAGGCCCCTCTGTGGGAGAGCCGCGATGAGCATGGTTACGGTCCGCGCACGTTCGGCTTCCTTGCGGATGAGATCGTCCGCCGGCTGTCCGGAAAACCCCTCGGTGACTACTGGGGCGAGGAATTTGCTCAGCCGATGGCGCTCGATCTCTGGATCGGTTTGCCTGATGCCGAGCATTCCCGCGTTGCGCAAATGCTGGCCCCGCGCGCCGTGGTGGAGGATGATTTCTCGAAGGCGCTGGCGCGGCCAGACTCTTTGACGCGGCAGGCCTTTTCCACGCCGGCGGGTTTGCTTTCCCTCTCCGCCATGAACGCCCCGGCGATGCGCTCCGCCAGCCTGCCGTCCCTCGGAGGAATCGGCCAGGCGGCTTCGCTGGGAAAATTCTATGCCATGCTGGGAGTCGGCGGCGAATGGGAGGGGCGGCGGTTTTTTTCCCGCCGGGCTCTGGATGGGATGACGACACCGCTGACCCAGGGACCGGACAAAACGCTGTGCGCCGAAACGGCTTTCTCTGCCGGGTTCATGATGGACCCGGTTGACTTGCCCCGAAACCCGGAAAACTCGCTTCCCGGTAGCGGAAAACGTGAGTTTTCCGAACGGCCCGAGGTCGGTCTCAAAAAGCGCGCCCTCTTCGGCCCGTCAACCCGCGCCTTCGGACATCCCGGCGCCGGCGGAAGCCTCGCTTTTGCCGATCCGGAAAACCGGCTCGGCTTTGCCTACGTGATGAATCAAATGGAGCCCGGGGTGTTGCCGAAATCCCGGGCGCTGGGTCTCGTCCAGGCGCTTTACAATTTCGCATGATTTCGCGTTGACACTGCCGCTCGGGGCGATAGTGTCTCGCTCCCGCTTCAATCCGGGGTTCTATGGCACACTCTGAAGTTATTCTCACGGCAAACATTCCCAACCTTGGCGCGGAGGCTGACATCGTCAAAGTCCGTCGCGGCTACGCGCGCAATTTTCTCCTTCCCCAGGGCAAGGCCCTCGAAGTGACCAAAAGCTCCCTGCGTCAGATCAACCACCTCAAGGCCAAGCGGGCCGAACGCGAAGCCCGCGAAGTGACCGCGGCCGAAGAACTGGCCGTCCGGATCAACAAGATCAACCTGAAATTCAGCCTGGAGACCGGAGGGACCGGCAAGGCCTTCGGATCCATCACGGCCAAAGATATTCACGACCGTTTAGCGAAGGAGTTGGGCGCGATCGAAATCCCCAAACACGCCGTGGTGCTGGACCGGGCCATCAAGGAGGGCGGTGACCATGAGGTTTCCGTCAAACTCCACCCCGATGTGACCGCCAAACTGCGGGTCCAAATTTCCGCTCCGAAGGCTGCTCCTGTGGCAGACACAGAGGAAACCGACGAAGACGCGCCCAGGAAACCCGTCCGCAGGAAGTCCGCCGCCAGCTCCTAGCCGCACCAGACAATGGCCACCGATTCTCCGGCAGGGACTGTCGAGAATCCCGTGAAGTCCAACGGGTTTGGTGAAGGGAAAGGGAAAGGCAAGGGCCGGGGTTTTTCCCAAAAAAGCGGGGCTTATCTCCCGGATATTCACAGGTCCCTCCCGCAAAGTCCTGACGCGGAAAAGGGCATCCTCGGCTCCATCCTCTTGTCGCCGGGCAAGGTGCTCGACGAATGCATCCAGCAGCAGGTCGGCGAGAAGTATTTCCATCAGCCCGCCCACGCGCGCATCTTCACCATTCTGGTCGAAATGCGCGAGACCAACCGGCCGATCGATCTCATCACCCTGACCCAGCTTCTGTCCGACCGGCACCTGTTGGAGGAAGTCGGGGGAGCCGCCGCCGTCACCGACCTGTTCACTTTTGTCCCCACGGCCAGCAACGCCTCCTACTATCTCGAACTCCTGCGGGAAAAATTCCTCCTGCGCGAAATCATCGGCACCTGCACGGAATACGGCGCGCGCGCTTATGAGGAACAGGGCGATGTCGCGATTCTCCTCGACGAAGCCGAGGCCAGGATCCTCTCCATCGGCGACGACCGTTTCAAAGCGAAGGTTCCCGAAATGAAGGAGCTGGCCATGGAGGCCCTCGACAGCATCGAAAAGCTTTTTCAAAACCGCGGCGCCCTGACCGGTCTGCCCACCGGTTTCAGCGGCATCGACCAGATGACCAATGGCATGCACCCCGGCGAAATGATCGTCATTGCCGCGCGTCCCTCCATGGGAAAGACCGCCCTGGCCATGAACATCGCCGAACACGTCGCCATGGAAGCGGGCAAGGCCGTGGCCGTTTACAGCCTGGAAATGAGCACCCAGCAGCTCATGCAGCGTTTGCTCTGCTCGCTGGCCAAGGTGGATTTGAAAAAAATCCGCGACGGTTTCATCGCCAAGCACGACATGGCCAACCTCATCGCCGCCACGCAGAAGTTGTCCGACTGCAAGATGTTCATCGATGACACCCCCGGCCTGAGCATTCTCGAACTCCGCGCCCGCGCCCGCCGGCTCAAGGACCGCCACGACCTCCAGCTCATCGTCATTGATTACCTCCAGCTTCTCAAATCCCCCTCCAAGCGCGGCCAGGAAAACCGCCAGATCGAAGTCGCGGAAATCTCCTCCGGCATCAAGGCCCTGGCCAAGGAACTCAAGATTCCCATCGTCGTCCTGGCCCAGCTCAACCGGAATCCCGAATCCCGCACCGGCAACAGCCTGGGCCGGCCGCGCTTGAGCGATCTGCGCGAATCCGGCTCGATCGAACAGGACGCCGACCTGGTGGGTCTGCTCTGGCGCGAGGATTACTACGCCGAGGATGACGAGGAAAAAAAGGAACACGAAGGCAAGGCCGAGTTGGTCATCGCCAAGCAGCGTAACGGGCCCGTCGGCAACGTGCCTCTCACCTTCCTCAAACAGATCACCCGCTTCGAAGACCGCGCCTTCGAGCGCGAGGAACCGCCCCGGTAGAAGCCTTGACAGCGCCAGGCGTCCAACGCATTGTTAGACGCATGAGAACGGTGACCAGCCGGCAGTTCTACCACAACACGAAGCTCGTGGAGGAGATTCCCGAGGGGGAGGAGCTTCTGGTTACTTCCAATGGGAAGCCCAAATTTATCGTTTCCCGGTGTGGGAGCCGACCGAGGATGACGAGGGAGCTGGCCCAAAGTCTGGCGGTGGACGGCGGGACGCCTGCGGGATTCGATTCGGTGGCGTTTCTCCGCTCGCTCAAAAAATGAGCGCCTACGCGGACACCTCGTGGTGGATCGCGTATAAAAACGTCAGCGACGCGCTTCATCATCAGGCGCTCCACATCCTGGATGAACCACACGAGATCATCTGGACGCCTTGGCAGCGCGTCGAGGTGTTTAATGCGTTCCGCCAACAGGAACGGGCGGGTTCGCTGCCGAAAAATCCCTCCATAGTTTTCATCCGGGCCTTGGAACAGGAGGTTCGACTCGGATATTGGCCGCACTGCGAGTTCAACTGGATCGACGCCGTGCGAAGGGCCAACGAATTGAGCGCCATTCATTCCAAGGATTTGCTGATTCGCGGAATGGACCTCTTCCATGTTGCGGTCGCCCTTGAATCCGGGTGCGAGGATTTCGTGACCTTCGACGCCGAGCAGGCCGCCCTCGCTTCGGCCGCTGGCCTGCGGCTTTGGAAGTGGAACTGATGCCGTACCGGCGATGTCCTTCAGACGAAGCTTCGCCGGATTAGAGCGGTTTTAGAAATCCTGTAGCCGCGGAAGGAACACCCGGTAGGGCCCGACCTCCGGGCGGGCCGCGGTTCGCCCGGAGGTCGAACCCTACCATTTTCGGCTACGTCATTTTTTAAACTGCTCCAAAGAAAAGCGACCGGAGGCAGCGCCTTCGAGCGCGAAGAACCGCCCCGGTAGGGAGAACCAAGCAAGGCGAGATAGCCTGCCAACGGCAGCCCGAAGGGCGAGGCGAAGCCGAGGCAATTGCCCTCAATCCTCCGTCGAATTCCACGGCGCGTTTGGGACAACGCGCCCTACCGGATTTCCGGGAAGTGTTCGCTCAGCGCGGCCAGCACTTGCTCCACCGGCAGACCGATCACGTTGCTCATCGAGCCCTCGAGGCGTTCGATCAGGCGGCCCTCGTCTTCCTGCGCGGCGTAGGCGCCGGCTTTGTCGAGGGGATGGATGCTTTGTAAATACGCCTCGAAATTGATTTCGTCCCGGGGCCGGAATTTCACCCGGGTGGACTCGACGAAGCGGCACATTTTTTCGCCGGCGCGATGAATGAGACAAACGCCGGTCAGCACCTCATGGATGCGGCCGCTGAGGGTTTCCAGCATCGCGCGGGCCTCAACGAGATCGCGGGGTTTTCCAAACGTCCGGTTGTCGAGCGAGACGACGGTGTCCGCTCCCAGCACGACGCGACCGGGGAAACGCGCGGCCACCTCGAACGCCTTGCTCTCGGCGTTGATCAGGCAGAGTTCCCGGGCGGTCAGGGCGGGGTCGGAGAGTTCCTCGATCCGCGCCGCCTCGACTTGAAAACTCACTCCGGCACCGGCCAGCAGTTCGCGGCGGCGCGGGGAGGTGGAAGCGAGGAGCAGCAGGGAGCCGGATTAGTTCTCGCCGTCCGAAACGCCGTGGGCGCGGCGGATACCTTCGAGCTGGCGGCGGATGCTGCGCGAGGAATCGGGGCGGTTGTTGACATTGGCGACGATGCCGTAAACGAGCGGAAAGATCGTGGCCGCGCCCGCGCCGATGAGGGCGATGGCGGTGCGCTGGCGCGCGGTTTGACCGATTTTGTCAGCCAGAAGGAGTCCGATGCCGAAGCCGACCGCCGCCTGGGAAAAGGCGACGATGCCGGTGACGGGGAGGTTTTCACCAAATTTGTTGAGCGGAGATGCCATGATTCGTGTTTGCGCAACGTAGGATTGTCGTGTGGTATTTTCAACTGCAAATGGAAACGAAACGCATTCTCGGGGTGGATACCGGCGAAGCCCGGGTGGGATTGGCCCTCAGCGACGATCTGGGCATGCTGGCCCATCCGCTGGAAACGATCGAGACCGCCAGGGTGAATCCCCTCAAGCGCATCGCCGAATTGGTGGCCGAACGCTCCATCACCACCATCGTGGTCGGCGTGCCCCGCAATATGGATGGGTCATCCGGACCCGCGGCGGAAAAAGCCAAGGCGTTCATTGAAAAACTGCGCGCGGGCGTGCCGTGCCGCGTGGTGCCGTGGGACGAGCGCCTGACCACGGTCTCGGCCCAGCGGGCTCTGCGCGAAGCCGGACACAAGGCCAAAAACCAGCGCGCCATCATCGACCAGGCCGCGGCGCAGATTCTTTTGCAAAGCTGGCTCGATGCGACGGGAGCAATGACGAATGAATAATGACGAAGGAATGATCGAATGACAAATCCGCTCGTTGTCAGCCGCTTCTTTTGCACTTCGTCCTTCCGCCTTCGTCGTTTTTCTTCATGCGTCTGAAGCTGGTCATCGCCTACGATGGCGCGCCATTCGTTGGCTGGCAGAGCCAGGAGGGCGGGCGAACTGTGCAGGATTTGCTGGAGGCGTCTTTCAAAAAAATCACCGGAGAGCGGGTGGTTGTCCACGGTTCGGGCCGCACGGATTCCGGGGTTCATGCCCTCGGGCAGGTTGCGCATGCTGATGTGCCGGATTGTTCGCTGCAGCCCGCGGATTGGCTGCGCGCTCTCAATGCGACTGTGCCACCGGCCATTCGGGTGTTGCGGGTATCACGCGCCGCGCCGGATTTTCACGCGCGGTTTGACGCGAAGGGAAAGGTTTATCGCTACATTATTCGAACCGTGCCAGTGCTTCCTCCGCATGAGGCAGGCCGCGTCTGGCATTTGCCGCAGGATCTTGATGTGGACCGCCTGCAAGAGGCGGCCAAAATTTTTGTCGGGCGGCATGATTTTGCGGGTTTCTCGGCCAACCGCCGGACAGCGGTCCGGGACACCTGGCGGAGCATCAGCCGGCTGGATATCCGGTGCAGTGGAAAGGTGGTGAGTTTGACTTTTGAGGGGGAGGGATTCCTCTACAAAATGGTGCGGATGCTGACGGGAGCGATGATTCGGGTCGCCCAAGGCCGCGTGGAAATCGCGGGATTGCGGGAACGTCTGGCGGGAGGTGGAACCAAATGGAATTACGTTGCGCCTGCGGCGGGGCTTTACCTTGTGAAGGTGAAGTATTGAGAGGATCGCTGCCCTCCCGGTCGCGCTCCTTCTTGCGGTCGCGGAAAACGTGGGGTTTCCGGGAAAGCGGCCGTTGCTTACTGTCGAGAATCCGTCGAGGCGGGAGCCAGGGCGGCCGCCGGTTTGATCTTCACGGCGAAATTGTCGTACTCCACCTGCAGGTTCGAGGCCTCGGCGATGTATTTCAGCGCTTCGGAGGCGGGGATGTTTTGCAGACTGAGGGTGACGGTTTTCTCCGTGCCCTCGGGCACCATCCACACGACGTTGACCGCCTGCTTGCCGCCGGTTTGTTTCGTCACCTGCCGGGCCACGAAGGTTACGGCCTCCCGCGCGGAGGTCTCCTGAAATTCCACCTTGGGCAGAATGATCTTTTTGAGGTTGGCGGCCAGCGAGGTGCCCGCTTTTTGCCGGGCTTGGATCATGCGCAGATAATTTTGCGCGGCCTGATTTTTGGGATCGTTCGCGACCACGGTCTCCCACAACATGCGGGCCGTCTCGTAGTCGCCACCCTGAAACGATCGCACGGCCTGTTCAAAGTTCGCCTTGTCGGTCTTGGTTTGGGCCGCCAGCGTCGCCACCGTGATGAGCAGGAGGAGGGGGAACCATTTCATGGGCGTTAGCCTACATCGGCGCAGGGAAAGTTTCAATCCGTCAGTGGCTTGATTGACGGGAGTCCTCTGTTACGGTGCGCCACGAGATGCGGAGGAGGATTTATTTTTGGCTGATGGCGATGGCCCTTGTCCCTGCCGGAGTTCCGCCGATGAGCGGCCAAATGAGCGAAGAGCAAAAGAAGCAGCTCTTTCTCAAGGCCAGGGAGGATATCCGCCCGGTGCCGCGTCCGGCCGCTTCCGCCACGCCACGGCCCAAGCCGAGAACCCTTTCCCCTCCCGAACCGACTCCGCGGGCAACTCCCACCCCGCGTCCGGCGGCGGATGCCACGCCGGATGTGATAGAAATGGGCCCCGCTCCGACGCCTGCTCCGGAAAGTCCCGATCCCAAGCCCACCGCCACGCCGCGGCCGGCTCCGGGTGATACTCCCGAACGTGCGGCGCCCCCGCGGGAAACGCCGGAACCGACGCCTCCTCAGATTCCCAAGGGAAAAACTCCGGGCGGGGAACGCCTGGATGCCCCGATCCTCATTGAGAAATCGGGTTTACTGGAAAGCCAGGGCGAGGAACCCGCCCCCAAGAACACCGGCGGATGGTTCCGCCGTTGGCGCTATCTGAGTCCCTCGGTGCGCAAGGCCATCGACAACGCCCGGGTGCAAAAAGGCCGCTGGAAATACATCATCGTGCACAACAGCGGCACCCGGCAGGGCAACGCCCGCATTTTCGACACGTATCACCGCCGCGTGCGCAAAATGCAAAACGGCCTTGCCTATCATTTCGTCATTGGCAACGGCAACTCCTCCGGCGATGGCGAGATCGAGATCGGTCCGCGCTGGACCCGCCAGATCAACGGCGGCCACGTGGCCAGCGATTATCTCAACAACATCGCCATCGGGATTTGTCTGGTCGGGGATCTGAACCGCGACCAACCGACCCAGGACCAACTCGCCGCGTTGGACGAACTCGCCGTTTACCTGCGCGGCCGCGTGGGAAGAGTCAAAGGCAAGCCGGCCATCGTTCTGCCCCACAAAAAAATCAATCCCAAGCCGACCGATTGTCCCGGCGACCGCTTCCCTTACGGCTGGCTCCAGAAGAGATTCGGACCGTAAAAGGCATCTTTTTTACCGAAGGAAACGAAAAGAACAAAGAATGGATCCCCGCGCACTTCGTTTTCTTTGTGACCTTTTGTTAAAATGAAAATCGGCATCACTGGCTTCAGCGGTTTCATCGGTTCGAGGGTGGCCGAATTGTGCCGTGCGGGCGGTCATGAGGTCGTCGGCTTTTCCCGGCGGTCGGGTGCGGGGACGCGGTTGTTTGACCGCGAAAAGCTGCCCGATCTTTCGGATCTGGACGCGGTGGTGAATCTCGCGGGCGAATCCATCATGGGTCTTTGGACCAGAAACAAAAAGCGCGCCATTCTCGAAAGCCGCATCCTCGGCACCCGCCAACTGGTCAGGGCCATGGCCGCCGGCGGGCAGAAACCGCGGGTGCTCGTCAACGCCTCCGCCATCGGTTTTTATGGAGACACCGGTGAGAGGTTGGTGGACGAGACCTCGCCATCGGGTCAGGGATTTCTGGCCGAAGTCGCCCGCGAATGGGAAGCCGAGGCGGAGGAAGCTGCGGCCCTCGGCGTCCGGGTGGTTTGCCTCCGCATCGGCTTCGTCCTGGGCCGCGGTGGCGCCCTCAAGCTCATCGCCCCCTTGTTCCGTGTCGGGTGGGGTGGACGCCTGGGCAACGGCCGGCAATGGATGAGCGGCGTGCACGTCGACGATGTGGCCGGAATGGCGATCTGGGCGCTGGAGAATGATTCCGTGCGCGGGGCGGTCAATGCCGTCATGCCGGAGCCTTTTCGCAACGAGGAATTTACCCGGGAACTGGCCCGCGCGGTGCACCGTCCGGCGTTTCTTCCCGCCCCGGCCTTTGCGCTGCGACTGGGTTTGGGTGAGTTCTCCCATCTGATGCTCGACAGCACGCGGGTGAGCCCGCGCCGGGCGCCGGAGGGTGGATATGTTTTCCGGTTTGCCACTTTGGCCTCCGCTCTTCAGGATGCCTTGCGCTGACCAGCGCACTTATGTCCGTCCCGCAAAACACCATCGCGATCATTTACGATTACGATCAAACGCTCTCCCCCACCTACATGCAGGAGGAGGCCCTCTTTCCGGTCTTCGGGATCAACTCGGAGCAATTCTGGAAACGCTGCGGCGAACTGGTCAAGGATCAGGGTTACGACAACGAACTCGCCTACATGAAGGTGATGCTCGACTACCTCGAGATGGATCGCCCGACCAACGCCGAACTGCGCAAACTCGGGGAAAAACTCACCTTCTACAAAGGTCTGCCCGACATGTTCGAGGAATTCGAAACCGGCCTTCTTTCCCCCGAGCACGAAGCCTACGGCATCAACGTGGAGCATTACATCGTTTCCTCCGGCCTGAAGATCCTGCTCGAAGGCAGCAAGCTCGCGCCGTATGTGAAGGCCATCTTCGGCTGCGAATTTGCCGAGGACGCGCAGGGCCGCATCACCTTTCCCCGCCGCGTGATCAGCCACACTCAGAAGACGCAGTTTCTCTTCCGCATCAACAAAGGCATGCTCGACATGAGCGAGGATGTGAATGACCACATGGCGCCGGAACTGCGTCCGATCCCGTTTACCAACATGGTTTACATCGGCGACGGTCCGACCGATGTGCCGTGTTTCACCGTGATGCGCCGCAATGGCGGACAGGCCATCGCTGTCTACAACGCCGAGGATCCCACCCGCACCAGTTTCAAAAAGTGCTACCAGCTCAGCACCCACGCCGATCGCGTGAAGAATATCGCGCCGTCTGACTTCCGCCGCGGCAGCCATCTGCGTCTGCTGGTGGAGGAAATGGTGCACGAGATCGCCGAACAAATCGTCCAGCGCCGTCGCGACGATCTGGAAGCGGGAACGGTCAAGGCGCCGAAGTATTAGTAAGGTGCCGGTGAGTTTCTCAAGGATTCCGTGGAAAGCCCGGATGATCCGGGAAGCGCAGAGCGGAATTTTTCACTAAATTTCCGGGCTGCGCCTGATAGGCGTCGAGGAGGCTTTCCCCCGCAAGCTTGACCTCAAGCCGACGAATCAACAAGAACCATGGCAACCCGCTGCGAGCCCTTCTCGGCGCTGGCCCTGCATGATGATGTGCGGCTCTATGCTCTCGATGCGCATTTCAGGCGGATTTCCGAACTCACCGGCCTGCGCCTCTCCACGCCGGGAGACCCGGGTATGTTCGTGCCGGATGGCGAGGTCTGACGTCCGAGGGTTCCTCAAGTGGCGTCGGCATCCTGCCGATGCCACATGTTTTGCAGAGTGAAGAGCAGGAACTCTACGGAGAAACGATCATCGCGTCGCCAGGAGCAAGGGCGCGGAAATGGCGGAGGTTCAGGGTGTAAAGAGCGGTGCAGCCCGCTGTGCGTGCTCCCACCAAATGAAGGGCGTCATAGATCGCCCCGCTGGCCAGATTTTGCGTGGCGGTGAGGTGAAGGGCATCCTGATATTCCGTCGGACCGAGAGAAATCAGTGCGAAATGTTTCAAGACGGAGGTGTCGATCAGGCGGCGGGCATCGGCGGGAAGCAACCGGGGTTTGATCGGGAGGGAGGTCAGGGTGGCGAAAAGTTCGGCCAGGGCGTGCGTGGTGAGATGAGCTTGCGTGCCGCCTTCCCGGGCTGCCCGAAAATGCGGGAGGGCGGCGCCGTGGTGAGGGTGCTGCTGGAGGAGTGCTGCCACCAACATGGAGGTATCGAAGCAAACCTTCACAGCGCAGACACTTCCCGGCTGCGGTGATCCCGTTGTTGCTCAAGGAAGGCCCCGAGATCCCAGGCCGATGGAGGAACTTCGCTGGTGCAAACCAGCAGTCCATCCTTCTCCGCGAGAGGGGAGACCGGCCTGACCGGGCGGAGCCGGATGCTGTCGGCTTCCAAGGAAACTTCCAGTTCGTCGCCAGGCTCAAGCGCAAGGCGTTCCCGCAGGGCTTTCGGCACGACCACACGGCTCATTTTGTCCAAGGTGAGAGTCACTGGCAATGACAATGACATTTGGCATTGGGTCTGTCAATTCTGTCATTGATAAGGGCCAGGGGAATTAAAGCCGAAGGAGAAAGGCCTGACTCTGGCGGGATGACCTTTGATTCGCCTTGGCTCGAATCTCCGCTGCGCTCCGATTCTCTGGTCCGTGAAAAGGGATGCGGACGACTGGGAGGTCTTCCCTCCATCCCCTGGATCGAAGGAGAACCCCCTGGCGAAAAGTGACTAACAGGCACACTAGGATTCGGTCCCATAAACCAAAACGCTCACCCTGGGACAGATACGGGGGGAGAATAGTGTGGGACCGATCCCGTGGTGGCGGTTCGAAGGCGATTTCGGACTAAAGCCGCGGTCGTCTTTTCCGTGCGCCGTGCCAAATTTTTAGGATTTCCACGGTCTGACGAATTTCGACAACACGGTAGTAAATCCGCTATGGCGGAAACGGGAAGCCCCCCCCGGTCGAGTCAAAAGCAGCTCCCCTGCGCGGGGAAGACGACAAATGCCTGGCTTTGGAGAGCCTCCTCGACGTCTACGAGGCGCAGTGGTGTTCGCCGGTGCGCCTCGAAGTGCTGGGCGGCGCTCGCGGGGACGAACGCGGGCGGCTCGGACGCCATTTTTCTGTCGTTCCCTACCGCTCGTGCGCCGAGGCGGACCGGGATCGCACCGTCGCGATGGCTTGGAAACTCCGCGACAACGGTCTCACCGTGCCCTGGCTCGACGTGGCCACCGCCGCCTTGGCCTTGCATGACGACATGCGTCTCTAGGCCATCGATGCGCATTTTGTGCGGATAGCCGAACTCACCGGCTTGCGCCTTTATACGCCCGGATACTCGGGCCTATTCGTGCCGGACGGCGAGGGGTGAATGAACAACCATTCCCCGCCCGCTGAAAAGATCGCGCTTTTACGGGAGGTCTTCAAAAATGCGTTGGTGTCCTGATTGACGCCTTGCCTTCCAGGAAAGGGGAGGAGGCTCTTCGTCTTTATGAGGCTCACCGCCATTCGTGTTTCGGATACTGGCGGGAGAGTTGTTGTTTGAGCTTGGGATAGGACTCGGCCCAGAAGGTTTTCAAACTTTTCGTCACTTGCACGGGCCGGTGGTTTGGGGCGAGGACTTGGATCGTCACGGGCACGCGGCCGGCGGCGATTTTGATGTCCTCGGTCACGCCATAGAGATCCTGGATGCGGGCGCCGAGGACGGGGTCGGCGTCGGCGGCGTAGGTGATCTTGGCGCGGCGTCCGCCGGGGAGTTCGAGGCGTTCGGGGGCTTGTTTGTCCACCAAATGTTGCTGCGCGGGGGTCAAAATCGAGCGGGCCAGTCCCAGGACAGGGCGGTCCTTGATTTCGCGATAATTGGTGGCTCCGTCGCAGGCGAGATGGACGATGTATTCGCGTTCGGTCGGGCCGATGGGGGGGAGGTTCTGTTCGGGCAGAACGCGGGCCAGAAAATTGACACGTTCGATCCATTGTTCGACGGCGTCGTCCCACCGGGTGAGTTTCAAGTCGCCTTCGACCACGCGGGCGGCGAGGCAGGAAGTGGCCCGGGGTGAGGGCTCGGCGTCGCGGTCCTGGGATTCGATGACAAGATCGCGGAAGATTTTTTCCCGGCGGACGACGACGCGGTTCTGGGAGCTGTCGTAAATGTGGGCGCTGCGTTCCTCGAAGTGGCCGGGAAACATTTCGCGCAGCCAGGCTTCCTCGATCTCGGTGGCGAGGGAGAGAATGACCTGCACTTCGCCGCCGCGGCCTTCGATTTCGTTGATCTCGGCGGCCACGATGAGCTGGCTGTTCTGCGCGATGCTGGCGCGGGCCAGCTGGCCGCGGCGTTCGTGGACGATGTCACAAACGAGCGTTCCCCCGCTGCGGCGGCGGGCGACCTGATCGGCGAATCCGGCCAGGACGCAGCGGGCGATGGCTTCGTCGCGGACGGATCCGGCCTCGGTGTCGAGGTCTTCGTCCCGGGCGATTTCCAGAAATTGCTCGAAGAGTTTTTTCACCTGCCGGGCGGCCTCGCCGTGAATGGCGAGGGGACGGAGGGCCTCGAGACGGAAGTCGTGGCGTTCGGCGAACTGGAAAGCGCGCATGAGGATGAGGAAGTCCGAGCTGCCCTCGCCGAAAATTTCCGCCCGTTCCTCCTCGATGCGCTTTTCGGTTTTGAGCAGGAGGCTGCGGGATTGGGTGAGGGCGGCGATGAGGGCGGCGGCGCGCACACAACCCGATTCCTCGGCGGCGAGAAACATGCGGGCGTAGCGGGGATGGACGGGAAAGCTGAGCATGCGGCGTCCGGTCGGGGTGATCTCGCCGCTGGCATCGTCCAGGGCCCCGAGATCGCGCAGGAGTTGCTCGGCGCGGGCGAGGGATTTTTCCTCCGGCCGGTCGATCCAGCGGAAACCGGCCGGATCGCGCACCCCGGCGGCTTTGAGGGAAAGAACGGTCTCGGCCAGGTCGAGGCGTTTGATTTCGGGGAGTTCGACCGGCGGGCGCTGGACGTGGTCGCGTTCGGTCCAGAGGCGCAGGCAAATTCCCGGTGCGGTGCGTCCGGCCCGGCCGGCGCGTTGATCGGCGGAGGCGCGGCTGATCTTTTCGATCATGAGGGTGTTGATGCCGCGGTTGGGGTCGTAGCGGGCCACGCGGGCCAGGCCGGCATCGACCACCATGGTCACGCCGTCGATGGTGAGGGAGGTCTCGGCCACGTTGGTCGAGACAATGATCTTGCGCTGGGCGGTGCGGGCCACGGCCTTGTCCTGCTCGGCGGCGGGGAGTTCGCCATGGAGGGGCAGGATGGTGACGCCGGCGCGCAGCACGCGGTGGGAGAGTTCCCGGATGGTGCGCTGGATTTCGTAGGCGCCGGGCATGAAGATGAGGACGTCTCCGTCGGTTTGCGCGAAGTTTTCCCGCACGGCCTCGGCCGCGAGTTCCCAGGGCGGCTCGTCGCGGGGTTCGTGGCGGAGGTATTCGAGCCCGACGGGGAAAACCCGTCCTTCCGAGACCAGGGTCTGGCAGGGGGCCAGGTATTTTTCGATCTGACCGCCGTCCAGCGTGGCGGACATGACGATGATCTTGAGGTCGGGTCGGGCGGATTCCTGGAGATCCAAGGCGCGGGCCAGACTGATGTCGCCGTAGAGGTGGCGCTCGTGAAATTCGTCGAAGATGATGGTGGAAATGTCCCGCAACCGCGGGTCGGCGATCATCTGCCGCAGGAGAATGCCCTCGGTGACGAAGAGGATGCGGGTCTGCGCGGAGGAAACATTGTCCAGCCGGATGCGATAGCCGACCTCCGTGCCGAGAGGGACGCCGCGTTCCTCGGCCACGCGCTTGGCCAGCATGCGGGCGGCCAGCCGGCGGGGTTGCAGGATGACGCAGCGGCCCTCGCCCAGCGCACCGCCGTCGAGGAGGATCTGCGGCACCTGGGTGGATTTTCCCGAGCCGGTCGGGGCCTGAAGGACGAGACGGCCGGCTTGCTGGGCGGCCACGATCTCCTCGTCGAGATCGTAAATGGGAAGATGTGCGTTCACGCTGCTCGGTGGTAAAAATCGCGGCGACCGCGCGTCCCGCCTGTCGCGAAAGTCGCTCGCCAAAGTTCGATGCTTGGTATTATCTGCTCTGATGAATTGGATGCGACGGTTATTTTTTGCCGCCTTGCCCGCCCTGTCCGCCGGGGGCTTGTTTGCGGCCGAGACGGCCATGACCCCGGGCCAGATCAAAGGCGCGGAACGGGTGGATTCGGTTACCGTTCCCATGCCGGGCGAATTTTTTGCCGCCATCGGCAAACTGGGCCGTCCCAATTGGGTCAAACTGGTGCGCACGGGCACGCCGGCGGCCACCTCCAGCCGCGCCCAAATTGCCCTTGTGCTCGGCACCCTGGTGGCAGACGGCTACATCGCCGTCGAAGCGCAGGACAGCCAGGGGGTCAAAAACATCGGCAAGGAAATCATCAATCTGGCCAAGAAGTTGAACGTGAGCCAGAGCGTCCTCGGCCGCAGCAACAGCTTGAATGATTTTGCCGAGAACAACGACTGGAGCGCCTTGCGCGAGGAACTGGAAGCAACCCAGAACGAAGTGAAACTCGACATGGAGGAACAAAAAGACAGCAGCCTCGTCACCCTGGTGAGCCTCGGCGCGTGGGTGCGCGGGACCGAAATCGTCAGCGGGTTGGTCGAGGGCGCTTATACCCCGGAATCCGCCCGCCTCCTGCATCAGCCAGCCATCATCGAATATCTTCTCGGTCAGATCAGCGCCCTGCCGGCCGGTTTGCAAAAGGAACCTTTGATTGTCGAGATTCGCGCAGACCTGGAAAAGTCCCTCGGCTATGTCCAGCCCGCGACCCTGACTGACCAGAATGTGAAGGATCTCCATCAGGCGATGGTTTCCATCGTGGAAGAGATCACCAAAGGCTCCAGGGAATCATGATTCGTCTCCCGCACATTTTTGCGCTTCTTCTGGCGGTGGTGTCCACCGCATCCGCCCAGGAAAAAACCGAGGCCCCGCCGGGGGAAGTCGATTTCAGCGCGCGGAGCAAGGCCCTTGAACTGGCCGGGGCCTTCAGCAACGACGGCTACAAAATCCGCGACGGCTTCTGGTCGGGTGAACTGGAGCCCAACCGCTCGAAATTTCTCGAGGTCAATTTGTTCGCTGGCAATGAATACTGGTTCTCCGGTGCGGTGGTTCCGCCCGCGCGCAAAATCGGCGTCGGCGTCTTCGACGAAAAAGGCAAACCGGTGGACTATCAGGTTTATGAAAATGGCATCATGGCCGCGGCGGGATTCGCGCCCGACGTGAGTGGAAGATACTTCATCAAGGTGACCCTTCTCGAGGGGGAAAAATCCCAGTTCTGCCTTTTGTATTCGTACAAGTAATCGCATTTTTTCAGAAGTTTTTCCCATGCCCGCCGCTCCCACCACCGAAAAGCTCGACGGCGCTCCCGTCCGGCAGTTTTCCGTTTTCCTGCAAAATAAAGTCGGAGCCCTGCTCGAAGTCGTCAAACTCCTCAACGAGCACCACGTCGTCGTGCTGGCCCTGAGCATCCAGGATTCCTCCGAGTCCTCCATCGGCCGCATGGTGGTGAGCGATCCGGAGCGGGTGACCCAGCTTTTTCACGAGCATGAAGTCCCCTTCAGCGAATGCGAGGTGCTCGTGGTGGAACTGCGCGAAGGCGCGGCCGATCTGGCCAAGGTGCTGGCCGCCCTGCTCATGGCCGAAGTGAATATTTACTTCAGCTATCCGCTCCTGGTCCGTCCGCGCGGACGGGCCGTTCTGGCCATGCATCTCGACGACATTGAATGTTCCAGTTCCGTCCTGCGGGGCGACGGATTTCAAATTCTCACCCAGGCCGATCTTTCGCGCTAGATTCTTCCATGAAAAAGTTTCTTCCCCTCCTCCTCGCGGCAGTTTTGGCCACCGCGGCCCACGCCGACCTCACCATCACCCAGAAAGTCCAGCAGGAAGCCCAACCGGCGGCGGCCCTGACGGTCACGATGAAGATCAAGGGTCAGAAGATGCGGATGGATGCCAGCCCCAAGGTTTCCACCATCATCGACCTCAAGTCCGGCGACATGCAAAACCTCATGCACGATCAGAAAATGGTGATGACCATTCCCGGAGCGCTCATCAAGAGCATGCAACAGGCCCCCGCCGCCGGGACGGAGGGGCCCAAGCCGACCGGCAACAAGGAAACCATCAGCGGATTCGCCTGCGAGGAATACACCCTGACCTCCCAAGGGGCCAAAGTGAATGTCTGGCTGACCAAGGATCTTCCCGCCGCCCAGAAAATCATGAGTGAAGTCGCCGCCCTCTCGCCCAGCGATCCCTTTCAAATAGCCCTGCAAGGCCAGGAGATTGACGGCTTCCCCCTGCGCACCGTGATTGAAACGCCGGGCGGGGGAAAAACCACCATGACCGTTGTCGCGGTCAACGAAAACCCGCTGGCTGATTCGGAATTTTCGGTGCCCTCCGGCTACAAGACCATGCAGATGCCGTCGCTGCCGCGTTGATCGCGAGTTGCCGGGCTGGTGGTTTTCGTTAACTTGCCTGCCATGAATTGGCGCTTTCTTGCCGCCGCGCTCAGCCTGGTCGCGGCCGGACCGGGCTGGACCCTGGACGCCGACTCCCAGCGCCTGGCGGATCGCTACCGCGCCCTCCTCACGGCCAATCCGGGGCAAAAGACCGCCTTTGATCGATTGTGGGATATTTATCACAAAGCCGGAGAAACCGATCTGCTCATCGAGTCGGCCCGGCAGCAGTCCGCAAAATCCCCGGTGTTGTCCGCGCGGATTTTGCGGCAGGCGGGGAAAGGCGAAGAATCCACGAAAATCCTCGGGCAGGCCGCGGCTGGCGGGGATGGGGCGGCCATCGATTTGCAGGCGGCCTGGTGGGAGGAGAAGGGAGATTTTCGCGCCGCCGCCGCTGTGCTGGATGCCGCCGCTGCCACCAGAAAAAACCCGCAGATGCTGGCCCGCCTGGGAGAACTTCATCTGCGCGCGGGCGACGGTCCGAAATCCCGCGCCGCGTGGGAGGAGGCGGTTGCGCTCGCGCCGGACGATCTGGCTTTGCGAAAGAAACTCGCGGCGGCCAGCACCCAGGCCGGCGATGGGGCCGCGGCCATTGGTCATTGGCGCATCATTGCGGAAAAGGGATCACCGCCCGAACGCTTCGCGGCTTGGGAGGAAATTTCCCGCCGGTTGGAGGAGGACGGCAAACCCGCGGACGCCCTCGCGGCGCAGGAGGCGTTGCTCGCGTTGATGGGTCCCGGCCATTGGAAGCTCGCTGCCGCCCGCCAGCGGCTCTTCCATCTCCATGAGCAAGCGGGGACCCTTGATGTCCTGAAAAACACGTGGCGGGCAGAGGCGGAGGCCCGCCCGAAGGATCCCGGGCCGGCCTTGCGCGTGGCGGATCTGGCCGGATTCCAGACCGACGACGCGCAACGCCTGTTCTGGCTGCGCAAGGCGTCCGAATTGTTGCCAAAGGACGCCGCGCTGGCGGGCGAGGTGGCGGCGCTCGAGCTTTCCGCCGGTCACTCCGCCGCGGCCGCGGCGCTCTATGACCGCGTCCTCGCTCTTCGTCCCCAGGATGAGAACGTCATCTTCCAGCGGGCGGAGGTTTCCGCCTTGAGCGGGCAGGAGGCGGATGCCGAAAAACGCATCGCGGACTACCTGGCCACCCGCCAAGGCGATGAAAATGCCACGGCACGGGCCGCGGAGTTTTACCGCCGCCTGCGTCTTTCCGCTCCCCTCGAGAAGAGTTTGTCCGACCGTTTTTCCGCGGCCCGAAATGATGAAGCCGCCGCCACTGAGCTGGCGCGATTTTATCTGGAACTCCACCGCGACAAGGACGTCACGGCCACGCTGGAGCGCTTTGACGATTCCCTCCTGGAGCCGAAGGATGCAGCGGCGGCGGCCCTCCGCTTTTCGGAACTTCTGCGGGATGCCAGATTGAATGACGAGGCGCTGGCCTGGGCGCGCAAAGCCTTTGCCCGCGAGACGTCACGGCCGGAATACGCGCTCCATCTGGCGGATCTTCTGACCGCGCAGAACGAATCCGCCGCCGTGCGCGAGGTCCTGGAAAATGCCTGCGCCGCCGCGGCCCCGAACCTTCCGCGCGAAGATTTGGAACGTCGCCTGCATTCCGCCATGCAAGGCCAGGACGACAAGACGGAAAGCCTGCTTGCGGATGAGGGAGTCGCGATGCGGGGAATGCTGGCCGGCCTCCGTGCGCAGGCGGAGGCGGGAAGCGGCGAGACCGCCTGGCTGCGGCTGGCGCGCTGGCAGCGGTGGAACAATGACACCAGGGGCGCGGTGGAGGCCTTGCGCGAGGGATTTTCGCGGCACGCGGACTCCGTTGTGATCCGGGATGCCCTGGCGTCCGCCTTGGCGGAATCCGGCGACACAGCGGCGGCGCTGGCCGAGCTTCGCAAGCTGGCGGATTCGCAGCCAGACAAAGCCGCGGAGTATCAGCGCCGCATCGGGCACCTCCAGCTCGACAGTGGACAGATCGATGAGGGACTGGCCACTTTCGAGACCCGGTGGCAAAGCCTGCCGAAGGACTGGCAGGCCGCGGCGGATCTCGCCCTGGCCGAACAAATGGCCGGGAATTGGTTTCGGGCTCTCGAGACATGGCGGCGCGCTTACGGTCTGGCACCGGCCGGGTCCCGCCGGAGCCTGCATGCTCCGATCCTCAATGCCGCCACCCGCCTGCAGCTTTTCGATCAGGGCTTGGATTTTCTCGAAGAGGCCTGTGCGGCGGAGCGCGATGGCGGGGCGCAGGCGGAGGTGTTGCGCGAAGCTGCCGCCTTCGCCGTGCAAAATCGCGTGACCGGAGACTGGCGGGCGCGGCTGGAACGCCGTGTCGTGGAGTGGCCCGGCGGGATCGTTTGGAAGACCGGGCTGGTTTTTCTCCTCGAAGAGGAGGGACGCGGGTCCGAGGCGCGCCAGGCCCTGGTCGAATCCCGCCGGAGCGGGGAGCAATCGCAGGCGGACCTCCAGGCCCTGCTGGCCGCGGCGGAGAAAGCCGGGGACTGGGAGGAGGCCGCGCAATTGCTCAAGCGCCTCATCGCGTCCAGCCCTGTGCCCGATCCTGCCCTGGCCATCCGTCACGCGGAATTGCTGGAACGCGCGGGAGAATGGGAGGAGGCGCAAGTGGCCTGGACGTCAGTCGCCGTCCGTCACGCCCGCACCCCGGCCGCCCTCATTGCCGCCGCGGATTTTTTCGAACGCACGGGCGATGAGGCCCGGAGGGAATCGAGCCAACGCGCCGCGGCCCGCCTCGGGGATTGTCCGCCGCAGGTTCACCTTCGCCTGGGCAAACTGGCCCTCGAGCGGGGCGACCGCCTGCAGGCGCTGGCGGATTTTGAAGCGGTCTTGCAGGGCACGCGGAGCGATCCGGCGGCGGGCAAGGATTGCCTGCCCCTGCCCGCGCGGATTGTGGAATGGAAGCAAAACCCACCCGCAGCCGTGGGGTTCCTGCCCGGGGGCATGCGCACCCACGTCCGGCCGCCGGCCATCTGGCGGAAGGCCGACGATTCCGACATCGAGGGGTGCCGTTTGCTGGCCATTCAGGAGGCCGGGCCGCTTCTGGCCAACAGCCCGGACAAATCGAAATGGCTGCAGGGATTTTCGCTGCCGGTCGAGCGCATTTGGGCGGCGTATTATTCCGGGGAGACAGCGGCGGCTTTTGCCGACATGGAGCGGTTGGTCGATGCGGGAGACTCCACCGAAGCGACGGAACAGGCCTTTGCCTCCGTCGCCATGGAGGCCGGCCAGGGTCAGGCCCTCGGTCGCTGGGCCGCCGCGGATTCCGAGAAGGCTGTGGCCCGTTGGGATAACGTTCTCGCCGCGCTGGCCCGCATGCTGGATGCAGGCTGGCGACCGGGTGCGGACGAGGCGGTCCAACTTTTTGCCGCCGCGCCGGCCTTGAAGCGCTGGCAGGGGGCCCAGGCCTTCGCCACCCGGAATCTTCACCGCACGGCCTGTGTGCTGGGGGATAGTGTGCCCGCGGATCTTTCCTCGTCCCAGGCGGTCTCCGCCTGGATGGAGCTGGCCAAGTGGCGTCTCGCTCTGCGTGATCCCGAGGGGATGATTTCCGGCCTCGACCAGGCCATCGCCACCGCCCCGCCGGCGGTATCATTCGCCCAGCCGTTATTCGGCGCCATCCGCGCCCGTTGGCTGCTGACGCCGCCCGATCAGCGTCCCGCGTTCGAGCAGAGCCTGGCCGCCCGTTGGCAGGATGAGAAACACTCCGGCTGCGCGAGCGCCACCCGCGCCCTCCTCGCCGGGCTCAAGGAGAATGACGAGACCGCAGCGGAAGAAATCGCGACGCTCTTTGCCGGCCTGGGAGTTGCCGAAGGCGAGGGGTGGTCTGAACTCGTCCAGCAGGGCGGCCAGCAGCTTGAGGAGTGGAACCTCCACCGCCTGGCCCGCGCGCTTTACCGGCAGGACCTCGCCCGCGATCCCGCCCTCCTCGCCATGCGCGGGGAAAACTTCCGGCGCTCGACCGAGAGCCAGTTCCTCTTGAACCAACTGGCCACAGCCTCGCCCCGCAGCACCCCGTATCTGCTCGGGGAATGGCTGGCCCGCGGTGCGACGGACGAGGAACTCCTGCAAGCGGCCAACCGCCTCCAGCAATCCGGCCGGTTTGAAACCGCTGCGGCCGTCTTGCAAAGACTCTGCGGGCGGGCCCCCCGCAACGAGGCGGTTTGCGCCGGGATTATCAATCTTTCCGGCGTCCCGGCCATGCGGAAACCCGCCATGGCATTTTTGGAAAGATTGCTGGCCGGGGAGGATTCCCGTTCGGGCTCCCCCGTCCTTCAGAGCGCCGCCATGCGGCTCGCGGGCTTGTGGGAGGAAGAGGGCGACTCCGCGCGTGCCCTGGCCCTGCTGCAGCGGCCGGCCGGGGACAAAGCCCCGGACCGTGGGCTGATTCTCCAAAGCATCCAGATTTTGTGCCGGTTGGGAAAATTCCGCGAAGCGTTGGCATTGCTGGAGAAAAATGCGGCGGCATTTTCGCCTGCGGACGGCAGTCTCTCCCTGCCATTGGCCGAACTGTATGCGGGCTTGGGCCGCGAGCGGGAAGCCCGGTCGCTCCTGGAAAAACTGGCCGAACGCCCCAAGGCGGACCCTGGGGCTATCGCACGGCTCCATGAACTCGACGGCACCTCTCCGGCGGGTCCTCCCCCCGCGCCTGTCCGCGAGGAATGGGAAAAACTGGTCAAGGATCTCGACCGCAAGCCCAAGTCGCGCGAAGACCGTTTTTCTGCAGGCCGCGAGTTCCTTTCCCGTCGCGACATTCCCGAAGACCTCCGGCGGGCTGAACTGGCCCGCCTCAAACAGATCGCCGGCCGTCACCCCGATCTGGTGCCGCCGTTTTTCCTTCTGCGCCTGGAACTCGCGCGGTCCTCCGGCACAGCTCCCGCGTTGGAAAAGGAACTGTCGGCGGAATGGAACGGCGGACGCGGCCGCTACTTCGCCGGCGAGATTCTGCTCCAGCTTTTCCTTGAGCAAAAACGCACCGACGAGGTTGGGCGGGTGCTTGATGATTATCTGGCGGCCCGCCATTTCCACGAGCGGGCCTGGGATCAGATCGGCCAAACCCTTCTCAAGGCCGGTCAGCCCGCCCTGGCGGCCCGCGTTTTTTCCGAACTGACCGCCCACTCCCCCGGCGATTCCCACCGGGCCTTGTTTCTGGCCGCGGCGCTTTGGAAAAGCGGACGGCAGGCTGAGGCGCGGGAGATGCTGGCCCCGTTGGAACGCATCGCCGCGCTGGACGCGCAAAAGCATCTCGACTTGGCCCAGTTTGCTCTCAGCGTGGAGGACGCGGACGGCGCGAAGGGGCGCCTGCTGGCTGCGGGGATTCTGCGGGGCAATGCCCGGGCCGCCGGTTTGTGGGAGTCCCTCGCGGGACAATTCATCCGGAGCAAGCAGTTCGACCAGGCCGGCGCCGCGATGGTTCGCGTCATGGAAAACAACCCTCAGGCGCTTTCGCCCAAAACCGTGGCCGACTATTACGAGGGCCTGGCGGCGATGGCGGACCTTGAGCCTGACACGAACGAATTCCTTCTCCCGCTCCGCCAGTTCCGTGACCTCCGGATGGAAATCGCCGCCCGTCTGGTCGCGGCCGGGAACGCCGGGCGGGCCTGGCTTTGGATGGAATCCGCCGCGCCGGATTCGGCGGAGGTCCGCTGGAGGGAGATCCTGCAGGGGCTGGAAAAGACCGACCCCGACCGCGCGGGCCGCCTCTGGGAGATCGCCGCGCAGAATCCCGCGTGGGATGTCCGTCTCGCCGCCGCACAATTTTACCTGCGCCGCGCCCAGGCCTCGCCGTCGTCCGCCCTGAAAGACCTGGCCCGCGCCCACGAACTGCACCCCGGTTCCTTCGGCATTGCCTCGGCTTATGCGGCCGAACTTCTCCGGCTCAAAAACCCTGCCGCCGCCCGCCAGGCTTTGCAGGATGTGATTTCCGCTTACGCCCCCCCGGCCGATCGCCGGGCCGCCCGCGAAATGCTGGCCTCCCTCCAGGCCTCCCCCGCCTTGCCCAATGACGGCTGAGTGGTGTAGGGTCCGCCCGATGCGAAATTCCGCCCCCGTTTTTTTCTTGCTGGCCGCCGCTTTCTGCAGCCATGCCCAGAAAAAGGAGGAGCCCTCCATGAACATGATCGAGCGCATGGATGCAGGGAGAAATCGCGCCATGGCCGCGGTGAATTCCGGCAACCAGGGCAAGTCGCAGAAAAGCGACCCCGCTCTGGCGAGTCGCTACTCGAGCCGCTCATTCCAGGGCGGAAGCGAGGCCATGAGCGGGAAATCCGCCCCCGTGTCGCCTTTTCTCTACGACCAGAAGTACAGCGCGAAGAAATTCGAATCCGGCCGTTCCTTTTTCGGGATCAAGAACCCCTGGTTTGGCAACAAGGTCTTTGACTCGGGTCAGGCCGATCTCTGGTCGAAAACCCTGATCGCGAATTCCGACAAAAAGTTCCGGACCGAACAGGCGGGAACGAAGGCCTTCGCGGTCGACGGCAAGACGGCGGCGGTTGAGGCGCCAGTGGAAGTCAAGGATTACGTTGTGCAGGGAACCGCGCCAGGCTCCGTCAGCAAGATCACGGACAAGATCCACAAGGACATGACCATTGAGGAAGTGCGTGAGCTTCTGAACAAGAACCGCTAGGAATCGGGGAATATCGCGATGCCAGAGTCCCACGAATTCGATTTGCTTTGCCGCGGCTGCGAAAAAGTCCTCAGCGAGCACGAACTCCGGGCCAAGCTCGCCCTCGGCCGCCCCCTCCGCGTCAAGCTGGGCGTTGATCCCACCGCCCCCGACATCCATCTCGGCCACAGCGTCGGCCTGAGCAAACTGCGCCAGTTCCAGGACCTCGGCCACGAGGCCATTCTCATCATCGGCGACTTCACCGCCATGATCGGCGACCCCAGCGGTCGCTCCGTCACCCGGCCCCAGCTCACCCACCAGCAGGTTCTCTCCAACGCCAAGAGCTACCAGGAACAGGCCTTCAAGATCCTCAGCCGCGAACGCGCCCGCATTGTCTTCAATGGCGAGTGGTTCGAGGCCATGAGCTTCGAGGAAGTCATCAAGCTCAACAGCCGCGTCACCCTGCAGCAAATGCTGGTGCGCGAGGACTTCCGCGAACGCATCGACAAGGGCCAGCCCATCCGGGCCCACGAAATCCAATACCCCATCATGCAGGGGTGGGATTCCGTCATGATCAAAGCCGACGTCGAACTCGGTGGCACCGACCAGCTTTTTAACATCATGGTCGGCCGCGACCTCCAGCGCGAGGAAGGCCAGCCCCGGCAGGTCTGCATGGTCATGCCCATCCTCGAAGGCCTCGACGGGAAACAAAAGATGAGCAAGAGCCTCGGCAACTACGTCGCGCTCAACGAAAGCCCCGGCGACATGTTCGGCAAACTCATGAGCATCAGCGACGAATTGATGCCCAAGTATTACCGGATTCTTTTGAGTGAGGAGTTATCCGCCGGAGGGCATCCCATGGAATCCAAAAAGGCCCTCGCCCGCCGCATCACCGCCCGGTTCCATAGCGAGGCCGACGCCGCGGCGGCCCAGGCGGAGTTTGAGACCCGTTTCAGCAAAAAAGACCTCGCCAGCGCCGACCTTCCGGCCTTCACCCCCGGCGGCGCAGCCCGGGATATCGTCAGCCTCCTCGTCGAGGCCTACGGGCAATGTTTTCAGCTCACCAAATCCCGCAGCGACGCCCGCCGCCTGGTCGAAGGCGGCAGCGTGCAATGGCGCGGCGAGAAAGTGGCCGACCCCAAAGCCGTCCTGCCGCAAGGCGAACCCGGCGTGCTCAAGCTGGACAAGACCCGCGCGGTGCGGATCGGGTAAAACCCGGTGGGAGCCTGTCACCCTTGATTCTTCCATGAGTGTGCTGCAAATCGATTCGCTGAAACCGTGGATCAACCCCGAGTGCGTTGCCCTCAACCGGCTGCCGATGCGCTCGACCTTGTATCCGTTTCCCACCGCGAAACTGGCGGCCTCGCTCGACCGCGAGAGATCGCCCTGGTTCCGGCGGCTGGATGGCGAGTGGCAATTCAAGATGGCGGCGCGGCCGGAGGATGTCGCGCCGGCCGATGTGGCGGTGAAGACGAATCGCGCGCGCTGGGATCGCGTGGCCGTGCCGGGCAACTGGACACTGCAGGGTTACGGGCATCCCCACTACACGAATGTGCAGATGCCGTTTCCGGACGAGCCGCCGTTTGTGCCGGAGGAAAACCCGACCGGAATTTACGCGCGGGAGTTTGACGTGCCGGAGAGCTGGAAGGGCCGGCGCGTGGTGATCCACTTCGGCGGAGCGGAGAGCGTGCTGTATGTGTTCGTGAATGGCGTGCGGGTGGGACTGGGGAAGGATTCGCGGCTGCCTTCGGAGTTCGACATCACGGAGTTTGTGATTTTCGGCGGGGCGAATCTGGTCACGGCAGTGGTGGTGAAGTGGTCGGATGCGACCTTCATCGAGGATCAGGATCAATGGTGGATGGGCGGCCTGCATCGCGAGGTCTATCTCTATTCCACCGCGCCGGTGCATCTGGCGGATGTGTTTGCGGTGGGAAATCTGGAGAATGACTACCGCGACGGACGCCTCAAGCTGGCGGCGAAGGTGGGATTTCCCCGGCAACCGGAGGTGGGTTGGCAGATCGAGGCGCAGCTTTTCGATCCGCGGGGCCGGGCGGTTTTTAAGAAACCGCTGAAAGGCGCGGTGCCGATGGAACGGCCGGGTTTGCAGCCGCGCTTGCAGGTGGAGTTCGACGTGGCGGTGAAAAAGCCGCTGCTATGGTCGGCCGAGCTGCCGCATCTTTACAAAGCCGTTGTGACGCTGCGCGATCCGAGGGGCCGGGTGGTGGAATCGACCGCCACGCGGGTCGGGTTCCGTTCCATCGAGGTGCGCGATCGCATGCTGCTGGTGAACGGCAAACGCATCTTCATCCAGGGGGTGAACCGGCACGATCACCACGACACCAAGGGCAAGGCCCTCGATCGCGAAACCCTGCGCCTCGACGCGCTGACGATGAAGCGTTTCAATTTCAACGCCGTCCGCACCTCGCACTATCCGAACGATCCGCACTGGCTCGACCTCTGCGACGAACTCGGCCTCTACGTCATCGACGAGGCCAATGTGGAATCCCATGCGTTTTTCCACCAGGTCTGCCGCGACCGGCGCTATGCCACCGCGTTTCTGGACCGCGCGGTGCGCATGGTCGAACGCGACAAGAACCACGCCTCCATCATTCTCTGGTCGCTGGGCAACGAAAGCGGTTACGGCGCGAACCACGACGCCATGGCGGGATGGATCCGCTATTTCGATCCGAGCCGGCCGCTGCACTACGAGGCCGCGATTTGGAACCGGCCCGACGGGACGCAGGTCGGCGAGGACGTTTCCTTCGATGCGGGCTACCGCGTGACCGATATCGTCTGTCCGATGTATGCCACGATTGCCCGCATCGTCCGATGGGCGACGGATAAAAACCATCCCGACCGCAACCGGCCGCTTATCCTTTGCGAGTATTCGCACGCCATGGGCAATAGCAACGGCTCGCTGGGGGATTATTGGGATGCGTTCGAAAAATATCCCGGACTGCAGGGCGGTTTCATTTGGGAGTGGATTGATCACGGTCTCAAACGCAAGGCCCCCGACGGGACGGACTATTGGGTCTATGGCGGCGACTTCGACGACACTCCGAACGACGCGAACTTCGTCTGCGACGGTCTGGTCTGGCCCGACCGCACGCCGCATCCGGGACTCTTTGAGTTTCAATATCTGGCCCAGCCGGTGCGGGTGAAAGCGGACAAGCGCGGCGGATTCTCGTTTTTCAACCGGCAGGATTTCCGCAGCCTCGACTGGCTGCGCGGCGAGTGGGAGTTGCAGGTGGACGGCAAAGCGGTGGCCCAGGGCAAACTTCCCGCCCTGCGCGCCGGGGCGCGTTCCACCCAGTCCGTGGCAGTGAATTTTCCCAAAAAGAAATTCCCGGGCCGCGAGGCCCATGTGCTCTTCCGCTTCTTCGCGGCCAGGGCCCAGCCCTGGTGCAAGGCGGGCCATCTTGTCGGCTGGGAGCAGATCGCGCGGCCGGCGGCTTTTCTGCGTCCGCCGGAAAAACCGCCGGAGAAGAACGGCGTCTGGCGGGTGGAATTCGACGATACGAAGGCCGGCCTGCGTCAGATGGAATGGAATGGCCGCCCACTCCTGGCCGCGCCGCCCCAACTGAACGTCTGGCGCGCCCCCACCGACAATGACGGCATCAAACTCTGGTCCGGCCAGGACGGAAAACCGCTGGGCCGCTGGCAAAAACTCGGCCTCGACAAAGTGCGCACGCGTCTCGTGCGTTCGGTCGAGAAGGACGACGGCTCGCGGAAGTTTCATTTCGAATCCACCGGCCGCGGCCGCTGGACGGATTTTCAATGGTCGCTGCACGTCCATGGCACGGTCAGCGGCGCACTCGGCCTGACGGCGGATTTCCGGCTCGGGCCCGGCGTGACCGACCTCCCGCGCGTGGGTTTGATTTTCCCTCTCGCCCCGGGATTCGAACGCCTGCGCTGGGTCGGTCTCGGACCGTGGGAAAACTACCCCGACCGTCAACGCGCCGCCTGGCTGGGCGCGCATGAAAGCACGGTCACGGCGCAATACGTGCCCTACATCATGCCGCAGGAACATGGCTTGAAATGCGATACCCGCTCGCTGCAACTCAGCGCAGCCCGCGGCCTGGTGCTGAAGGTTTCCGCGACGGAGCCCTTCGCGTTTTCCGCCTCCCATTTCCATCCCGACGACCTGACCGCGGCCAAACACACCATCGACCTCAAACCCCGCGCCGAAACCCTGCTCTGCCTTGACGCCGCCCACCGCGGAATCGGCACCGCAAGCTGCGGTCCGGATACGCTGCCGAAATACCAGATCCTCGGCCGGCGCTACCGGCTGGATTTACTCATCGCGTGTGACTGACGTCACATCATCTGCGCGCCCATGTCGGCCAGCGCGCTGCGTTCGCCTTTGGTCAGGGAGATGTGGGCGGTGAGGCTCTGCCCGCGGAGGCGGTTGCGGGTGTAGACGAGTCCATTCGAGCGGCTGTCCACGTAGGGATTATCGATCTGGGCGGGGTCGCCGACCATGACGAGCTTGGAGCCTTTGGACATGCGGGTGACGACGGTCTTGGCTTCCAGCGGGGTGAGTTGCTGGGCTTCGTCGAGGACGAAGAATCGGTTCGGGATGGAGCGTCCGCGGATGTAGCAGAGGGCCTCGATTTCCAGGAGGCCGCGTTCGATGAGTTGCTCGTAGGGTTTGACCGGAGGATGCTGGCCGTTGCCATGGTGGTTCGGGTTCACCGGCTTTTGCTCGACCTTTTTGCGGTCGGAATTCGGGCGCACCTTGCCTTCGGGGCGCGGCGGATTCAGGGGCAGGAGGACTTCAAACGCATCGTATATCGATTGCAGCCAGGGGTGCATTTTTTCATTCAGCGTGCCGGGCAGAAAACCGAGCGTGTCGCCCATGGCCACGACGGGACGGCTGACGGTCATGCCGTTGAATTGTTTTTGCGAAGTCATGAAAAGTCCGGCGGCCACGGCCATGAGGGTCTTGCCGGTGCCGGCCTGGCCGTAGCAGGTGATGAGGGAGATTTCCGGATCGAGCAGGGCGTCGAGGAAACATTGCTGGCCGTGGTTGGCGGGGCGGAGTTCGATGCCCCGGGGCATCTGGAGGTGGGCGGGAATCTCCAGGCGCGCGAAATGGCCCTGGCCGAGATGGCGGGCCGGCATGAGTTTGTGTTCCCCGGCTTTGAGCAGCACGTATTCGTTGATTTCGAGCGGACCGGTGCGTTCGGGATCGAGGGCGATGCTGCGGGAACTGCCGAAGCGCTGGAGTTCGTGCGCTTCCACCGCAATCGATCGGATCTCGTAGCCCTCGGCATCCTTCACCGCCACTTTGTCGTTGAGGTAGTCCTCGCAGGTCAGCCCGATGGCCAGGGCCTTGAGCTGCATGTTGAGATCCTTGGTCACGAGGATGGTCGGACTGGTCGCGCTTTCCTGCAGGGCGAGGCAGGCCCCGATGATGCGGTGATCCATGCGTTCCTGATCGGGAAAGATCTTTCGAAACCGCTTCATGGCCGCGGAACTTGCCGCTTTGCCGAGCGTTTCGTTGATGAGAATGCGGACGGATCCGCCGCCGGCTGTTTCGACTCCGCGGGTCACGCGTTTGGCATTCTGTCCGAAGACCTGGGTGAGGGAGCGGTGCACGGTGCGGGCGTTGGCGCCGCGCTCGGTTTGCTCGTTTTTGAAGCGGTCGAGCTCGGACAACACCTCCACCGGAATGAAGATGTGGTTGTTCTCAAAACGATTGAGGCAGTGCGGGTCGTGGAGCAGAACGTTGGTGTCGAGGACGAAGTTCTTCACCTTTGCGGCGGGGCCGTTGCGTCCGTTCCGTCCGGCTGGCGGGAGGGAAAGGCCTTGTTCTTCGGGAGTTTCGATCAGGTCGGCGCGGTGCATGGATTATTGGGATGAGAGGCGGATGGTTTCACGGCAACCAAGGTGAGAGCAAAAGACGGAACAACATGTCCGAAACTCCCTCGGGATTCCCGACCCTTGGCTAAAAAGTTCTAAGGCAGAGCAGCTCAAAGAGCTTTTTTTAATACATCGCTCACAAAAAGTTTCAATCAAAATGTTGTGTTCTTCGCATGGAGGGACCGCAAGCGGTGGGGGTTTTCCGGGAAAAGCGGGGCGGCGGGAAGGATCCAGAGAGACGCCTTATTTGGAGGATGTTGTGATTACGATTGCATTTTTTCGCGAACTCTGATTTCTTCTTGCTCGCAAGTCCCGAGCCCCTTTGGGCGTAGATAGATAGCTTATTGTGTTTGCGAAGTGGTTTCGACCATGACTCTTCCAGTGGCTTCGAATCCGATAACCGGAATCCGCGTCGAAGACTCCTCCTGCAACAACCAAACACATATTATGGGCAGCAAACTCTACGTAGGAAATCTTTCCTTCAAAACCACAGAAGCCGACCTCAAAAGCCTCTTCGCAGCGGCTGGAACAGTCAGCGAAGCAGCACTCGTGACCGATCGCGAGACCGGCAATTCACGCGGATTCGCGTTCGTCACCATGTCCTCAGATGCGGAAGCCCAGGCGGCGATCTCGCAATTCAGCGGCAAGGAAATTGACGGACGCAGTCTCACCGTCAACGAAGCTCGTCCCCGCGAAGAAGGCGGCGGCGGCGGCGGTGGCCGCAGATTCGGCGGCGGCGGTGGCGGCGGCGGCGGCGGTGGAAGCCGTGGCGGTGGCGGTGGCGGCGGTGGTCGCGACGGCGGCCGTGGCCGGTACTAAATCGTCTCAAGCGAAACTTTAAAACAAGCGCCCCGGTTTTTTAACCGGGGCGTTTTTGTTTAGTAGCTTGTAGGCACGGCACTCCGCTGCCGTGTCAGGGGAACGCCCCAACGGAGTGGGGCGACTACAGTTTTGTTCGCTTCGATCTATTACGAAACTTCTTCCGCCAGGCGATCCTGAATAAACCCGAGAATCTGGGCGCGGCCGTCGCGGGTTTTGGCCGAACTCTTCAGCACATCGGGCGTGCCTTCGCAGACGGTGGCCAGGCGGGCCAGAAACGCGGCGATGTTTTCCTGCAAGGCCTTCGCCTTGAGCTTGTCCGTCTTGGTGAAGATGAGTGCGAATGGCGCCGAGCGACCCGCCAGCCAGTGGAGGAATTCGAGATCGATGGCCTGCGGACTGAGCCGCGAGTCAATCAGGACAAAAACCCAGCGGAGGTTGGGACGGCGTTCCAGATAGTCCGCGATGGCCTCGCTGAATTCCCGGCGGTCGCGCTGCGAGACCTTGGCGTACCCATAGCCGGGAAGATCCACCAGATGCCACGCGGTGTTGATCAGGAAAAAATTGATCAGCTTGGTTTTTCCCGGCGTGGCGGAAACCTTGGCCAGATCCTTCTGCCCCGTGAGCAGATTGATCAGCGAGGACTTGCCCACGTTGGAACGGCCGATGAAGGCGACCTCCAACCGGTCGGAATCCGGGCAGGATTTCAGATCGGGAGCGCTCATTTGGAAAACGGCGGATTGAATTTTCATAATTTGGAACCGGCCGCGTTTTGAGTTGGCCCGCAGGGTTCAACCCCTTAGGCTGGACCCAACCAATCGATATTATGGGCAAAGGCAACAACAGTAAGCGAAAAGAAGTGAAGAAGCCCAAACAGGAGAAACCCAAGCCCAATCCGAACACCGGCGTTAAGCGCACCTGAGTTCCCGGCCCCGGCAGTCCGGCAGACGGATTCTCCATGAAAAAAGCGAATCCCGCCAAGGAGCTTTACCACCGGCTGCGCGTCCTGTCCTGCGAGCAGCTCTGGACGGAAGAAGTCCCGGCCTTTGACCGGGCGGATGCCCGCGGCCGGATGGATCGCGTCGGGCTGATCCGCGCGGTCGGAGTGGTTTTTTCCGAATCAGGCACGCCGGCGCAACGCGAACAAGCCCGCCAATGGCTGCGCGCCTTGCTGCACGATCCGGAGGAGAAAATCCGCCGCTATGCCATGACGGCCCTGCCGAAAATCGGCGCGGAGGCCGGTGAGGAAAGCGAACTCCTCCGCCTGCTGGAAAAGACCGCCTCGGATCGCGAGAAAGAGTCGCTGTCCCGGACCCTGGAAAAAATCGGCGGCAGCGCCACGCTTAAATCCGCCGCGGCCCTGGCCTCCCGGTCCCTCCAGAAAGTGGAGGCCAACGTGGCCCGCCATGAAAATCCCGGCGTGGTTTGTCTCGACCGGCCTCTGAAGAACTTCGCGGACCTGCGCATGCACCTGCACTGCCGCGAGGGATTGGAGGAAATCCTGGAGGATGAACTTCAGGAGCAAATTGCGGGCGGGGCAAAGTTTCGTCTGGTCCGCCGCCGGCCGGGCCGGCTTGAGATTGCGCCCACCGGCCCATTCATGCTGGCCGACCTTTATGCGCTGCGCTGTTTCAGCGCGGTTGGCCTCGTTCTCGGAACCGTAAGAAACGAGACCGGGGAGCTCGCGGCGCTGATGGCTTCGCCGCTGGCCCGGCAGGTTTTTGAGACCTTTACCGAGGGCCCGATCCGCTACCGGCTGGAGTTTGTTTCCAAGGGCCATCAACGGGCGGCCGTGCGCGGTCTGGCCGCGCGCGTCTATGAACTCTGTCCGGCCTTGTTGAATGATCCGCGCCACGCCCCCTGGCAGATCAATATTCTCGAAACTCCGCCGGGATGCTCCCCGGAGCTCACCCCCCGGCTACGCCCCGATCCGCGCTTCGCCTATCGCCAGGACGACGTTCCCGCTGCCTCGCATCCTCCCTTGGCCGCCGCCATGGCCCGGCTGGCTGGGCGGATGGAAAACGAGACCATTTGGGACCCCTTTTGCGGTTCCGGCCTGGAACTTATTGAACGCACGCTGCGCGGTGGCGTGGGGCATGTTTTCGGCACCGATCGCAGTGCGGAGGCCATCGCGATTACGCGGGAAAACTTTGCCGCCGCCGTGAAGAATCCGCCCGCATCGACCTTGGCCCGTGGTGATTTTCGCGATCATGCGGCGATCGCGGGCCTCAAAGATCTTTCGTTAATCATCACCAATCCCCCCATGGGCCGCCGCGTTCCGATCCCGAACCTGCCCGGCCTCATCGCCGATCTCTTCGCGGCCGCCGCCGCCGTGCTCCGGCCCGGGGGAAGACTCGTCTTTGCCAATCCCCTGCCGGTCGAACCCCGCGGTCATTCGCTCAAGCGGGCGTTCCGGCGCAAGGTCGATCTCGGCGGGTTCCACGTGAACTTGGAAAAATACCTGAAACAGTGAAGGCTCCGTGAAAAAGAAAAGCCCGCCTCCGTTTCCAGAAGCGGGCTTTTAGGTATTTGGCACCTGAGGGAAACGTAACCGCGGACGACGGGATTGGCAAGTCATTCCCGGGCACCGATTTTCGCGGATGATTCAGACGGATTACAGGGCGATAGGGGAAACGTCCCAGCATGAGCTTGTCGAAACGAATGCCGTCACGATCTCCCCGGAGTTTCAGGCCGTCATTCCCCGGGCTATTCGCAAGGCTCTGCATCTCCCGCCGGGCAAGAAGCTCCGGGTTTTGCGTTGCGCCGAAAGGCTGGAGTTCATTCCTGTCCGTCCGATGCAGGAGATGCGGGGCTTCCTCCGTGGGACGAACCCAACCATCGAGCGGGACGATGACCGCCTGTGAGGGCAGCCCATGCCGTCGATTCGTCCGGGTAGCCCGCATGCTTTACCCTCGAAGGGAAAACGGGAATGGACCACCGGGAACCCAGAGGGAAGAAGATCCGGGATTTTGAGGGCTGAAAGGGCCATCCCCTTTGGGGTGAGACCTCCCTTGACCTTGGGTGATTTCGCAAACCCCAATCCCTCTTTTGTTTGTTCTCCGGGTTCTCCGTGGTTCATTTCGGTTTTCAGGATGTTGCAGGGCGGCCAACTGATTGACCTGGATTGCGCGCTGGCGCTGGAAGCTGCGTGCCATCCGCTGCCCTTGGCAGGCCGGCATCATTGACCCGACCACGATGCCCCATAAGGCGATACCCTGGACGCAGGACGAGCCCTGCAAAGATCTTCCCCATGTGCGCTATTTCCCAAAACCACCAATGGCCTGATGCCCTTCTGTATCCGACTGAAACCACGGAAAAAGTGGTCACAAAAAGGGACCAGTCCCGAATGGCACGAAGTTCAGCCCCGTCGCGCATGTCCGTCGGGGCTCAATCCCATAGCCCTGGGTTGCGGAGCTACCCAGGGATCTCGATGAAAACCACCAATCTGCCCTGCAAGGGCTGGATCCCAAAACACCCTTAACCCGGAAAAATCACCAGAGGGGACTTGACGTGGCCGAACAAAACCATAACATGTTCCCATGCAACAAGTTATGCAACACTCTTGCGCGCGGCCCCTCCAAACAGTCTGTCTCACAGACCCAATGCTCTTTGACGACTTGGGGAGTA
>CAMASH010000001.1 GCA_945860745.1 Chthoniobacter flavus | reverse complement strand
GACGAGTTTGCGCTTGAAGCGGCTTCCGCCGAGCAGCGTTTCTTAAAATACGGGCAGGCTCTCACCGAGCAGGTCTACACCGACAGTTGGAATGAGGTTTTTGTCCTGCACGCCGACCCGATCTTGACCTCGCTTTTTCTGGAGGCGTGGTATCTGCGGAATTATTTCGCCGCCGAAATGCGTTCTCCTAAATTTTGGGGCGGCTGTTCGGTGCAATGGCTTCGCGACCTCGTCGAGGGCTGAGTTTATGATTCTCAACTGGCGCAAAGCACCCGACCCGCTCAGGCCGCTTGTCATGGCCAACCTCGACCGCTTGCAACGGCTTTTTCGTGCAAGGGGCAAGCGTTTCCAGTTTGACCACGACATGCCCACCGCAAAATTAGAGGACGCCCTCTGGAAGGTCGTCGACCAAACCGCCCTCGACACGAACTTGATCTTCCCGTCCAACATGCCATGCGAGCATCGCATCTCCGAGATCGCGAGGCACATCACTCCGATGCCACATCCAAGCGCGGTGCAGGGCAGTCAGTGGCCCGCATTCTTGCAAACCGCCCGATGACCGAACCCTTTTTTGCCTGAGCAAATCCCGCCGCCACCGTTTCATCACGGCATTGCCGGGAATCACGCTCGTCGACCATGGCGCACGACGAGCGCACCTTTTAAAACCCATGCACCCAGAAACCGAAAACGAGATCAGTGATCAGAACGAAAACGCCCGCGAGGCTGTTGAAATTATCCTGCGCGAGTTGAAACGCCAGCAGGCCGATCCAGCTTTCGGTGCGGGAGTTGATGAGGAGTGGATCGATGCGTAGAAAACGCCTTGGCATCGCCCACCGCCGCAAATGCCGCCACCTGTGGTATTTGAGGAATCGCGATCGCATTTTAGCCAAACAGGCTGAAAAACGACGCGCGAGGTTGACCGTGGAATCGTTTTGATTCCCTAGCAGGGGCAGGGCATTCTACATTTGCCGAAATGAAGAACCTGTTCTTCATTTGCCCAAATCAGAAACCGGTTTCTCTTTTGCCCAAATTCCAAACCGGTTTTGAGTTTGCCCGAAAGTTAAACGAGTTTCACTTTTGCCCAAATCCAACACTGTGTTGGATTTGCCCATATTCCAAACGGGTTTGGAATATGCCTAAATCCAAAACCCGGTTTGGAATATGCCTAAATCCAAAACCCGTTTTGGATATGTAAAACCGATTTTACATTTCGACGCCCCCGTGATGCGCCATGCAGGGGGCATTTGTCGCCAATCTGTCGCCAAATGTCGCCAAAAATGCCGGTGTTTATGTGCAGCATCGTGCAGCATTGTGCATGATGGCAAAAGGCCCGCAGAGCCTTTATTCATGCGGTTCTCTGAGGTTTTCAGAGAGTGGGTTGGGTGGGACTCGAACCCACAACCAATACCTTAAAAGGGTACTGCTCTACCATTGAGCTACCAACCCGTAACCGGAAGCATCCTTCGCGTAATTCTTTTTGAAGTTCAATACAGAATCGCCAGCGAGGGATGACAATAATCCACAGGATCAAAAGAAAGACAACGCGTTATTTCAAAGAGTCCAAGGCCGCCTGCACCTCCGCGGCGTGATCGCTGGTTTTTGCTTTCAAGGAATTCCACGCCACCTTGCCATCCTTGATGAGGAAGGACTGGCGGCTGGTGAATCCCAGCAGGGAGGGCACTCCGAAAGCCGCCGCGACTTTTCCATCGTGGTCGGAAATGAGGGTGAACGGCAGCGTGTATTTTTCCTGGAATTTTTTCTGCGACGCGGGCGTGTCGTGACTCACGCCAAGGATTTGCAATCCGTCCGCCCGCAGATCCGCGAACGAGTCGCGCAGCGAGCAGGCCTGGGCGGTGCAGCCGGGCGTGTCGGCCTTCGGATAAAAATAGACCAGCGTGATTCCGCGCGCGTAGACGGCGGCGAATGACACCGGGCTGCCGTCCTGATCAAGCGCAGAAAGCCCAGGCGCGGGTGAGCCCACGGCGATGGGCTCGGCTTTGGCGAGAAATCCGAAAAGGTTCATAAGGAAAAGGGTGGCGAGTGTTCGATTCATTGCGTGATTCGGAAAAAAAGGCAAAGTTCCCACAGTTTTTTTGTCATGGGTCGAATTTCCTCATTAAGATACGCGGTTTGGTCCGCGATCGCTGCAATCATTTGCGGATTTCTTCACGCCCTGCCGTTTTTCGCGGCCTTCCCATCGCAGGGGGCGCTTTTTTCGGCGGCCCGCGGACTCGCCGCAGGACGGCGACTGGCCGGCTACAGTGCCTCCGCGCTCGATTATCTCAACGGGGAAATTTGGCGCGCCGGCGGAGCGGCTTGGCTCGGCTGGGGGCAATGGCTGGGAGTTTTTCTGGGCTGGACGGTGGCGGCCTTCCTCGCGCTGGCTGCTCTGCGTTTGCTCATTGGTTTTCTAAAAAATCCGCGTTCGGAACGAACCATCGCTCTCGCGGCCGCCGCGCTCTTGCTGGCCAGTGGCCTGCCTGCGGCCTGGAGCCGATTGTCCGGCCGCGGCCAGAACATTTCCAACCTCAAACTGGCTGCCCCGGTGGAATTGATCGGGCAAGCCCGCGAGTTCTCCAACGGCGAATTGTTCGCCAATGCCAGCGGTCAGGTGCACCTCCTGCTCTTCGCCACGCCGGACGCCGGAGCCATCCCTCCTGAGCACGCCGGTCGCCTCGCGGCCAATCCGGCAATGTGGCGCGAGGAGCTCCGGAAGGAAAAATGGCAGGCCGTGCTGCTCACCGGCCCTGTAGCCGAATACCGCCCGCTGCTCGAGCATCTGATTGCCTCACCCGACTGGCATCCGATGGCTGTTACGAACCAAGGCTATCTCTTCCGGCGCGGTCCGGGTCTGGCGGTCGAATCCCTCGACGTGGATGCTTTCCGTTTCGGCACAGACTTGGAAACCGCGATTTACCTCGCCCAGATTTCCGAACGCTACGATGCCATCCAGCGCAACACTCTCGCGCGGGCCTGCATGGACCGCGCGCTCCAGCTCGCGCCCGACAACGCCAGCGTGCTGGCTTATGCCGCCACCTTCGCCGCCTCGCATAAACGCTGGCAGGACGCCATTTCCCTGAGCAAGAGAGCCCTCGCCTCCGAGCCGGATTTCGCCCAGGCAAAAATCGTCCAGGCGTTGTCCCTCGTTGAGATCAACGAATCCGCCAGAGCCCAAGACCTGGTCGAGCAAGTCCTCGCCCGCAATCCCGACGATCTCTACACGTTGTTTCTCTCGGCCCGGATCTGCCGGACGCTGAATGACTATGCCCGCGAGGCCGAAGTGCTGGAGAAGATCATCGCTCTCAGCAAATCGGCCGGCCTGCCGGTGATCAACTATCAGATTTATCTCGGCCAGGCCTACGCCCGCCTGGGACAGGCCAAACCGGCTCTCGACAATTATCGCGCCGTGCTGGCCGGCGGTCAGTTGAACAAAGAACAAGCCGCGGAAATCCAGGACGCCATCACCACCATCGAGACCCGCGAAAAGCCGTGATGCGCCGCCGGTTTTCCCTTTGCCCCCTCCCGAACCGTCATGTACCCTGCCAAACCTTATGAGAACCCCGAGCCGTAAAAAACCGAACCTTCGTCCCTATTCCTCTCTCGTTCTTGATGGAGAAAGCCGCGCCCCCAGCCGCGCCATGCTCTATCCCGTCGGTTTCACCGAGGCGGATTTTTCCAAATCGCAGATCGGGATCGCCTCGACCTGGAGCGCGGTCACGCCCTGCAACATGCACATCGACCAGCTCGCGCGCGAGGCCGCCCTCGGCGTCAACCAGGCCGGCGGCAAGGCCACCATCTTTAATACCATCACGATCTCCGACGGCATCTCGATGGGCACCGAAGGCATGAAATACTCGCTCGTTTCCCGCGAGGTCATCGCAGATTCCATCGAAACCGTGGTGGGGTGTCAGGGCTTCGACGGTTTCGTGGCCATCGGGGGATGCGATAAAAACATGCCAGCTTGTTGCATGGCCATCGCCCGATTGAACCGCCCTGCAGTTTTCGTCTATGGCGGCACCATTCTCCCGGGCTGTCTCAACGGTCGCAACCTTGATGTGATATCCGTTTTTGAGGCCGTCGGCGCGGAAGCCGCGGGCAAGATCACAAAAAAGGAAATGCACGAAGTGGAAGCCTGCGCCATTCCCGGACCGGGTTCCTGCGGCGGAATGTACACCGCCAACACCATGGCATCCGCCATTGAGGCCATGGGACTTTCCCTGCCGAACAGCTCCGCGCAAGCCGCCGTGTCGAAACACAAAGTGCGCGACTGTCACGAGGCCGGGGCGGCCGTGCTCAACCTGCTCAAACGCGGCATCCGCCCCTCCGATATCTTTTCCCGCGAGGCCATCGAAAACGCTATCACGGTCGTCATCGCGCTCGGCGGTTCGACCAACGCCGTGCTCCATCTCCTGGCCATCGCGCATTCGGCAAACATCAAGCTGACCATTGACGATTTCACCCGCATCGGCCAACGCGTGCCCGTGCTGGCCGACCTCAAACCCAGCGGACGTTTCCTTATAAGCCAGCTCGTGGAGATCGGCGGCATTGTGCCCATGATGAAGGAACTCCTCCACGCCGGACTCCTCCATGGCGACTGCCTCACCGTCACGGGGAAAACCCTTAAACAAAATCTCGCGCCCTTCAAACCCTATCCCAAAGGCCAGGAAATTATCGCCCCGCTGAGCAAGCCCCTGAAGAAGGACAGCCACCTTGTCATCCTCCGCGGCAATCTCGCGCCGGCCGGCGGCGTGGCCAAGATCAGCGGCAAGGAAGGCAACCGTTTCAGCGGCACCGCCCGCGTTTTCGACGGCGAGGAAACAGCCCTTAAGGCCATCCTCGATGGCAAAATCAAAAAAGGCGACGTGATCGTCATCCGCTACGAAGGACCCCGCGGCGGTCCCGGCATGCGCGAAATGCTCTCACCCACCGCCGCCGTGATGGGACTCGGACTGGGCAAGGACGTGGCCCTGATTACCGACGGACGCTTCTCCGGCGGAACCCATGGTTTCGTGGTCGGCCACATCACTCCCGAAGCCTTCGACGGCGGTCCGCTGGCCATCGTCAAAAACGGCGATAGCATCACGATCGACGCCATCAGCCACACCCTGAATCTCGATCTTCCCAAAAAGGAGATCGCGGCCCGGTTGGCCAAATGGAAACAACCCAAACCCCGCTACCGCCGCGGCGTCCTGGCCAAATACGCCGCCTGCGTGACCACAGCCTCACTCGGCGCTGTAACAGATGCCGACTTGTAGTCACCAAAATCGAGTGGCCTCGGCTTCCAAGCCGATGCGATTTCCGCATGAGCAGGATGCTCATGCCACGGCAGGTCATTGATTTGTAAAGAAATGCCCGAAACTCCCGCCTCCCCTGCCCTGGCCACCGCGTGTTTCCTGCATTCCGTCACGACGGATGCAAAGTTTCAAAACGTCCAGTTGTCACTCAATCTCGGCGAGTCCTGTCCGGCCGGAGCCCTGCGCGAAGCCTGGCAGATGGTGGCCGGCGCCCGCGGCATCTTGCGCTCTCATTTTTCCAAGGCCGCCACGGGGGAAACCCTCCACCGCACGCGTGACACGTCGGAAATTGCCTGGTCATCGCTCGACTGGAAGGACGTTTCGCCGGCGGAGATTTCCGCACGGTGGAGCGACCTGCAGGAAAAGGATGCCGCCGATTCCTTCGATCCGGCCAAGCCCCCGCTCATCCGTTTTCAAGCGATCGAACTCCCCGGCGGACACTGCCATTTGCTCGTCACTTTTCCCAAGTTGCTGCTCGATGAGGATGCGCTTTTCCACATTTTGTGCGAATGGATCGAGGCGCTGCAAGGCGCGGTTCCCCAGCCGGAGGAAACCGCGGACTCCCCGGATCCCGCTTCACCCGCCACGGCGGAATGGTGGTCCCGCTTTTTTTCGGGGAATCCCGCGCCGCTGGATTTCGACGTTTACCCGAAAAACATTTCCGCGGACGCGAGCAACGCCCGGCAGGAGCACTCCATTCTCCTGGACCGCGAGGCCTCGCGGGAACTCAAAGCCTTTTGCCAGCAACTCGGTGTGGCGGAGCCCGATGTTTTTCTGGCCGCCTGGTCCCTCGTTCTGAGCCGGCTCACCACGCGCGACGACGCCCTCCTGGTGGCCAACGGCCCGGAGAACTTCCTGCCCGCCCGCACCGTGATCAAGAATGACATGCGGGTGGAGTCCTGGTTGAAAGACATCGCGCGGGGGGCAAAAGAGCGCGCCCAGAACGCCGCCATCAGCCTCGAGCGCGCCCTGCTCCTGGCCGAACCTCCACGCAAGGTGCGCGAGTTTCCCGCCGCCTTCCTGTGGTCTCCCCCGCCGCTGAACGACCGCATCCACGATGTCTTTCCCCGCTGGATCAATTTCGATGCCCGCATCGTCAGCCACTCCCAATTTCCCCTCACTCTCCAGGTGCGCGACGGCAACAGGTTTCTCCTGCACTTGCAGTCCGACCCCGCGCTTTGTCCGCCGGCCGAGGCGGAGATCCTGCTCCAGCGCGTGGCCAGAACCCTTCAATACCTCGTGGAGAATCCCACGCATAAAGTGGGAGGGGTCAACATCCTGACCGCTGCGGAAATGCAGTTTCTCAACCCCGCTCCGAAGCCCCCTCCTCCGGAAAAACCACAACCCGTCGAGAAAACGATCGCCGCCACGGCGGCGCGCCAGCCGGATGTGCTGGCCATCACCGGTCCGAACGGCGCCGACCTTTCTTTTGCCGAACTCGATTCGCACGCCCGCTCGCTGGCCACCTGGCTGCGCAACGAGAACCTCGCGGACGGATGGAACATCGCCGTCTGCCTCACCCCGACTCCCTGGCTGCCCGTGGCCGTGCTGGGTATTCTCCGGGCGGGTGACACCTGCGTGCCCCTGGACCCCAACGCCACTCCCGCCTGGTTAGCCGGGCAGATGGAGAGTTCCGATGTCGAACTAATCATTTGCGATTCGCGCACTGCCCGGTTTTTTGACGGTTCGACCCGGCGACTTCTTGTCCTCGACCAACAATGGGAAACCGTTTCTGCCAGCACGGGCGGCGGCGAGGGTGCAGCCAAGAAAAACGCCTTTCTTCTCACCGGAACGGAAACCGACGCCGCGCCAGCCTTGCGATCGCTAAGTCCCGATTTTGTGGCCTTTGCCTGCCACGAGACGATTGCGGCGCAGGCTCTCGGCCCTGGCGACCGCGTTCCTTTATTGTCGGTCGCGGGCACGGGGGCATTTGTCGAAACCCTGCTTTGCCCGCTGATGTCCGGCGCGACCCTGGTGCTGCCAGACGAAAACGATCCCCTCGCCGTGGTCGAGAACGGATCCCCCACCCACCTCCGGCTTTCCTCCGGTCAATGGCGCGCCCTGACCGTGCGCTTGCAACGGGCCGAAAGTCCGCTGCCCGAATCCGTGCGCGTGGTCTGCGTCGAAACCGCCGGCACGCTCGCAGGACGCCAGACCTCGTGGAGGGCTTTGCAAAATGGCCATGCCACCGGCATTTTCATCTTCAGCCCGGCCGGCCTCTCCGGTGCCGGTGTGCGCGCCGTTTTCTCCGACAGCGCTTCCGTCCCCGACACCGCCATCGGGCTGCCGGGTCCTGGTGTGACCGCGACCCTGCGGGATCCGGCCGGACTGGCCCTCCCTCCCGGCTACCCCGGTCGTCTGGAAATTTCCTTCCCGCCGGGGGACGACGGCACCTATTCCCTTCCCGCCTGGCGTGACCGTTCGGGTATTTTTCACTTCGTCACCTCGCAAGGCGATGCCGCTTCCTCCGCCCTCCGCCAGCATCCCGAGATCCTCGATGCCCACTGCGCCACTGGGCAGACCGGTCGCCGGCCGGAGTTCGGCGCTTGGGTGATTTTACGCCCGGGGTCCACCGCCTCTCCCGACGGGTTGTTGCAACTCGTCTCCCGCCAGGTGCCGGAAGATTTGCGGCCGGATTTTTTGCTCACTGTCTCGGAGCTTCCCCTCACCTCCGCCGGGGAAATCCATGCCGCGGCCCTGCCCCGGCCCGCCGAGACTCCCGCCACGCCATCCCGCCAGGAAACTCCGTCCGCCCCGCGCCACGCTCCCGCCGCCAAAGATTGGGAACCCCTCGTCCTCCTCGAAAAAACCGCCGATGCCCCGGTGCTTTTTCTCATCCACGATCTCGAGGGTGAAACAGAAAAATACCGCACCCTCGCCGGCTTGCTCAAAACCGACTGGACGCTTTACGGAACGACTGCCCGTGGTCTGACCAATCCTTCCGCCTGCCATCTCACGGTCGAAACCGAAGCCGCCGCCCTGGTGGAAACCATTTGCCTGCTCGACCCCGACGGCCCCTACCATCTTTTCGGTTATGGCTACGGGGCGGTGCTCGCCATGGAGATGGCCCGGCAATTCCGCATCGCCGGACGCCAGGTTCCCTACCTCGCGCTGTCCGGAGCCCGGCCCCCGGACAGCACCGTGCCGGATGATTGGAAACGGACCCTCTCCCGCGTGTTTTCCTTTGGCTCCGCGAAAAATGCTCCCGGTCCATCAGCGCCTGGCACGCCCGTCGCCGCCGCCCATCTCGCCGCCTTGAAAAACTACAAGGCCCGGCCGCTTTCCGGTCCCGCCGGGATCGTCCTTGGCACCGACATGGGCCGCGAAGTCGAGGAGGCCTGGATCAATTCTGTGCCGGAAGCCATCGTGGAAACGATCAGCTGCCCCACCGCACAAATGCTGTCCGAGCCACCCGTCAAGCGTCTCGCCGTCATCATGCGCGAGTGGGTGGTGCCTTCTGAAAATTCATGAGCAAAATCACCCGCATCCTGCTCTGGCTGGCTGGATGGGTGTTCTTCCTGATCATCGCCGCCATCGGATTGACCACCCTGGCCGTCGGCCACTCCCGCCGGCAACTGGAGGCGTATCAGGCCTCGCTCGAAAACCGCGGCGAGCATTTCGATAGTGCCGCCCTTGTCCCGCCCGCCCCTCCCCTCGATGGCAACGGCGCGAAAAAACTCATCACCCTTGGCAAGGAGTTGGGAGAGAAAATCCGGGCCGATGAGATTCAACCTCTCCAAACCATGGAGGAGAAATCTCCCGGATTCAATGTGGTCAAACACCACGAGGAGAAGGCCACCGTTGCCAGCAAACCGGTTGCCTGGGAGGAGTTGCGGGAAAAATTCAGTCCGCTGACACCGCGGCTGGCCGACATCCGGGAGACAAGCCAGTCGCGCCTTCTGGAGATCCATCCCGACTATACCAAGGGATTTTCGATGGAGATGGCCGGTGCCACGGAATCGCTCAAAGCCGGTCAATTTCTCGCCCAGGAAGGCATCCTTTTGCTGCGCGAAAACAACGGTCCGGCCGTGGTTGCGAATATCCAGACCATCCTGCGCCTGGCCAACATGACGAACAAGCAACCCCTCCTCATCAGCAGTCTCATCACCGCCAGCCTCCTCGGCATCGCGCAGAACCTGACTTGGGAGTGGATGCAATCCTCCGTAGTCACCGAGCCCGATCTTGAAACTCTGCAAAAAGCATGGGCGGAGGTCCGGATCACGCCAACCCTGATTCCCCTCTGGAGGCTGGAGAGGGCCATGGCCATGCCTTATTTTGAAAGCCCCAGTTTTTCGACCTTCACCGCTTCGTTGTCCGCCGGCTCAACCCCCACCATTTCGTCCCTGCCGAAATCCCTCGATGAGATTCTTTCCGTCGGGGGCTTTTTCCTCTGGGCCACCGTTTACCGTCACGCCGACGAGAAGCAGTTCCTCGAAAACTATCAGACTCTCATCGACCTTGTCCCTGCCGATCCGCTCGCAGGACCTTGGACACCCGCTTTGGAAACCAGCCGGAAACTGCAAGCTCAACTCAACAGTGCGGGCTTCGAACGCCTTTTCAGCCGCATGATTTTTCCCACCATCGAAAACGCGACGAACCGCATCATCTCCACCCAGGCCATGGCCCACCTCACCGTGACGGCCCTCGCCTTGCAGCGGTGCAAGCTCGCCCACGGGAAGTATCCCCCATCCCTCACAGATCTCGTGCCGGGTCTTCTTCCGATCGTGCCGCTCGATCCCCTTGATGGCAATCCGCTGCGCTATCAGCGTGGGAATGCCGAGGGATACCTCCTCTACGCCATCGGACCCGACGGCACTGATGACAACGGAGACGCCACCAAGCTCTCCAAACGCCGCGGTCTCCTCGAAGGCAAAGACATCGTCTGGCCGCAGGCCGCAAGCCGGTAACCGGAGGGAATTGGCAATGGTAGGGCCCGACCTCCGGGCGGGCCGCCTTTGCGAGTTTTGGGCTCTTGAGAGAAAACGGCCCGCTCGGAGATCGGGCCCTACCTCGGGCGGGGTTGCCCTATCCAACGGCCCGCCCGGAGGTCGGGCCCTACCGGTTTTCTGTCCACCACGGCCATTGGTCGAGGGTGGTGCACAATCCGGCTCGAACGGGATTCTCCCGGATGTATTGCGCTTTTTGCTCCAAGCTCTCGTCATTACGCAAACGATGGTCGAAGAAGTTTTTCTGCCAATGGAGTCCGGTTTTCCGTGTGGCATAGCGTTTCCAATCGCCGACAGTGCGGGTGAGGATTTCCTGTCCGGGCAGGGCCACCAAAGCATGGAGATGATCGGGCATGAGGACCAGGAGGCGGAGCCACCAACGTCCGGAGTCGTGGTAGAATCGCGCGCTATCCAATAAAATCCTGGCAGTGGGCGGTGCAATGATGTCCTGGGAACCGCGGATTTCCGCGCAGACGGTGAGAAAGAAAACTTCCCCGGCCTCAACAAATGATGGCGCGGTGTGATGCAGAGATTTCCGCACAGGCCGTGGTTCGCCGGACATGCTGCCGTCTATAGTGCGCCATGGCACGACTGGCAATGGTAGGGCCCGACCTCCGGGCGGGCCGCCTTTGCGAGTTTCGGGCTCTTGAGAAAAAACGGCCCGCTCGGAGATCGGGCCCTACCTTGGGCGGGGTTGCCCTATCCATCGGCCCGCCCGGAGGTCGGGCCCTCCCGGAACTAAAAAAAGAAACCTCGAAACAAAAGAAACCAAACCCGGTTCCTTGAAATTTTCACTCCAGCGCGATCCGGAAATTTCTGCACCAGATCGAGGGTCTCGCATCCCATCAGGAATGGCAGGGCGCAGGCGGCGCGCAGGCGGCGAACCGTCAAGGACCGGATATAAATCTCCGCCGCGTCAAGATGTTCGCGGGCAAGCCGGAGTTGTTCGGAAAACTGCGTGTCCGTAACATAGACCCGCCCGAGCCGGGCATCCGCCTGCCGGTCGCGGAGGATGTTGACGAGTTGAAGCCCCTTCCCGAACCTCACGCCAAGTTCCTTCATTTCCTCAAGCGGACGCCGGGAGAATCCGGGCAGTTTTTTCGCACAAATTCCGGTCCAGAATTCTCCCACACAACCCGCCACCAGATACGTGTAACGATCCAATTCCTCCGCCGACAAAGGCGGTGAATTCCCACCGCCGAACCGCTCGCCATCAAAACGCTGACCATCCTGGATCGTCGTCCAGACTTTCCCGATTTCTGCACGATCCGGCGATGCCGCCAGCCATCCTTCGATTTCTTGACGCCGGGCCAGCAGTTCCTTCTCGGCGTCCGTCGCGGCCCCATCCGCCTCGGTGTCGGACCCACGCGCCAGCAGGTAGGCCAGTGAGATCGGCTCGCGCACCGGTCCGGGCAATAGACGCAGGGTCAGATAGAAAGAGCGCGAAACCCGTTTGAGGAGGTTCCAGTCCAGCGAGAGAGACGCGGAAACCGGGGGACGCGGAGACACGGCGAAACCACTCCCCGCGTCTCCGCGTCTCAATGTCCCTTCTTCCCCCTTCACCGAATCCCCTCCACGCCGACGCGCACCATCTCGATGCGGTGTTCCAGAAACTCCCCCAGCCCGAGTTCGACTCCGGCCTCGATGTAGACGGCCATGGGTTTAACCGAGGGCATGCGGTTGGCCTTGCGGACTTCCTCAATCAGCCGCAAGGCGGTGGCGTCAATGGCCACCGGATCCCTGCCCGCAAACAGGGCGTAGTTTTCCACCGCAAAATCCGGATCGGGAAAGGGCCCTCCCGCATATTGCAGGATGAGGGCGTCCATGATGGTCAGGACAACTTTTCCCCGGATGGGGGCATCCGCATAGATCTCGGCAATGTAGGAGTCGCCCTCCGCGGCGGATTTGGCAAAGCGCCGCCAGTTGTCGAGATTGGCCAGGGTCATGTTGACCAATGCGCCGTTGATGCCGGTGGTGTAGCTGTCGGTCAGTGACGGAATATTGATCACCTTGGTTACCTCGGTGCTGAGCACCTTGGCGTAGTAACTCTGACTGCTGAGCTGCTCGCCGCCCGTAAGCATGTCGGAAAACCGCCGCACCGATTTTTCCCCGAACTTGCGGTCGCCCCAGATGAGCTTGCCCAACACCGGCGCACTGACCTGGGCCTTGGAGTCATAGCCGGAGGCGGGGTCCACCCAGCGCAGTTGATAACCGTCGCCTCCTTTTTTAAAACCGGCGGCCAGGAGGTCCTCGAGATTGCGATCCCACACGATGATGTTTTTTTCCGGCACCCCGGCTTCGCGCAATCCCTCGACCACCGCAGCGACCACCTCCGGGTTCGTGCCGCTCACCGTCCGGCCGGACGCGGAAACCTTGATCCCCACTTTGTCAGCGGGTGAAACCAGGGACCGCCAGGCTTCGGCCGGCGCGGCCTTTCCGGTGGCACCACAGACCAAACTTTCCACCATCCGGGCGACGATCCGGGGCTGGACCGTTCGGGACGGACCCAGGACATTCGAATCGATGGCGTAATAGACCTTCGATTTTTGAAGAGATGACCGCCTTTCGCTGGTTCCCGCCATTCCCGGGTCTGGATTCGGGGGAGCAGGCGGGTCTTCAATTTGGGCCGGTGCACGACTGATGGTCCAGAGCAGCAGAATGCCGACAATCCGAACCAGCGTGTTCCCTGGAGACTTCATTGATCCTTTGCGTCCTTTGCGTTCCTGCCGCGAGGTGCTTGAGTAGTCTTTGTCATGATTTCTCATCTTTACGCGCACATCCCGTTCTGCCCCAAGGTGTGTCCGTATTGCAGCTTTTACAAGGAGGCAAGTGACCGCAACAAGACACAGGCTTTCCTCGATGCCATGCTCAAGGAGTCGGAACTTCACGCCGGCCGCCTGCGCCCGGTCACAATTTTCTTCGGCGGAGGCACCCCCACGGCGCTTTCGACCCCGCAGTTGCAATACCTCATCGGCGGACTACGCCAACGGATCGATTTTTCCGCGGTGGAGGAATTTACCATTGAGATGAACCCCGCCACGGTGTCCCTCGAAAAAGCCGCCGCCTTGCGCGCCCTCGGGGTCAATCGCGTGAGCATGGGGGTGCAGAGCTGGGATCCGGGTCTTTTGGAAACCTTGGGACGCGTTCACTCAGCCGCCCAGGCCCGGCGGAGCTACGAAATTCTCCGCGAAGCCGGATTTGACAACGTAAACCTGGATCTCATGTTCGGCATCCCCGGCCAAACCCTCGCCCAGTGGCGCGAGAGTTTGATCCAAACCATCGCCCTCCAGCCCGATCATATCTCCGCCTATTGCCTGACATACGAGGAGGACACCGAGTACTTCGTCCGCATGACCCGCGGCGAGTACCGTCCCGACGAAACCCTTGATGCCGGTCTTTTCGAGGTCACCATGGAATTGCTCGGGGCGGCAGGTTTCGAGCAATACGAGATTTCCAACTATGCCCGGTCCGGCCGCGAGTGCCGGCACAATCTGGCCTACTGGCTGGGGTCCGACTATCTCGGCCTCGGACCCAGCGCGTTTTCCACTCTGCAAAACGAACGCTGGAAAAACGTCAGCGACACATCGGAGTTCATCCGGCGCATCGCAAGCGGCGAGGGAGCGGCCGATTTCCGAGAAGCCCTTGATGCGGACACCCGCAAGGTCGAGCAAATCGCCTTTGCCCTGCGCACGAACCGCGGGGTCCCCACCAGCCTCCTTCCCACGGACAAGGCCGCCCAACTCGTGGCCGGGGGTCTCCTTCGCGAAGAATCCGGCCGCAGCTACCTCACCCAACGGGGAAAAATGCTGGCCGATGCCGTGGCTGAGGATGTCATTTAACCATCCGCATGAATTTCGGCATCTGCACCTCCCCCGAAATCTCCCCCCACTTCGCGCAAGCCGGGTTTGATTTCCTCGAACTGAACGTCCAGCAATTCCTGCAAGGCGAGGCGGAGGAATCCGTCTTTCTGGCCGAATGGGAAAAAGCACGCCGCAGCCCTCTGCCCTGCCTCGCGGCGAATTGCTTTGTCCCCGGAAACCTCAAGGTCACCGGTCCGGCCGTCGATCCTGTCCGGATCGATGCCTACCTTTCCACTGTCTGTCGCCGCGTGGAAATCGCCGGCATCCGGACGATCGTTTTCGGATCCGGCGGCGCGCGAAACATTCCCGATGACTTTTGCCGTGCGGAGGCGTGGGAGCAACTTGTCAGCTTTGGTCGCCTGGCCGCCGGGGCCGCATCGCGGCATGGTGTCACCCTTGGGGCCGAACCGCTCAATCGCAAGGAGTGCAACGTCCTCAATAGCGTGAAGGAATCCGCCGCCTATGTCCTCGAGGTCGGCCACTCCCATTTTCGTCTGCTGGTGGACAGTTAGTCGCTGGTGGCTGGACGACAACGACGAGGACGCGTTGGTGGAAGCTGGAGAGTTGCTCCACCATGTCCACGTCGCGACCGGGAGAAACCGACTGGTCCCCGGAGAGGAGCCAGCGGATTTTGCCCGCTTCTTTACCCTGCTGCGCGAGGCAAAGTATCAGGGCCCGATTTGCATTGAGGCCCATGCGAACGATCCCGCGGGGAGCGCACCCCGCGCGTTGGAAATCCTCAGCACCAGGTGATCTGCGCAGGCTCTCCCGCGGGCAACACGCCGTGCCGGCGGGCCAAGGTTTCGAAGAGACTGATCGCCTCTTTTTCGTCCGCTCCGAGGTCGTAGTGAATGTATTCGGTCAGGTAACGCAGGGCAAACAGCGGATCGCTCTCGCGCGATGCAATTTCTCCCCGCGCAGCCATTCCGGACTTTTTTGCCTGGCGCAGGGCCGGGCCAACCTCCCCCGCATTTTCGGCCAGAGCCCAAACGGCGAAAACAAACGGCAGCCCCGTGTGTTTCTCCCACAAAGCCCCCAGGTCGTGGTAACTCCAGCCGGCTTCCTGCTTCTGACGGAACCGGATGGCCGGATCCCCGATCAACAAGCGCGCCGCATCCCCGGGAACATCCCCTTCCTCCACGATCGTGTGACTGTCGGCATAAAACTCGGCCAGCAACACCCGCAACAAAGCCGACGAACTGCGCGAGGACGGATCGAGATAGACTTCCCGGCAATCGGCCAATTCTCCCCGGACCGCCACGAAGACGCTGAAAACCTCACCCCGGCAGGCGATGGCCACATCGCCCACCAGGCGGCCGCCTCCGGCCCGCAGCACTTCCTGGATGGGAAGGAGCGCCACATCGAGATCCCCGTCGTAAAATTTCCCGGCCAGATCCGCAGGGACATCGCGCATCACCGCGTTCGCATCCAGGGCGTGAATCAGCGGCTTGGTATTGAGGTAGGAAACGGCGCCGATCCGCAGATCCGCCGGGAGGGAAACAACCATCAGGCGGCGACGGGGCGGCTGTCCGCAGGCGTCGTGCTCGCGATCCGTTCGTAAATGGTGTTGCGCTGCATGGGAACGCGGCCCGCCTCGCGGATGGCTTTTTCCATCGCCGCCACCGTCTGTTCCTGCGGCGTTTTGGCCCCGGCCATGTGGAAGATTTTTTCTTCCGTAATGGTGCCGTGCAAGTCGTCCACCCCGTAGTTCAGGGCGAGCTGCGCGAGCGGGAGTCCCAGACTGATCCAATAGGCCGTAATGTGGGGAAAGTTATCCAAATAGATCCGGCTGATGGCGAGGTTGCGTAACTCCTCGAAGGCCGTGGCATGGGGGATGTCCCGAAGCGACGGACGCGCGCCGTCCGGCTCGAAGGCGAAGGGAATGAATCCGGTGAAGCCTCCCGTCTCGTCCTGAATTTCCCGCAAACGCCGCAGATGGTCCACGCGGTGATGGGCCTCTTCAATATGGCCGTAAAGCATGGTGCACGTGCTGTGTCCGCCCATCTGATGCCAGGTGCGATGGACCTCCGCCCACTCCTCGGCGCTTTCCTTGCCCCGGCAGATTTTGTCGCGAATCTCCGCATCGAAGATCTCCGCCCCGCCCCCCGTGATGGCGCCGAGTCCGTTCTCGCGCAGCAGCGCCAGCGTTTCCCGGATGGAGAGTTTGAAAACCCGTTCCGCCAGATGCCGGATCTCCACCGCGGTGAAGGCCTTGATGGTCAGGGCGGCATCCAAAGCCCGCAGGCTGCGCAGTAAATCCAGATACCATGCGCCCTTCAGGGTGGGATGCAGTCCGCCCACCATGTGAATCTCGGTGATGCCAAGCTTGAGCGCGCCCCGCACGGTCTCGACGATCTCGGGAATGGCCAGCTCGAAGGCATGAGGTTCGCGTTTCTTGGCCCCGAAAGCGCAGAACTGGCAGGAAAGCAGGCAGACGTTCGAGTAGTTAATGTAGCGGTTGTGAATAAAAGTCGCGACGTTGCCGTTCAGCCGCTCGCGGATGATGTTGGCGATGCTGCCGATGCCATTGATGTCGCGGCTGGCGTAAAGAATCAGTCCGTCCTCATCGGAAATCCGTTCCCCAGCCTGCACCTTGTCGCAGATGGGGCGGAGTTCGGGAGACAGAAGTCGCGGGTTGACGGTCAGCATTGAGCAGCAATCTATCACAAGATACGCGCCGGACAGGCAAGAAGGATTCGGGTTTTGACGGCAGGTCCGTGGCCGCCTTGGTCAGAAGGTGGACCTGCCTCCACCGCGTTCTCACGAACGCGGCTGCGGAGGCGACGGCGATCGCATTTGCGTGGAGGCCGGATTCCCTCCATAGTGAACGCTTATGCCTTTCGAGCTTGCCTCAATCTACAAACCCCAGGGCGACCAAGAGCAGGCCATCGACAAATTGACCCGCTCGCTCCAGGCGGGCAACCGGCATCAGACCCTGCTCGGAGTCACGGGGTCGGGTAAAACCTTCACCGTGGCCAATGTGATCCGCGAACTGGACCGGCCCACGCTGGTCATGTCGCACAACAAAACGCTGGCAGCGCAGCTTTACAGCGAGTTCAAGCAGTTCTTTCCCCGCAATGCGGTGGAGTATTTCGTCAGCTATTTCGACTACTATCAGCCGGAGGCCTACATCCCTCGCACCGATACCTATATCGAGAAGGACTCGTCGATCAACGAGGAGATCGAACGTCTGCGTCTTTCCACCGTGTCGTCGCTGCTGTCCCGGCGCGATACGATCGTAGTGGCCAGCGTTTCCTGCATCTACGGCCTGGCTTCGCCGGAGGATTATCTGCAAATGCTGGTCACGATCAAACAGGGGCAGACCATGACCCGCGAGGCCTTCCTGGCCAAGCTGGTGGACATGCTTTACGAGCGCAACGACGTGGGCTTTGCGCGGGGAAAATTCCGCGTGCGCGGCGATGTGGTGGAGGTGCATCAGGCCCAGGTGGACGAGGAGGCGATCCGGGTGGAATTTTTCGGCGACGAGATCGAACGCATCAGCCGCTTCGATCCCCTCACCGGCGCGGTGCATGACACGCTCACCACCCTGACCATTTTTCCCGCCAAGCAATTCGTCACGCCCTCTGACAAACTCCAGCGGGCCACGCGCGCCATCCGCGCGGAACTGGATCACCGCGTAATGGAATTCGAGCGTGACAACAAATTATTGGAGGCCCAACGGATCAAGCAGCGGACGGAGTTCGATCTCGAGATGATGCAGGAAATGGGATTCTGCAACGGCATCGAAAATTACTCCCGGCACCTGACCGGACGCCCACCCGGTTCGCGGCCCTACACGCTGATGGACTTCATGCCGGAGGATTTCCTGCTCGTGATCGACGAGTCGCACGCGACCGTGCCGCAGGTCGGCGGCATGTTTGCCGGGGATCGCTCGCGGAAGTCGGTGCTGGTCAATTACGGTTTCCGGCTGCCCAGCGCGCTGGACAACCGGCCTTTGAACTTCAGCGAGTTCATGGACATGACCAAGCAGACGATCTATGTCAGCGCCACGCCGAGCGAATTCGAGCTGCGCAACAGCGTGGTGGGAAATTCCGCCTATCTCGCGAATCCCGACAAACTCTTCCGCCAGGAAACTGCCGCCGTGGCGGTGGCGGGGTTTCTGGCCAAGAACAAGAAACAGGATGGCTTCGATGTCCACCAGCCCGGCGCGCATCTCGTGGTCGAACAAATCATCCGCCCCACCGGCCTGCTTGATCCCCGCATCACCATCCGGCCGCTCAAGGGGCAGATCGATGCCACCATCGAACTCTGCCGTCAGCGGATCGAGCGCGGCGAACGCGTGCTCGTCACCACCCTGACCAAGCGCACGGCGGAGGATCTGGCCGACTATCTGCGCGATACCGGCCTGAAGGTCCGCTATCTCCACAGCGACATCGACACGATCGAAAGGGTGGAAATCCTGCGCGGACTGCGCGCGGGCGAATGCGATGTGTTGGTCGGGATCAATCTTCTGCGCGAAGGCCTCGATCTGCCGGAGGTCTCGCTCGTCTGCATTCTCGACGCGGACAAGGAGGGTTATCTCCGCTCCCAAACCTCCCTCATCCAGACCGCAGGCCGCGCCGCCCGGCACGTGGAGGGCGAGGTGGTTCTTTTCGCCGACCAGATCACCGGCAGCATGCAGGCCCTCATCGACGTGACCGAATACCGCCGCAACCGCCAGATCGCCTACAACGAGGAACACGGCATCACGCCGACGAGCGTGGTCCGGGCCGTGCAGGAAAGCCTGCACGTGATTCTCAAGAGCTCCGAAACAAAGCAGGGCACCCTGATGGAAAGCCCGACCGGCTTTGACCTGCATGAGTTGATCGGCGAACTGGAGCGCGACATGGCTGGCGCAGCCGCCAGCCTCGAATATGAACGCGCCGCCCTCCTGCGTGATCAGATCACAGAGCTCAAAAACGGATCAGGCCTTTCCAAGATCGAGCCGTCGCGTAAAACCTATCCCAAGCCCGGACGGAAAAAGCAGAAGGCGTAGGAAGCGTTTTATAGCGGCGGTCTATGACTGTCGGACATGGGACGGAAAAAGGACGACGGTCAAAGCGACCGATCCGCGGTGGGCACAAAGACATAGTGCATGCCCGCGGCCTTGGCCGCTTCCACGCCGGTCGGACTATCCTCGAAAACCAGGCAATCCTCGGGCGGAACTCCAATGCGCCTCGCCGCCAGGAGAAAGGGGTCGGGAAACGGTTTGCCCCGTTCATAATCCTCGGCGCAAACAATGGCATCGAACATGCCGATGATGCCGATCGCATTCAGCGTGGCCTCGACCATTTCGCGATGTCCGCCGGAGGCAATAGCCAAGGGCTTCACCCCGTGCAGGCCTTTCGCGATGTCCAGCACGGGCACGACCGGCAGCACCTGGTGGACATTATCGAGATAATGCCGTTCCTTGCGGTGCACGGTGGCCTCGACATCAAGGGAGAGTCCGAATTTTTCATTAAGCTTTTCCACGATGACGGCGGTGGGCATGCCGCCCCATTGGTAAAAGAGCTCCTCGGGAAATGTGCCGCCGAAATCCTTCATGGCCTGACTCCAGGCGCGGTAGTGGATCGGCATCGTATCGGCAATCGTGCCGTCGCAATCAAAGAGGTATCCCCCGAAGGGGCGAACGGGCAGGTCGAGTTTCATCGAGAAAGAACTACCACAGAGAGCATGGAAAGCACCGGGGGATTTAGCGGCGGAGGAAAACCCGGATTGGTTCCCCCTCTTCTCCAAGACGGTGTTGCGGGATGAAAATCCGTGGCCCGGCGATCCTTTCTCTGTGTTCCCGGTGCTCTCTGTGGTAAATTCTCTCCATGGCCAAGCCGCGCTCCCGCCTGGGTGAATTGCTCAGGGAATATCCCTTCGGATTTCTGGTCGGCTCGCTTTTTCTGATCATCATCGGTGCGCCCATGACCAGTGAACTGGATCGCGAGGTGCCATTTCTCCGGGGCGAGGTGGCCATTGCCCCGCTGGTCATCCTGCTGACGCTCGCCGCTGCGCATGCCATCTGGCCGGTGGCCCGCAACAAGGCGACATCCATCATTCTCGGGGGCATCGTGCTGACCTTTCTCTCTCTCAGCACGGTCTTTCATCATCATTTCATCACCGCCGCACACCTGATCGGTCAGATTTTATTCTTGGGCTATGTCATCGCCGTGACCACGCGGGTGGTCTTTAGCGCCCCGGTGGTGGATGGAAACATCCTCTTCGGGGCCGCCTCGATTTACCTGCTGATCGGCGTGCTGGCAGGGTTTGCCTATGCGCTGATCCAACTGCTCCTTCCGAACAGCTTTACCATCATCCCGCCCGGCGGTCCCGGCCCCGGCCCCCTCATGCATCCGGACACCGGATGGCTCATCTACTTCAGCTTCACCACCCTCACCACGGTGGGATTCGGCGATGTGCTGCCCGCCAGCCAGATCACGCGGAGCCTGGCGGTGCTGGAGGCGGTGGTGGGACAAATCCTGCTCGTGGTCATGATGGCGCGACTGGTCGGACTGCATGTGGCGCAGGTCAGCTCGCGCAAACAACATGCCCCCGTGGTTTTTGAAACCGCGGACCATCCGCCCGGGCGCGGTCAGAACGACTGAACCGTGTCCACGCGTTTTGCTGTAGCCACCCCACTCCATTGGGGCGTCCCTCCAGCACGGCCACAACCGACCGCAGGGAGATAGCCTGTCCGCAGGGCAGCCCGAAAGGGTGGCGAAGCCAGCAAAGTGCCGTGGCTACAACGTAAAACAACCGCTCTCGTTTTCTCGCAGGACCTGATCGATCAAGCGTTGTCCGCCGTCATTGACTGCCGGTTTGAGACCCCGCACAGCGCACACGAGATTGTCAACATGGATACTTTCAAACGGCGGAAGTTTGACCCGCTGCGAAACGCCGGTCCTGCGGCAATCAAGAGGGCGCCCCTCGAAGAAAGTTCAGGATCAAACCCCTGGGTGGCGCGGGGAACGGGTTTGTCCACGGAACCGGCCAGCGGTAGTCTGGGCACAATCAGCCAGCCTTCTTCCGGCACAAGAACGAGCGGAGGGATGCGACGGAGAGCAGGAGAAGCCGCCCGCCCGTCTTTTCACGATTAAAGCTGCAAAAAGTTTTTCAGCAGATTCTTGCCCTCGGACGTGAGGATCGACTCGGGGTGGAACTGCACGCCAAAGACCGGCAGTTCCTTGTGGGCCAGGCCCATGATTTCGCCCTCGGCGGTTTCGGCTGTGATCTTCAGGCAGTCCGGCAGCGTGTCGCGTTTGACGATCAGCGAATGATACCGCGTGGCCTCAAACGGACTGGGCAGTCCGGCGAAGACGTTCTCGCCCTGGTGAAGGATGGGCGAGGTTTTGCCATGCATGAGCCGATCGGCCCGGACCACATCGCCGCCATAGACCTGACCGATGCTTTGATGACCCAGACAAACCCCGAGAACCGGTTTGCGCGGGCCGAAATGCTCGATGACCGCACAACTTATTCCCGCCTCGCTCGGAGTGCAGGGACCGGGGGACACCACGATGCGCTCGGGGTTGAGTTTTTCGATCTCTTCCAGCGTGATCCCGTCGTTGCGATGCACAACAATTTCCGCTCCCAACTCCCCGAAATACTGGACGAGATTGTAAGTGAAGGAATCGTAGTTATCGATGACCAGCAGCATGACCGCAAATTCTCACGCAAAGGGGCGAAGAGGCAAAGAAACAATTTCTCCGGTCTATCCGAAAAGGAGCACAGGCAGTCTGCCCGTGACCGACAACCAACACTGGCAGGATGCCTGTGCTCCTTGTGTCGAAGCCGCCGTTGGCGGCCTCCGCCCGACTCCCCCACGCCAGGCACGCTCCAGGAATACGCATCCAGCGGTTGATCGGAGGGCGTAAAAGCTGGTGGGATCCTGCCAACGACTCTACCCACGAAAAACCCCATTCATGTTTGAGCATATTTTTGAAGCGGAAACGACCGTTCCCGCGCCCCGCGATGACGTCTTTGCGTTTTTCGCCGACGCCGCAAATCTCGGGCGCATCACCCCGCCCTCGATGGGCTTTCACATCCTCACCCCGCCGCCGATTGTGATGCGGGAGGGTGCCTTGATCGACTACACCATCCGGCTGCATGGCATCCCGATGCGCTGGCGCACCCGCATCGCGCGCTGGAATCCGCCTCATGAATTCGTCGATGAGCAACTCAAGGGGCCCTATCGCACCTGGGTGCATCGCCACACCTTCACGGAGACGCCCGATGGACAGACGATCCTGCGGGATCACGTGCGTTACGCCCTGCCTTTGCCGCCCTTCGGTCAAATTGCGCTGCCTTGGGTGCGGGCGCAGATCAAGGGGATCTTCGCTTATCGCCAGAAGGTGATTTCGGAAATGTTTGGCCGGTAGGGCGGAGGGTCCTTGATGGGGTCCCCCTCTCCCCATCCTCGCCATCGGCGGATGGTTGGGGACCTGCAACGCAGGCCGCGAAGCGGTCGAGGCCAGGCTTTCAACCCTCCCTACCCTCTCGCCCGGTCAATCGCGCGCATGGCCGCCATGGCCTTGTTGACGCTTTCCTGATATTCGCCCTCGGGGGTCGAATCAGCCACCACGCCGCCGCCAGCCTGCACGTAGGCCTTGCCGTCCTTGAGCAACACCGTGCGCAGGGCAATACAGGAGTCGAGGTTGCCATCGAATCCGAAATAGCCGACCGCACCCGCGTAGGTGCAGCGTTTGCTCTTTTCCAATTCGTTGATGATCTGCATGGCCCTCACCTTGGGCGAACCGGAAACCGTTCCGGCCGGAAACGTCGCCCGCATCACATCATAGGCGGTGCGTCCCCCCGCCAGTTTGCCCGAGACATGGGAAACGATATGCATGACGTGGCTGTAACGCTCCACCGTCATGAAGTCGCTCACCTCCACGCTGCCGAATTCCGCAATGCGTCCGACATCATTGCGGGCCAGGTCCACCAGCATGAGATGTTCGGCCCGCTCCTTGGGATCAGCCAACAGGTCGTCCGCGTTGGCGGCATCCTGCTCCTCCGTCTCCCCGCGTTTGCGGGTTCCGGCAATGGGGCGGATCTCGACCAGGTCGTCCGTCAGACGCACGTGAACTTCCGGCGAACTGCCCACCAGCGCGTAGCCTTCGGGGAAGCGCAGACAAAACATGTAGGGCGACGGATTGACGAAGCGCAGGGCGCGATAGAGTTCGAGAGCATCGCCGGAAAAATCGGTTTCGAAACGCTGGGCCGGCACCATCTGGAAAATATCCCCCGCGCGGATGTATTCCTCTGCCCGGTCCACCATGGCATGATATTCCTCACGCGTGGTGTTGCTGGTTGCCTCACCGCGCGGCGGTTCGGACCCCGTGAAAATCGGCTCGAAGGCTGCCGGCTGACGCAGCCGTTCGAGCAGGAACTCGATCTCGCGAGCCGCCGCATCGTAAGCGGCTTCCACGCCCGCGTCCTCGATGAAGGCGTTGGCCACGATTTTCAAACGGCGGCGGCGGTGGTCGAAGATGATCACTGTTCCCGCCAGAACGAAGAACATGTCGGGGACACCCAGTTCATCCTTGGGCGGCGGCGGAATGGTGGGCTCGAACCAGCGCACACAGTCATAGGAAAGGTATCCCACCACGCCGCCATGAAAACCCGGCAGCCCGGTCTCCGGCACGGTGCGGTAACGGGCCATGATCTTTTCCAGTTCGTCCAGCGGATCACGCTCTGCCCGAAAGGTGCGGGACTGACCGTTTTCCGTAACCGTCACGGTTTTGTCGCGGGCGGAAATGGTCAGACGCGCGCCAGTGCCAAGAAACGAGTAGCGGCCAACCTGATCGCTTTGTTCGGCCGATTCGAGCAGGAAGGACGGCGCGTCCCCGCCGATTTTGGCAAACGCGGAAACCGGCGTGTCGCCATCGGCCACGATTTCCGTCCAGACGGGAACAACGTTCGCCGTGGCCGCCTGCTCCGCGAAAACGGAGCGCGACGGACTCAGCGGGATCATGTGAAGGAAACCTTGGGCGCTTCCTTCTCTCCGGGATTTTCGACCTGGAAGAGTTCCGCCGCCGCAAAGTTAAACATGCCCGCGATGATACTGGTGGGGAACACTTCGCGCTTGGTGTTGTAGGCCATCACAGAATCGTTGTAGGCCTGCCGCGCGAAGGAAATTTTGTTTTCCGTCGAGGTCAGTTCCTCGGAAAGCTGCATCATGTTTTGATTGGCCTTGAGGTCCGGATAGGCCTCGGCCACGGCAAAGAGCCGGCCCAGCGCGCCGGAGAGCCCGCTCTCGGCCCCGGCCAGGTTTTTCATGGCCTGGGGATCCCCCGGATTGGCGGCGGCCTGATTGCCGGCGGAGTAGGCGGAATTGCGCGCCGCGATGACAGCTTCCAGCGTTTCGCGCTCGTGTTTGATGTAGCCCTTGGCGGTTTCGACCAGATTCGGGATGAGGTCGTAGCGGCGCTTCAACTGCACATCGATCTGGGCGTAGGCGTTTTTGTAGCGGTTGCGCAGAGTGACGAGGCCATTGTATTCGCCGATGGCAAACAAAGCCAGCAGCACCACGGCACCAACCAAAACGAGGAGGACAATCAATGCAGTTCCCATAGTTCAAGAATGGGCTGGTTCGCAGTCCGGTGCAACTGTGAAATGTGGGGAGACCGGATGCGCTTGGGCTCTTCCACCTCCACTTGAACCTGAACTTAAACTCCCTGCGCTTTAGAGTGGAGGAGCAAGTTCCTGTGCAGGTGGAGGGCGAGTGATCCTTTGCGATGCGTTTGCCCTCCTGCGAAATCACGGTGTCCGGACCACATAGCGGCCGACAAAATCCCGGCGGAAATCGGAAAAGTTCCCATCCAGAATTGCCCGCCGCGCGGTGCGGACCAGGTTGATGTAGAAATGCAGGTTATGCAGCGAAACGAGGCGGAGACCGAGAATCTCCTCGGCTTTGATCAGATGCCGCAGATAGGCGCGGGAAAAACCGCGGCAGGCATAGCAGGCGCATCCTTCCTCAATCGGGCCGGAATCTTCCGCGAAGCCGGCATTTTTCAGCGCCATCGTGCCCGTCGGGGTAAATGCCGTCCCGTTGCGCGCCAGCCGGGTGGGCAACACACAATCGAACATATCGATGCCGCGCGCGATCATCTCGATCATTTGCGGCGGGGTGCCCAGACCCATGGCGTAGCGCGAGCGGTCGGCGGGCAGAAACGGTTCCGCGTTTTCGATCGCGGCCATCATTTCCGGTTCGGGTTCTCCCACACTGACTCCACCCACGGCGTATCCGTCGAAGCCGATCTCCCCCAAGGCGCGGGCGCTGCGCTCGCGCAGATCGGCATGGGATGATCCCTGCACGATGCCAAAGACCAGCGGACGGTTATGCGTCGGCTGCATCTCCCACCAGGCCTGGCAGCGCGCGGCCCAGCGCAGCGTGAGATCGAGGCTGCGCGAGGCGTCCTCATGCGAACACGGATGCGGCGGACATTCGTCGAAGGCCATGACGATGTCCGAGCCCAGGTCGCGTTGAATCTCCATCGAGCGCTCCGGACCGATCATGGTCGGCGTTCCGTCGAGGTGATTTTGAAAATGCACGCCTTCCTCGGTAATGCGGCGCAATTTGGCCAGGGAGAAAACCTGAAAGCCTCCGCTGTCGGTTAGAATGGGCCGGTCCCAGCCGGAAAACTTGTGCAGCCCGCCCTGCCGGGCAATGAGTTTTTCTCCCGGCCGCACATGCAAATGATAGGTGTTACCGAGGATGATCTGCGCGCCGAGTTCGTGCAGTTCAAGCGGCGAGACCGCTTTCACCGTGCCTTGCGTGCCCACCGGCATAAAGAGCGGCGTCTCCACCACCCCGCGGCGGGTTTGCAACAGACCCGCCCTGGCTTTGGAAGCCGGATCGGTGGCGAGAAGGGTGAAAGGGTTTGGGCTCACAATTTCGCCACAGGTTTCTTGATCGGAGATTCAAGCGGCATTTTTGGCTGCCTGCGCATTGGCCGCAAAGGAGCGCAAAGGCCGCAAAAAAAGATGGTGACGGGGCCCTTGCTGGTGACTTTCATGGAAAAGTCTTACCTCAAAGAGCAAGACCACGTCAATTGGCCCGCCCCATCCCCACCGGCCTTGCGTAGGGCGCGGGTCTTGGCGCCCGAGATTTCTCGGGAACCTTCTCATCCGTCCGTTGCAAGCCTGGCCGTGGCTTCGCCTCCGTTGCCGGCGTGGGGCCAAATCCTGGTTTTTTGCTTCAAGGAAGAAAGTCCTGCCGCTGGAGCCGGCCCGTCCTGGGCGTCCTCGTGGTCCGGCTTGCCGATCGGGAATTTCTCTCTCCGCACGATTTGAGCGGAACGAGCGAGCCACCCTGTCATCCCACCCGTTCGTGTTTTCTATCGCGTCCAGAATCATGTGGGTGACATCGTTTTCGTCAGGCGGGGAGAAAGGCTTATTTCGCATAAGCCCACCGCAAACGGATCGCCATTTTCCGGCTCCCGACTGAGATCGCCCTCCGGCCGCCCGCGGACTGTCTCCCTCTGAAAAATGCGGCAGGTGATCGCGGGGGCTACAGGATTTTTTTCCGGATGTCTTCTTCCAGTCGACGGACGAACCCGAGAGTAAATTCGACCGGATCGAGGTCGTCATCGCGCAGGAGCGGAGTCATGTCCATGGCAAAGGTCACACCGCGCAGGGAATCAGGGCCGTAAGGATCGTCGAGGGTGGCGTTGGCCGTGCGGCGACCGTCCATGGCGAGGTCGTAGCGTTTGCCTCCGGCGATCTGCGAGTCGAACACGCCGGCGAGGGCCGCCGCGAGTTCGGGACGACCGGAAACGTCGAGCCGGACTTTTTCGGAATCGCGCATCCAATCCAGAGCCCGCCAGCCTTCGAAGCCCAGCAGGCGCAACGGGCGCCGTGCGGGCGGAAGGGCGCGCAGGGCGGCGATCACATGGAGCGCAACGGCGAGGTGGGTCTCGTGTTTGTCGGCGAGGTTGTGAGTGTAAACCACTGCGGGCTGCATGGCCCCGAGCAGGGTTTGCAGATCATTTTTCAAGGCCGGATTCTTGCGGTCCCGGGCTTTGGCGCTGGGGCAGCCGAGTTGCACCATCACGCCATAGTGGCCGATGACTGCGGCGCGGTCCTGCTCCGCAATGCGGACAGCGCGCATCTGCGCATCGGAAAAGCCCGCATAGGGACCGGTGCGCGAACTGCCTCCCCCATCCGTGCAGGTGATGCCGCCAAAGGAGCGTCCCTCCTGCTCATAGCATTCCAAAATTCCATGCAGGGCGTGAAACTCCAAATCGTCCTGATGCGCGCCGATGCCGAGATGCGTGATGCCGGCCAGGGCCTCTTCAAGCGGTCGGCCGTCGGGGATAAAAATGTGAGGGTCGCCGGCGGAAAGATTCATGGCTGTGAGTCGCTCGGAATGCGAAGACCCGCCGCCCTCCATGGGTCAGGATTCCGGACAGCCGCCAGAGTCTCCGTGAGACCCTCCGCGAGGTTGCCCGCCGGTTTCCATCCGAGGGCGGTGAGCCGGGCCACCGAGGCGAGGGAATGCCGCACATCGCCCGGGCGCGGCGGATGATGGACGATGGTTGAGGAGGAACCCGCCAGCCGGATGATCTCCTCCGCCAGAGCCAGAATGGTCGTGGCGCGGCCGTAGCCGCAGTTGAACACGCCGGAGGCTTCGTCATTCGACGCGACGAAATCCAGGGCGGATACGACATCCTTCACCGCAATGAAATCGCGGGTCTGTCCGCCATCGCCGAAAATGTCGAGCGGTTCGCCGGCCAGGGCTTTTTCCATAAAGACCGGGACGGCCGCCGCATAGGCGCTGCGGGGATTCTGCCGCGGACCGAAGACATTGAAAAACCGCAGACAGGCGGTCGGGAGCCATCCTTCCCGGGCGAAGAGGGCGCCGTAGTATTCGCCATCGAGTTTGGTGATGGCGTAGGGACTGCGGGGTTCGGGAATCATGGTCTCGAGTTTCGGAACGGTTGGATTGTCCCCATAAACGGCGGCCGAACTGGCCAGGACGAGTTTCCTGACCCCGGCATCCGCCGACGCGCGCAGGACATTGAGCAGGCCGGTGACATTCCACTCCACGCATTCGCGCGGCTGCGTCATGGATTCCGGCACGCTAACCATGGCGGCGAGATGAAAAACAAAATCGGCCCCGGAGACCGCTTTTTTCACCGAGGCCTCGTCCGTGATCGAACCCTCGATCAACTCGCAGTCGAGCCCGGCGAGATTTTTCCGGGCACCGGTGCGCAAATTGTCCAGCACGCAGACCCGGGCCCGGCCCTGGAATTGCTCAACCACATGACTGCCGATAAATCCGGCTCCGCCGGTGACAAGAACCTTCATGGCTGGCGGCCCGGAAAAATCATAGTTTATCAAATTCCTTCATCGCTTGGAAGAATACGGAGTTTTTCCCCTGCAAGGCAAACGCAGAGAATCCCAAAGGAAGTCTCTCGATTTTTCCGTCATCCTGTGAAAGAAAAGTCTCCGCCCACATGGAAGTCATCATTCAAAGTTCAAGTCAGGAAGCCAGCGCCCTCGGGGCGCGGCTGGTCGCGCGCCTTGTTCGCCGGAAACCCTCTGCCGTGCTCGGACTGGCCACGGGCAGCACGCCCCTGCCGCTCTATCGCGACCTGATCCGGCTGCATCGCGAGGAGAAGCTGGACTTTGGCGCCGTCACCTCATTCAACCTGGACGAATACTTGGGACTGCCGCCGGCCCATCCCGCTTCGTATCACCATTTCATGCGCGAGAATCTTTTCCGGCACCTGAACATCCCGGAGGAAAACACCCACATTCCCGACGGACTCACGACGGATGTTCCGGCGTTTTGCCAGGCTTACGAGGAGGCGATCCGGATGGCAGGAGGCCTTGATTTGCAAATCCTGGGCATCGGGGGGGACGGACACATCGGCTTCAACGAGCCCGGTTCGTCGCTGGTCTCCCGCACCCGAATCAAATCCCTGACCCCGCGCACGCGGCAGGACAACGCCCGCTACTTTTCCACGGAAGACGAGATTCCCCGGCATGTCATCACCATGGGCGTGGGAACGATCATGGAGTCGCAGGAGATCGTCCTGCTGGCCTTTGGGGAGGGCAAGGCCGAAGCCGTCGCCGCCGCCGTTGAAGGCCCCATTACCGCGTCCGTTCCGGCTTCCATTCTGCAACTTCATGAACGGGCCACCATCCTGCTCGACGAGGCTGCGGCGGGAGACCTGCGGCGAAGCGCATACTACCGCTGGATCTACGACCACAAGCCGGCCTGGCAGGAGATTTAGGCCCCCGATTTCGCCTGGGACACGGGAACCGGAGCGCACGCGGAGATCTGAGTCCCGCTCAGGCGGGACGAATCGCCCCGCGCCCCACCAAGAAAAGGCAGGCACTGCGCAAAAACCGGGCTGAAGTCCGCGGGCGACCGCTGCAACCACGCCAGGACCTGCTCCCGGGGGAAAAAGGCACCGGTCTCAACCTCCAGCGACGCCAGGCGGAAAGGTCCCTCGTGCCGGCCCTGAAAGACCTCGATAAACTCGCACCCGGTCTCCGGTGAACACGGCAGGCGTCCGATTTTTGTGACCGGGCAGTCGATGCCGATTTCTTCCCCGAGCTCCCGGCGGGCCGCTTCCTCGTAAGTCTCCCCTGTATCCACGTGGCCGGCGGCGGAGGAATCCCAACAGGCGGGATTCCTGTCCTTCCAGATCGAGCGCTTTTGCAGGAAGAGTTCGCCTTTTTCGTTGGTAATGAGGATGTGAACCGCCCGGTGGCGCAAGTTATTCACATGCACCTCCTTCCTGGGACGCAGGCCGAGGACGGAGTCGTTTTCGTCCACGATGTCAAACATTTCCTCCGCGCGCTGCGCCTCCACGGGATTCACAGACCGGGTGAACTTCTCCCACGTTGCAAGGGAGAGTTCCTCGGCGCGAACGGTCTCGGAAAGCCCGAGATCCGCACAAAGAGAGGACCAGCGCTCCTTGAACTCCGGAAGAAGGTTGCGCAGTTGCTTGCGGCGCTCGGAAAATCCCCGGCGCACGAGCGATTCAAAAACAATTTCGTCGCACGGCGGAATGGTCTCCGCGGCCTTGCGTTCGAACACCACCACGGCGGAAGAAACTTTCGGCTGCGGAAAGAAAACCGAGGCCGGAAGTTTCTTGACGTAGCGCACATTCCAGCGGCGGGAGGAACAGACCGACATCGCGCCGAAATCCTTCGTGCCGGGTTGCGCGTGCAAACGTGCCGCCACCTCGTGCTGCAGCGTGAGAACAAGGATTGATGCGGGTGAGAGGGCAGATGCGAATTTTGCGATGAGCGGTGTGGAGACGTAATACGGCAGGTTGCCGATGATTTTTACCGGGCCTTTTCCGTAAAGATTCCGCAGGTCGAAATCCAAGGCGTCCATGTGGAACAGTTCCACGCGCGAATCACGGAATCGTTCCGCCAACCACGCCACCATGCTGCGATCTTTTTCGATGAGGGTGACCGTGATGTCCTCGGAGAGAAGGTGTTCCGTCAGAGCACCAAGTCCGGGTCCGATTTCGACCACATGATCACCCGCGTGCAGACCGAGGCGGGCCACGATCCAACGCGCAAGATTTTGATCGTGCAAAAAATTCTGGCCGAGACTCTGGCGCGGCTTGGTGTCCAAAGTCGTGAGAGCCCGCTGGATTTCGGTGAGAGTCATGGACTTCGCATAGAGGATTCCCCAGTCATTCACAAACTGATGGTGAACAAATTTCCCTTGAGGGCGCACTTTCTTCCCAAGTTATTCACATGAGGAAAGGGTCTCATCGGGGAGATTTCGCGCAACCGGCTCACCCAACGGCAATTCGCCGCTTGAGTGGGCGGACGATCACGCTACCTTTCTGCTCTTTCCATGAAAAAGTCCGGTTGCGCCATCATCGTCCTGTTCCTCGCCGTCTGTGCCAGCATGTTTGTCAACCTGCTGCTCTTCGCCGCTCTGGCGGGAATGAAGGGCACGGGAAGCCTTTCCTCGATCCGGTCCGTGCGGGAGAAGGATTTTGAGGAAGTCGTCATTGATGAGGGCAGCACTTCGAGCCAGAAGATCGCCATTATTCCACTGGAGGGCGTCATTGCCAACGGACAGCCCGGCAGCCTCGGGGAGGACATGGTCGGGGATTTCAAGCGGGCGCTGGCGCAGGCCCGCCAGGACCCCGAGGTCAAGGCGGTGATCATTTCCGTGGACAGCCCCGGCGGCGAGATCACGGCTTCCGACGTGCTCTACAACAGCCTGAAGGAATTCACCACGCACAAGCCGTCGATCATTTACTTCAATTCGATCGGCGCCTCCGGGGCCTACTACACGGCCTGCGGGTCCAGCTACATCATGTGCAATGCCACCACGTTCACGGGTTCCATCGGCGTGATCATCTCCACCTTGAACTACCGGGAACTCTTTGGAAAAATCGGCCTGGAGTCTTTGATCTTCAAGAGCGGAAAATTCAAGGACATGCTGAACGGCGCCCGCGAGATGACGCCCGATGAGAAGGCTTATGTCGAGGGGTTGGTGATGCAGAGCTACGACCGTTTCGTCGGCATCGTGGCCAAGGCGCGCGACCTCGATGAGCAAAGCCTGCGAACGGGTGTGGCGGACGGAAGGATCTTGAGCGGCACCGACGCGCTCGCGGCCAAGCTGGTCAACGAACTGGGTTATATTGAAGACGCCTACACCAAGGCCCGCGAACTGGGCAAGGCCCCCGGTGCGCAGATTGTCCGCTACAAACACAGCGTGAGCTTCGCCAACTTCCTGCGCCTGTTCGGGGCAACCAAGTCTCCCTCGATCACGGTGGATTTGCTGGAAGGCCTGCCCAAACTTCAGCCTGGCCGGGTCTATCTCCTGCCGCCGTTCTTCGCCCCCTAAGATCACCGTGGAATTGTTTCTTTCCGGCGTCCTCAGCCTGGGCAGCGTGGCGTATTTCCGCCGTCTGGCGGCACGCGCGGGAAACGCGGCAGGAACGGCCATTCCCCTCGACGCCTACAAGGTTTCCGACGTGATCTTTGCGTCGATCCTGGCGCTTTGGTTTATCCTGAACGTGGTGGGATCCGGCAGCCGGGAAATCGTGGTGACGGTCCAGGTTCTGATCCTCAACGCCATCTTCTCCTTCCTCCTCATCACCTGTTTGTTTTCCTTTCTCATTCTCCGCTCCCTCAATCCCCTGACCCTCTTCGGCCTGAATGCCGCCGGGTGGCGGCGCAGTCTGCCGGCCTTCCTCCCCGCTTTGCTCATCGCCCTGCCCGCGATTTTTTTCATTCACGCCCTCAGTTTCCGCCTGCTGGGTGGGGAAGCCTCTCCGCAGCCGCTTTTGCAATTCTTGAGTGACAGTCCCGAATTGAGCAACCGGCTCTTGCTGGCCTTCACCGCGCTCATCGTTGCGCCCGTGGCCGAGGAGGTGATTTTTCGCGGATACATCTATGGCACGGCGCGGAAGTACGCCGGCCGCTGGTGGGCGCTGGCCCTCAGCGCGGTAATTTTTGCCGTCATTCATGCCCATCTCCCCTCGCTCGGCGGACTCCTTGTGCTGGCGGTGGCGCTCACCCTGGTCTATGAATTCACGGCATCCCTCTGGGCTCCCATCCTCATGCATGCGTTGTTCAATTCCCTGACCATTGTGGCGACCCTCCTCTGGCCCGGATTGATGAAATGAAGGTCCGCGATCTGAACGAGGATAGACTTTTGAAGATCCTGCTGACGGGTTTGCCGGAGGGCAGAAATGTTGTCACTGGTCCGGGTGACGATTGTGCGGTGGTGCAGGCGGCCCAGGGTTCGCGGGAGTTCCTGCTTTTGAAGGCCGATTGCGTAGTCGAGGGAATCCACTATCTGCCGGAGCACGACCCCGTCCGCGTCGGCTGGAAAGCCCTCTGCCGCGCCGTGAGTGATGTCGCCGCCATGGGCGGTGAACCGCTCCATGCCCTGGTGACGATTTTTTCCCCGGTGGACAGAAGCGTTTCCTATTGGAAAGGATTCTATAAAGGACTCAGCAAAGCCGCCAAGCGCTTCGGCATTGGCATCGTGGGCGGCGAGACTTCCCGCGCTCCCTGTGCCGCCGTCTCCGTGACGCTCGTCGGACGGGTCGAAGCCGGACGCCTCATCACCCGGGCGGCGGGAAAACCGGGGGATCTGCTTTTTGTCACCGGGACGCTGGGCGGCTCGATCCAGGGCAAGCATCTCGATTTTGTTCCCCGCGTGGCCGAAGGCCGCTGGCTCAGCGCCCACGGCTATGCCCACGCCATGATGGATTTGAGCGATGGCCTGGCTTCCGATCTGCCGCGTCTCGCCACGGCGAGCGGATGCGGATTCGAACTTGATCCCGATCTCCTGCCGCGCACCCGCGGATGCAACGCGAACGAGGCGATGTCCGACGGCGAGGACTACGAATTGCTCATCGCCGTGCCCCCGCGTCTGGCCGATCGTCTGCGGCGGGGTTGGAAGGAGACTTTTCCCCGCCTCCGCCTGACGGAAATCGGCACTCTCCGCGAACCGGGCATTTCCGCCACAGCGCTGCCGCAGGGGTTTGACCACTTTTTCAGTTGCCAGCAGCCGCGGGAAAGGGCGAGCTAGGCGCAAATGATCCGGATTAAGTACCATGCGCCGGGAACGCCTCCCGCGACGCTCGTACCGCCGCCCTCGGATCATACCGGGCCTCCCAGGATCACGCTCATCCAATACGACCGCGAGACGATCTTTGAAGGACAATTCGACAGCTTCGAGGAATTGATGACGAGGTTCGATTCCACAAAAATCAACTGGATCAACATCGACGGCCTCAACGATATCGCGCTCCTTCGGAAGCTCAGCGAGCAGTTTCATATCCATCCCCTCGCCCTTGAGGATGTGCTCAACACCTCCCAACGCCCGAAGGTCGAACACTACGAAGACCACTACTTCATCGTCAGCGAGATGATTTACCGGGACGAGCAATCCCGCATCGCAGTGGAGCAACTCAGTCTTTTTCTCGGGGATTGTTACGTCGTGACCCTGCAGGAAGAGTCCAAACACGATGTCTTCGAGCAGGTCCGTGCGCGCTTGCGGGCCGGACGCGGCTACGCCCGGAAAATGAAGGCGGACTACCTGACCTACGCCTTGCTTGATTCGACGGTGGATCAGTTTTTCCCGATCCTTGAGACGGTGGGTGAGAGCATTGAGGAGATTGAAGACGAGTTGCTAAGCAAGCCGACCAAGGACACGCTGAAAAGTCTCTATCAAGGCAAACGGCTCCTGCTGCAGCTGCGCCGCGCGGCCTGGCCCCAGCGCGAGATTTTCAACACCTTGATCCGGGACGACACCGGTCTGATCAGCAAGGAAACCCAGGTCTTCCTCCGGGATTGCTACGATCACAGCACCCAGATCATCGACATTCTGGAAAGTTTCCGCGACCTCGCGGCGGGCTTGATGGACGTCTATCTTTCCAGCCTCGGCCTGCGCACCAATGAAATCATGCGCGTCCTCACCGTGATCTCGGCTATCTTTATTCCGCTCACTTTCATCGCGGGGGTTTACGGGATGAATTTCAACCCCGATCATCCCTGGAATATGCCGGAGCTCGACTGGCCCTACGGCTATGTGGCCTGCCTCACCCTCATGGCCACCGTGGCATTCGGCATGATCACGTTTTTCAAACGCAAACACTGGCTGTGAAATCGGTCCTCCTCCTCACCGCAGGATTCGGCGAGGGCCACAACGCCGCCGCGCGCAATCTCAAGGAGGCCCTTCTCGCGGCTTCACCCGACACGAAGGTCGTCATCAGTGATCCCTTTCTCGAAGCCTATGGCGAATTCAACCGGCTGATCCAACGCGGATACGTGGCCGCCATCAATCACACCCCCGTGCTCTGGCAGGCCGTCTTCGAACTGATGGATCGCACCCGCTTGGTGGAACTCCACATGGGTCTCTACGGGGGCGCGGCGCGGCGCTTGCAGGAATTGATTTCGGAATGGCAGCCGGAAGTCATTGTTTCGACCTACCCTGGTTGCAATCACCTGCTCGATTGGTTGTATCGCAACAGGCTCAAACGTCCGTTTCGCACGGTCACCATCATCACCGATTCCATCACGGTCAACACGGTCTGGCATCGCGCCCACAGCCATGATTTTATCGTGGCCAATGAGCCCACCGCCGCCGTCATGCGGGACGCTGGGGTGGCTCCGCGGAAGATCCACGTCCTCGGTTTCCCCGTGCCCCGCATTTTCGCGGTGCAGTCTGTCCACCGGCCCGTGCCTCCCGCGGACGGTTTGTGGCGTGTTCTCTACGTCATCAACTCCGGCCGCCGGCTTGCGCCCGATATCGTGCGGCATTTGCTGAAACTGGAAAACGTGGCGCTGTCGGTCACGGTGGGACGCGATCAGGACCTGGCCGATCGGATCGCCCGCGTCGCTGGTGAGGTTGGAAAGAACCCGGCGGTCTACGGCTGGACGTCTGAGATGCCGCGACTCATGGCCGAACATCATCTCCTCATCAGCAAAGCCGGCGGAGCCACTGTGCAAGAAACGCTCGCAGCCAAAACCCCGATGATCATCACGCAAATTGTCCCCGGTCAGGAAGAAGGCAATGCGCGGCTCATGCTGCAACGCGGAGCCGGAGCCCTGGCGACCACGGCCCCGGACATCGCCGATGCCGTGGCCGGAGCATTTGCCCATGACGCCACAGAATGGCGATCCTGGCATGAAGCCACCCTTGCTCTCAGTCGTCCTGAGGCGTCGGACGTCATCGCCCGGTTCATCCTGAATCGGCGCTGACCCGGCAATCAGATCAATTCCGTATCGGTGACGCCGGTCTTCAAAAACTCCGGCAACCCCTCCTTGCGTCCCAGCACGATGAGGGAGTCACCGGCCTCGACCGCGACTTTATCGAGTTGCTCACGAATCATTTCCCCACTGGCACGGCGGATCGCGAGGATCATCAGATTCCCTCCCGCCTGGCGTTGGATCTCGCCCACATTCCAGCCCACGAGGTGACCTTTGGAAGTCGCCGCCAGTTCATGAATCTCCAATCCCAAATGATGAAAATCCGTTCCGCCCACACCCCCGACAAAGTCCGTCAGAGCCGGTTTGGTAATCGTATGGGCAATGCGCAGGCCGCCAATTGACGCGGGAAGAATGACCTCGGTCGCACCCGCCTGGCGCAGCTTTTTCTCCGTGCTTGGCTGTTCCCCGCGGGCGATAATGCGGACGTTCTTGTTGAGATTGCGGGCGGTGAGGGTGATAAAAACATTCAGGGTATCCTGCGGCAGCACCGTCGTGAGGAAATCCGCCCGGTAGATGCCGGCCTTGATCAACGTCTCCTCCTCCGTCGCGCTCCCTTCGATCACCAGATACCCAAGGGCATGAGCCTGCGCGATGCGATCTTTGTCCAGATCAACGATGACAAAGGGACTGCCGGATTGCGCCAGTTCCTGGGCAAGAGTCTGCCCGATGCGGCCGTAGCCGCAGATGATTGTGTGATGACTGATCCCTTCCACCCGGCGGCTTTCTCGCATATCCCCGAGGGCCTTGGCAATCTCTCCTTCCGTCATCATGCTCACCACCTGACCGACCACGTAAACGGCGGCAATATTTCCCCCCAGAATAAAAAGGATGGTGAAAATGCGCTCGGCGGTTTGATCCACCGGCTCGGTTTCTCCATAGCCCACGCCGAAGATGGTGATCACCACCATGTAAATGGCATTCATCAGACCCCAGCCGAACAGGACGTAATACCCGAGCACTCCGATCAGGCAGACCCCGAAAAAAATCGCCACGCTGAACAGCAGCTTGTTGCGGATTCGGAATGATTCTTGCCCGGCCATCGATTTTCTCCCTGCCAAGTGGTTACTCAACCGGATCCGGATTCTCAAGCAAACCGCGCAAACTTCCGGCCTCGCGGGCCAAAACCTCCGGGTCGTCGCCGGGCACAAACTCCAGCAGCACGTCGGGGTCCTTCCCGGATTTTCTTATCAGCGAAAGATACCTTCTCCATCGCGCTGCGCCTTCGGCCAAGGGCAGGCGGTGAGTGGCGTCCGGCCACCAGTGAAAAGCGTGCACATGCGACAATCGTCCCACCACCGCGGCCAGCCCCGCCAGACATTCCTCCTCGCCGAGACCGGTGGGCGGCTGCCAGAGGGTGAAAATGGCGGGATGGTCCGTCGCATCGAGCAGGTCCCGCGCGGAAGCGGCCGTATCCGTCAAGGTGCCGCCGTGAAATTCATAGGCGATGGAAATACCCTCCCGCTGGCACAGTTCCGCCACCCGCCAAGCATCCGCCGCGACAATTTCCCGCCAGGCATCATCCGCATCCGTCGAACCTTTCTTTCCCGCCCAAACCCGGATCACCGGTGCACCTAGGGCCAAGGCGGTTTCCAGCACGCTGGCAAAGGACAAACCCGCAGCCTCACTCTCCCCGAGAACATAATATGACCCATAGGCGGAAACCGCCAGGTCGGCATCCCTCGTCCACCGCGCGACGTCACGCGCCACATCCATCTTGCCGGGCGGCACATGCACATCCCCTCCCCACTCCAGGCAGGCCAGCCCGCAGGCCGCCGCGTTCTCAATCACAACCTCCGCCGGAAGTTTGCGATATGTCACCGAAAGCAATCCCGCTCTCATTGCCAATCAAGCGGCTGTTGCCAGCATCTCCGCGGTGATGGCGTGCTGGAGCGGTCCGCCGGTGAGGTGACGCCCCAATTCCTCGGCCATCCAACGGCCCATGCGGCCGATCTCCCCGGCCATGCTGCCCGAGATGTGGGGTGTCAGGATGACATTCTCGAGTTCGAAAAGCGGCGAGTCCGCCCGCGGCGGCTCCGGGTGCGTGACATCCAGCACCGCGGTCAAATCGGCCCGCTCCCGCAGCACCGCGCACAAGTCCTCCTCCTGCACCACCGCACCCCGCGCGGTATTCAGCAAGGTGGCTCCCGGTTTCATCAGACGCAGCAACCCGCCATGCACCAGGTTCTCCGTCTCGGGCAGCCAGGGCGCATGCAGGCTCACCACATCCGAATGCCGGAAAATCTCCTCCAGCGAAACCAGCCGGACACCGAGGGCCTTGGCTTGTTCGTCCGTCGCAAAGGGATCATAAGCCAGAACCTCAAGTTCGTAGCCGGACAGTTTTTCCGCCGTGAGCCGGCCAACGGCCCCGAGGGAAACCAGACCCACCACGGAACGATAGGCCCCGGGGCCCGGCAAATGGTGATCCCAAACCCGCATCCGGCGGGTGCGGCGCACGTTGGGCCAGAATTTTTTCAGACTGAGGATAATGGCGGAAACGGCATACTCCGCGACAGGAATGGCGTTCGCCTTGTTGGCGTTGGACACCGTGATCCCCCGGGCAAAAAGCTCGGGCGTGACGAAACTCTTCACACTCCCGGCTGCGTAGAAAACCGCGCGGAGTTTCGGAGCAAGGGAGAGGAACTCCGCATCCAGGCACGGCACTCCCCACGTCGCAAGGGCGACATCCGCCCGGGCCAGAAGGCCGGCATGCTCCCGCCAGTTTTTTCCTGTCAGATGCGGCTCAAGAAGTTGCACCCTGGCCGAAAGCTCCGTGCGCAAGTCATGCGCATAGGCCTGTTCAAGCGCAAGGGGATCGCCGATCAGGATAGCCGCCGGGAGGGACTCACTCGTATTTGCCATGCGGCGGCATCGTGAGGGGGATTGGCTCAGGGAATCCAGAGATTTTTTCCCGCTCCTTCAACTCGGTCGGATCATCCAACCGCAGTCCGCTCCGGAATCCCGGATCACCCGTGGACAGACCGACCGGATCGGGCCGGGAAGTTGACGCGGATTGCTGCCTTGCCTACTTCATTGTGCGAATGAGGATTTCCTCCCGCGCAAAGTCCTTCCGCTACCTCCTCGATCCACTTTGTCTGCTGGCTTGCCTGGCTTACGTCCTCAACCGCGCAATCCTTGAGCCCGCTTCCACTTCCGCTTTTCTGCACGGAACTTTTAATGATTTGCTGCTGATTCCCGCCGCCCTCCCGCCCGTCCTCTGGCTGCAACGCCGACTCGGCTGGCGCGTTCACCATCGGCCTCCCACTCCGGGAGAAATCCTGACCCACTGGCTGGTCTGGTCCATTGTCTGCGAGGGCATCGGCCCGCTTTTTCTCCCGCGGGCGGTGGGCGACTGGCGCGACATCGCCGCCTACGCGGTCGGGGCGCTTCTCGCGGGTTTGTGGTGGAATCGCGCGAGGCTCTGTCGGACGGGCTGCGACCTCCTGGCCCCTCATTACCATGGGATGGAGGCCGTTCTGGCCGGAGAAAAACTCCAGCGCGGCCGCATCGCCCACCTCGACAAACTTCCCCCGTGCGAAAACGCCCTGCTCGCCGGCGAAGGCCACGGCCGCTTCCTTGTCGAATTGCGGAAGAGCCAACCCGCCACCCGAATCACCTGCGTGGACTCCCGCGCCGGAATGCTCGACGTCGCCCGCACCCGCCTGCGCCGTTCGGGTCTTCCGGCGGATCGTGTCACCTTCCTGCACCACGATCTTCTGGACTGGAATCCGCCTGCAGCCGCATTTGATCTCATCATCACGAATTTCTTCCTCGATTGCTTCACGGCGGAACAATTGGGCGAATTGATTGCGCGGCTTGCCCGGGCCGCCAGGCCGGGAGCCGTTTGGTTGGTGGCCGACTTTCAGATTCCTCCACCCGGAAGCCTTCGCCACATCCGCGCCCGGATCATTCATTGGCTCATGTATCGCTTTTTCCGCCTGGCCACACGGCGGCCTGCAGCAGCACTCACTCCTCCCGATCCGTTCCTTGAGCGCAACGGTTTCATTCTTCGCCACCGTTGCGAATTCGATTGCGGCCGGCTCTCCGCCGAGGTGTGGGAAAAAACACTCTTGCAGACATCCGTCCCAACATCGGTAATCCCGCCATGACAGATTCCCTTTTCGATCTCTCCGCTTCCGTGGCCGTCGTCATCGGAGGCACCGGCGTCCTCGGCGGAGGCATGGCCGAAGCCCTCGCAGCCGCAGGGGCGAAGGTGGCCATCGCCGGACGCAACCCTGAGCGCGGCCAGGCCCGTTGCGACGCCATCACCAGCCGCGGCGGCATGGCCGCCTTCTTCGCCGCCGACGCATCCTCCCGCGAAAGCCTGCGCGCCCTCCGCGAAAACGTCGCGGCAAAATTCGGCCCCGTCACCATCCTGGTCAACGCCGCCGGCGGCAACGACCCCCGCGTCACCGTCACGCCCGAGAACCCTTTTGAGAACATCAGCGCCGAGGACTGGACGGCAAATTTCAACCTCAACCTCGTCGGAGGACTCCTGCTTCCCTGCCAGGAATTCGGCCCCGCCATGTGCGCGGCCGGACGCGGCAGCATCATCAACATCGCCAGCGTCTCCGCCCATCTCCCCCTTTCGCGCGTCGTCACCTACTCCGCCGCCAAGGCCGCCGTGCTCAACCTCACCCTCTTCCTCGCCCGCGAATGGGCACCGCACGGCGTCCGGGTCAATACCATCACTCCCGGATTCTTCCCGGCCGAACAAAACCGCCGACTCCTTTTCAACGAGGACGGCTCCCCCACCGCGCGAGCCGCCTCGATCCTCGGACACACCCCGATGGGCCGTTTCGGCGAAGCCCGCGAACTCGCCGGTGCCACCGTTTTTCTCGCCAGCGAAAAAGCGAGCAGCTTCGTCACCGGCACCGACATCCGCGTGGACGGCGGCTTCCTTTCCCAAACCATTTAAAGGATGAACCTCATCTCACAAATCGCGCCACCCGGCCAGAGCCTCACCCCCGCCGCGATCGAAAACGCCATCGCCGCAGCCTGCGCGGGCCACGACTGGCAGAACAAACGCGTTCTCCTCATCGTCCCCGATTCCACCCGCACCGCGCCCATCGGTCCCGTATTTAAAACCCTCCACCGTCTCATTTCCCCGCAATGCCGCGCGGTGGACGTGATGGTCGCCCTCGGCACCCATCCGCCCATGACCCAGGACGCCATTTGCGAACGCCTGGAACTTTCCCCCGCCGAACGCGCCGGCGAATTCGCCGCGCCCCGCCTCCTCAATCACGAATGGGACAACCCCGACGCCCTCCGCTCCCTCGGCCACATCCCGGCCGCTGATATCAGCGAACTGTCCGACGGCCTCTTCGCCATGGACGTCCCCGTCTCCATCAACAAACACCTCTTCGATTACGATCGCCTCATCATCATCGGTCCCGTCTTTCCCCACGAAGTCGTCGGCTTCTCCGGCGGCAACAAATACCTCTTCCCCGGCGTCTCCGGCCCCGACATTTTGAATTTTTTTCACTGGCTCGGCGCCGTCATCACCAACCCCCTCATCATAGGGAACAAATGGACCCCCGTGCGCAAAGTGGTCGATCGCGCCGCCGCCCTCCTTCCCATCGAAAAATTGTGCTTCTGCCTCGTGGTCGAAGGCCCGAACTTCGCCGGCCTTTTCGCCGGCACCCCCGAGCAAGCGTGGGACGCCGCCAGCGACCACTCCGACCGCCTCCACATCCTTTACAAAGAGCGCCCCTTCCGCACGGTCCTCTCCTGCGCCCCCGCCATGTATGACGAACTCTGGGTCGGCGGCAAATGCATGTACAAACTCGAACCCGTCGTGGCCGATGGCGGCGAACTCATCATCTACGCCCCGCACATCCACGAGATCAGCGTCGTCCACGGCCGCCTCATCCGCGAGATCGGCTACCATTGCCGCGACTATTTTCTCAAGCAATGGGACCGTTTCAAAGACCACCCCTGGGGCATCCTGGCCCACTCCACCCACGTCCGCGGCGTCGGCACCTATGAAGATGGCGTGGAGAAATGCCGCGTCCAGGTCACCCTCGCCACCAGCATCCCCGAGTCTATCTGCCACGAGATCAACCTCGGCTACCGCGACCCGGCCAGCATCAACCCGGCGGATTTCGCCAACCGCGAAGACGAGGGAATTTTGTATGTCCCCAAAGCCGGCGAAATGCTCTACCGGCTGGCGGAGAAGCCATAGGATGCTTCTTGAAAACTTACACCTATACCTAAACTCCTCTCTTTCGGGTCGTGGAATTCAGAGTTTAAGTTCACGTTCAGGTTTAAGTGTAAGTTGAAGAATTTTTCCGGTCTCCCCTTCTTTCTTCCCCTCTCCTCACGAAAAGACGAAGCTCCTCCCGTGAGCATCAAGCCCGCCGGCAACTCCGCGTTCACTTTGACCGAGATCATCGTCGTTCTCGTCATTGTCATCTTTCTCATGGCCCGGCCCCAAATCCATGTCGGGTTGACGAGAGGTCAAATGACCCAAGCCCTCAGCAACATGAAGCAACTCCATCTCGCTACCCAGCAAATGGCCTTGGACGGGAAACCCACCAAGGACACCAACCTCGGCTGGCCCGGCGACACTGGCGGAACTTTTTCCAATTGGACCAAGCTTCTGGTTCCCGACTACCTCACCACTAACGATCTCTGTAAATTGCTCTCCGCTGCGGGAAAGGTTGTTCCATTGGGAACCGTGCCCACCATCCAAGATACCGCAGTGCTCGCCTATGGCGTGAGCAAAAACTCCGACAGCCACACCGTCTTCCTCACCACCGCCAACTTCACCAACACCCCCACCGGCGGCCTTCCCCTTGAATCCTCCGCCAAGCCCTACGGCAACAAAGGCTTCGTCGTCTTCCGCCAAGGCGGCGACGGCGCGATCCTTCTCCCCAAGCAAACCGGCGACACCAACATCATCGGCACCTATGCCCCGCTGCTGCGCTAGATTGGACAAACTGTAGCCGCCCCACTCTGCTGGGGCGCTCCTTCCCGCACGGCAACGGAGTGCCGCGACTACACTTCTTTACGCAAGCGTCTGCGGCAATTGCTCGAAGTAGGCCTGCAGTTTTCCCGTCAGATAAGCCACCTCTGCATCGGAAATCGCAAACGGTGGAGAAAACGACAGCACGTTTCCATCCGGCCCGCCGCCCAGCAGGATGAGTCCCTCCTGCAAGCCGCGCACCATGATGGCACCGGCCAGTTTCCCGAATGGTGCGCCGTCTCCCTTCACCAATTCCACCCCGAGCATTGTCCCCGCTCCACGCACGTCGCCGATGAAAGGCGAACGCAGGCCGCCGAGGGCAGTCTTCAAGCGTCTTCCGGCTTCCTGGGCTTGTGCTTGGGTTTCATTTTTCGAGTGTTCGGCGATGGCGGCAACCGCCATGGCACAACCGAGGGGGTTGCCCAGCATGGTGCTGGTGTGCAAGGCCTCGCCCTGTGAAGCGGGCCAGGCGTCCATGATGTCAGCCCGTCCCACGCAGGCCGCCAGCGGAAAGCCGCCGGTGAGGGCTTTGCCCAGACAGATGATGTCGGGGATCACGTCGAAATGCTCGCAGGCGAAGAGTTTTCCGGTGCGATTGAAGCCGGTGTAAATCTCGTCCAGCACGAGCAGCACTTTTTCCGCATCGCAGATCCGCCGCAGCATGGTGAGGAAATCCCGCGGAGGGACAACCTCGCCGCCGCGCCCTTGAATGGGCTCGACAATGATGCAGCCGATCTCCCGCTGCCGGATCGCCGCCAGAATTTGCGCGCTGATTTCTTCCAGGCAAGTCGTGGCGCAGTTCGGAAATGGCTCGCCCTCCAGCCGGAAACCTTCCTTGCGTCCGCACGGACACCGGTAGCAGGACGGATACGGCACCTGCACGCCCCACTTGGCCAGTTGGGAACGGAAGGGATCGCGGAAGTAGGGCAGGCCGCCCGCCTCCAGCGCGCCGTAGCCGAGGCCGTGATAAGCTCCCGAAAAATAAATCACCCCGGGCTTGCCGCTATGCAAAAGCGACGTTTTCAGCGCGGCTTCCACCGCTTCGGACCCGGAGTTGCAGAGGATCGTCTTGCCCGTGCCCGCGTTCCAGCGCTCGAAGGTCACGCGGCTCAGGGCTTCACACAAATCGGCTTTCACTCCGGCCGGATGCACGTCGCCCATGGCGTGCAGCAGCTTGCCAGCTTGTTCCAGCAAGGGTTTGCGCACGACCGGCGAGGAATGGCCCAGTCCGCTTACGGCAAAGGCGGAGGTGAAATCAAGGAAGCGGTTTCCGTCCACATCCCAGACATTCGTGCCCTCGGCGCGTTCCCAGAAAATCGGGAAATCGTCCGATAGGAAGGTCACCTCGCGCACTTCGTATTTCGCGAGCTTCCCCGCCAGTTCGCGTGAGCGCGGACCGGGGATGGCGGTGTGAATCTCCGGCAGCATGGCCGCTAACGCGCCACCACGGCCTCGATGGAGCCGAAGGGATCGCTGGTCGGCAGGAACACTTTTTTTTGTCCAGCGGGACGCCCAACCTTCGTCAGGTCGATGTTGAGATAGTGGATGCCGGCGGCACGCCGGACGGGTTTTCTGCGTTCGACCCGGACAAAACTGAAAGGCTGGCCGTTGGCCTCACGCACGAACGCGTGCGGATGCGGATTTCCCGCGGGGGCCAGGCGGGTCCAGAGTTTTTCCCGCACCTCCCCATCCGCGGCGGTGAGATGGGAATAGCCTTCGATGAAATGCGAAGCCAGGGCCAGGGCAAAGGCATCGCGCGTGGCGTCCTCCCTGTCGTGCGCGAGGGCCAGGACGGCGTTTTTCACGGTGTCCGTGGGCACAACACTGGAATTGTCTTCGCTCAAATAGGACCCGGCCAGGTCCCCTTCAAGCAGGACATCGGCCTCCCATTCGGAGACTTCGTGGGCGGGGCCGTTTTTGTTCACACGGAGCAGACGCACCATGTGTTTGCCGTAATGATTGAATTCCAGTTTGCTCATTTTCCTGCGCCGCCTGTCAAAGCACTGGACAACCGCGCCCCGACTGCGCCATCACGATGCACCCGGCATGTCAGCCATCACCAGCAGAAAATGCGGCATCCGCGACGTGAATGCCTTGTCGCGGCCGGCCTTCGTCGAATTGCTGGGGGGTATTTTCGAACACTCACCCTGGATCGCGGAAACCGCCGCGGGACGCCGGCCCTTCGCCAGCGTGGAAGACCTGCACGCGGCCGTGACGGATCTCGTCGTCGCGGCCGGCCGGGAAAAGCAACTCGCGCTCATCAACGCCCATCCCGATCTGGCGGGGCGGCTGGCCAGGCAGGGTTTGCTCACGGCGGAATCCGCCCGCGAACAAGAAGCGGCCGGACTCGCCCGGAGCGATCGGGCCACCTTGGAAAAGATCGGCACGCTGAATTCCGAGTATCGCGCCCGGTTCGGGTTTCCCTTCATCATCTGCGCTCGCTTGAACAATGTGGAGACAATCCGGTCTGCCATGGAGGCGCGGGTGAAGAACTCCCCGGAGAAGGAGGCCGAAACGGCCCTCGGGGAGATATTCCAGATCGCACGATTGCGATTGGCTGATATCGTGGAGGACTGACATGGCGGGAAAAATCACCACCCACGTTCTCGATACGGCCTCCGGAAAGCCGGGGGCGGGGATTGTCATCGAACTGCACCGGTTCGAATCGGGCGCGAAGTCCTTTCTTACCCGCACCGTCACCAATGCCGACGGACGCACCGATCAGCCACTGCTTTCCGATGGCGCGTTGTCAACCGGACTCTCTGAGTTGACCTTTGCGGTGGGAGACTATTTTCAGAGTGGATTTCTCGACACCGTCCCGGTGCGATTTCGCGTGGACGACCCGGACGCCCACTATCACGTTCCGCTTCTCTGCTCGCCCTGGTCCTACAGCACCTATCGTGGAAGTTAAAAACCAAGCGGCTGTCTGGCTCGATGAACTCGGGGCCATCAGCGATGAGCCGCCGCAGTTAACCCGCACATTTCTCTCCCCCGCTCTGGGTCGCGCAAAAGAACTAGTCGCCGGCTGGATGCGGGTGGCCAGTCTGGAAGTTTACGAAGATCAGGCCGGAAATCTGATTGGACGGCTTGACTGCGGAAATCCCACAGCCGGCACCGTCATTGGCGGGTCCCATCTCGACACCGTGCGCAACGCGGGGAAGTTCGACGGTCCGCTGGGCGTGGTGGCCGGAATACTCGCGGTTGCAGAAATCCGGCGGCGCGGGATGCCACTGCCGCACCATCTTGAGATCGTCGGATTTTCCGACGCGGAAGGCGTGCGTTTTCAAACCACTTATCTGGGCAGCCGCCATTACACCGGAAATCTCGGGTCCGTGGAACTCGCCGCGAAAGATGCCAGCGGCATCGCAGTCAGCGAAGCCATCGCCAAACATCGTCCGGCGTTCGCTCCCCCACCCCCGATTCGAAATCCGCTGGGCTATGTCGAAGCACATATTGAACAGCGGCCGGTTTTGGAAACCGCGAATCTGGCCCTGGGCGTGGTCACGGCCATTGCCGGCCAGACCCGCGCGCGGATTTTCTGGCAGGCCAAGCCGGGCATGCCAGAACCACGCCGATGAGCATGCGCCGCGATGCCCTGACTGGCGCGGCGGAATGCATGCGCGTGATCGAAGAACGGGCCGTGACGGAGGACGGCCTCGTCGCCACCGTGGGCGAATTGCCTATTCCCTCCGCCGCCAGCAATGTCATTCCCGGCCGGGTCAACTTCACCCTGGCCGAACGCGTCTCCGCCCGGCAGGGCACCTGCCCGCAACTGGTCAGCGGGGCGGGCCACGATGCCGTGGCCCTGGCCGGGGTGACTGAAGTCGCGCTGCTTTTTGTCCGCTGCCGCGAGGGCCGGAGTCACCACCCCGACGAATACGCTGCGCCGGAGGACATCGGACTTGCCATTGATGTGCTGACCGATTTTCTCTCAGGCTTTCCCGTGGCATGAACACCCTGATCCTCCGCAACGCCCAATTGGTCAACGACACCGGTATCTGGCGGGGCGAGATCGCCGTCGAGGACGGGGTCATTACGGAAGTCGGCCCCTCCATTTCCGATGTGTCCGCCATGGACCTCGATGTGTGCGGAGCCTTCGTTTTCCCCGGCTTCATCGACGCCCACGTGCATTTCAACGAACCCGGGCGGGAACACTGGGAAGGTCTGGCCACCGGCTCCACCGCTCTGGCTGCAGGCGGAGGAACCTGCTTCTTCGACATGCCGCTGAATTCCGATCCCCCGGTCCTCAACGCCGAGGAACTCAATCGCAAGCGGCGACTCGCAGAGGAAAAATCACTGCTCGATTTCGCGCTCTGGGGCGGATTGTGTCCCGGCCACGCCGACGCCATCGATGAGATGGCGGAAGCCGGGGCGGTGGGTTTCAAGGCGTTTCTGTGCAAGAGCGGCATGACGGAGTTTCCGGCGACGGATGCGGCCACCCTGCGCGAGGGCATGTCCCGGGCCAAACGGTGGAACCTCCCGGTGGCGGTCCACGCCGAGTCTCCAGAGATGCTGGCTGGCGTGATCAGAAATGCCAATGACACGTCCATGCGCGCCTTTCTGAACAGCCGACCCAAGGAGGCCGAGGTAGCCGCCATCCGCATGGCTTGTGAAATCGCCGGGGAAACCGGAGCCAGGTTGCATGTGGTGCACGTCAGTTGCGCCGAAGGTCTGGCCGTGATCGCTCAAGCGCGAACGGCCGGAGTCGATGTGAGTGCGGAAACGTGTCCGCACTATTTGCTCTTCAACGCCGATGATGCCGTCCGCATCGGGGCGCGGGCCAAATGTGCCCCGCCTTTGCGCGCGCAGGAAGATGTCGAGGCCCTGTGGAGAGCCCTGCTGGCCGGTCAAGTGGACACCATCGGCTCCGATCACTCCCCCGCCCCGCCGGAGATGAGGACCGGGGAGGATTTTTTCCAAATCTGGGGCGGGATTTCCGGATGCCAGCATGCCTTCCCCGCCTTCCTCGGTGAACTCCGCCGCAGGGCCCCGCAGCAATTTGCCCGGGCCGCTGGCTGGCTGGCGGCCAATCCGGCCTCGCGCTTCGGATTGGGAAAACGCAAAGGTCGGATTGCCGTCGGGTTCGACGCCGATTTCGCCTTGGTGGATTTCCGCAATGCCACCCCGATTGAGGGAAAAACTCTTCTGACCAAACATCCCATGAGCTTGTACGAAAATCACCGCTCGGGCTGCCACGTGATTGATGTCATCCGCCGGGGCAAATTTCTTGTCCAGCGCGGCGAGATCGTCCGAACGACCACCCGGGGCGTTTTTCTGCGCCCCTCCCATGAGTAAGCCCGCAAAATTCCTGCGCGCAGTCCGCGCATCCGCGTTTACGCCGGGGAGGAAATCACCCTCGGACCCGGCAAAGCCGAGCTGCTCCGCTCGGTGGCGGAAACCGGCAGCCTGAGTAAGGCGGCCCGCCGCATGAAGATGTCGTGCAGGAAAGCCTGGCTGCTGGTGCAAACCATGAACCGCTCGTTCCACCATCCTCTGATCATCGCGGAACGCGGCAGATCCGGTCGAGGCGGGGCGATTCTCACTCCCCAGGGGAACCGCGTGCTGGACCTCTATGCGGAAATGGAGGCCAGGGCTTGCCCCGCCATGGCCCCTTCCTGGAAACGGCTGAAAGCTCTGCTCAAAGCCGCCTGATCGCTGTTTTCGGCTTTGCGTTATATCCGTCATGAGATAACGGATTCCCATGCGTCTCCTTCTCATTTTGCTGGCCGCTTTCGCCGGCGACCTGCGGGCCGGCGAACTCTCCGTCGCGGCGGCCTCGGACCTCGTTTACTGCCTGGAGGAACTCCATGCCGCATTCGAAAAGGAGCATCCCGCTATCGACCTTAAGACGTCCACCGGCTCGTCGGGGAATTTTTTCGCCCAGATCAAGAACGGTGCGCCGTTCGATGTTTTTCTTTCGGCCGATGTGAGTTATCCTGAAGCCGTGATCAAGGCGGGTCTGGCCGATGAGGAATCCCTTAGTCGCTACGCCGTCGGCCGCCTTGTCGTTTGGGCCACGGGCGAAAAGACCGACATATCCTCCGGCCTCACATCGCTGTCCAACGCCGCCATCAAGAAGATCGCCATTGCCAATCCCGACCACGCGCCCTACGGCCGCGCCGCCAAGGCCGCGCTGCAATACTTCAAAATGTGGGATCAGGTGGAACCCAAAGTCGTCTACGGGGAAAACATCGCGCAAACGGCCCAGTTCATTGAGACCGGCAATGCCGATGCCGGAATCGTCGCTCTGGCCCTCGTGCTGTCGCCCAAGCTGGCCAAGGTCGGACGCTGGGTCGAGATTCCCGGAGAGAGTTATCCGCGCCTCGAACAGGCCGCCGTGGTGACCCGCAGGGGGCAGGACAATCCGGCCTCCGCGCTCTATATCGCGTTTCTGCGTTCCGCCAAGGCCAGGGAAATCTTTGACCGCTTTGGTTTCCGCCTGCCGCAGTAGAGTTTTCCCCGACATGGCTTTTTCTCCGGAGATCTGGCAGTCTGTTTTGCTCACTTTCAGGCTGGCCACGGTGACCACCATTCTCCTGGTACTGATCGGACTTCCCCTGGCCCACTGGTTGAATACCTCCCGTGGAAGGGGGATCATTTTTCTCGAAACGCTGGTGACGCTGCCGATCGTCCTGCCGCCAACGGTGATCGGATTTTACCTCCTGATTTTCTTCGCTCCGCAGAATCCCCTCGGGGCCGCCTGGGTCGGACTGACCGGTCACACCCTCGCCTTCAGCTTCACCGGACTCGTCATCGGCTCGGTCATTTACAGTCTTCCTTTCGCGGTTCAGCCCTTTCAATCCGCCCTCAAGGCCATCCCCCCCACCCTGATCGAAGCCGCCCGCATTTCCGGGGCCAATTGGGGGCAGATCTTCTGGCACATCAGCCTGCCCATTGCCCGGCGGGGGATCGGGACGGGGATCATCCTGAGTTTTGCCCATACCGTGGGGGAATTTGGCGTCGTTCTGATGTTGGGCGGAGCCATCCCCGGGGTGACGAAGGTGGCCTCGATTCAACTCTACGATGAGGTGCAGAAGCTCAACTACGCCCAGGCCCACAGCATCGCGCTGGTTCTCCTCGTCATTTCCTTCGCCCTGATTCTTGCCATTTCCCTTCTCCAGCGGCACCGCGATGAGGAGATTCACTGAATTTTCCGGAATTTCCTTGCGGGGACGGGCAATCTGATTCACTTGAGGAGCGAGGTGTTTCTCATCGATGTCATCTGACAAGTCCGGCTCGGATATCTGGCCGACGCTCAAGCGGTTCATCCCCTACCTGCTGGTTTACTGGCAGAAGCTGGTCCTGATCTTCTTTCTCATTTTGCTGGTGACAGGCTTTGAACTGATCCGGCCGAAACTGATTGGAATGATCGTGGACGAAGCAGCCGCCAGGGATTCCTGGAACAAGACTCTTTGGCTGTTGGGAATTTTTCTGTTCTCCGTCATCGGCCGCAGTGCCACGCTCCTGACCCGTAATTTCCTCATCCAGCGCACCGGCATGCGGGTGACCTGCGACATGCGGGTGAATATTTTCCGCCACCTGCAAAACCTTTCCCTCCGCTTTTACGACGCCCGCCACACGGGGAAAATCGTCTCCCGGATCAGTCAGGACACCGGCGCGTTTCACAGTCTGGTCACCGGGGCCTCGGTCAACCTCCTGGGAGATGTCGTGACCCTCGTGGCGGTACTTTTCATTCTGCTCAGTGCCAACTGGCAGTTGGCCATCCTGACCTACGCCATTCTGCCGCTCTTGCTGGTGAATTATTTCTGGCACAAACGCCGCCTGCGCATTGAAAGCCGACGCCACCGGCGCAATTGGGACCGTGTGCTGAGTTTCCTGCATGAGCGCATCGCCAGCACCCGGTTGGTCCGCGCCTTTGCCACCGAGCAGTCGGAGGTGGAGGTCTTCCGCCAGCGCATCGAGGCGGATTATCTCAATTACACCCGCGTGGTCTGGCGGAATTCTCTGCTGAGCGTGGGGGCCGATTTTCTCTCCGGCATCGGGATTTTTGTGGTGCTCGGATACGGATCCTATCTGGTCATGCACACGAAGGATTTCACCGTCGGAGAACTGACTTCGTTTCTGTTTTTCATCGGCTTGCTCTACACGCCCGTCATCCGCATCGTGGAATCGAACGCCGTGATGCAGCAGGCCGCCACCTCGCTGGAACAAATCTTCACCCTGCTCGACACCCAGCCACACATCCCGGAAAACGAGCAACTCCCGCAACTGCCGGAGGTCGAGGGCCGGGTCACCTTCGCGGATGTCTCCTTCGGCTACCGTCCCCAACACACCACGCTGAGCCATATCAATTTCGACGTGCCAGCGGGTGAGACCTACGCGCTGGTGGGCCCGAGTGGTTCGGGTAAGACGACGGTCATCACCCTGCTGGCGCGGTTTTATGATCCCACCGCGGGACGGATTCTGGTCGATGGACGCGACATCCGCGAATTCAACGTGCAGTCCCTGCGCCGCCAGGTCGGCATCGTCATGCAGGACAATATTTTGTTCTCCGGCACCATCGCAGAAAACATCAAATACGGACGCCCCGGCGCGAGCCATGAGGAAGTCATCGCCGCAGCCAGGGCGGCCAATGCCCATGAATTTATCAGCGGTCTGTCCCTTGGTTATGGAACCTGGCTGGGTGAGCGCGGCGTGCAACTCTCCGGCGGACAACGCCAACGGGTCGCCATCGCGCGGGTCATTTTGAAGAATCCGCGCATCCTCATTCTCGACGAAGCCACCTCCGCCCTGGACACGGAGTCCGAGCGCCTGGTTCAGGAAGCGCTCGACCACCTGATGGCGCGTCGCACCTGTATTGTCATCGCGCACCGCCTCTCCACCATCATCAACGCCAACAAAATCCTCGTGCTCAAGGAAGGCCTCATCGCCGAGCAGGGCCGCCATGACGAACTCCTGCAACAGCGCGGAATCTACAGCCACCTGCACGAACTCCAGTTCGCCAGAAAAGCCCCGCCGTCCGCAGTGCCTGCTTGAAACTTTCGCAAGATGACCTTGGAGGCGTGACGGAATGAGGGATTTATGATGGAGAGAAAGGGATGGCGCACTATTCGGGGACACCCGCACACGGGTTGCCGCCCGCCATGCCTTGATCGCTGACGACGGCCATGTGCCCGGTGCGCTGCCGGGTTTCTCCAAGGCAACTCCCTACTTTCTCATCTCCCCGGCCATGGGGGCCAACCTCACGCAGTTGCTCATTCGTTTTTCCGCGCACGGATCGGCCCTGCTGCCGGCTGATGGGATCGAGACGACCCTCTCTGTCCAGGCCGGCGCCTGCAAGGTTCGCATCGGCCCGGAAACCCGGATCTTCGGTCCCGGCGGCTATGCCTTTTGCCCGGCTGGCCATGCGTTGGAATTTTCCTCGGCCCGATCCGGAACGGCCGTAACCTGTTTCCGCAAGGTCTTCGAACCCCTGGAGGGCAGCAAAGCTCCCGCGGCGCTTTTCGGCGACGCCAAAACAGTGAAGGGAAAACCGTTCCTCGGAAACCCGCGGGCCCTGCGGAAAACCCTGCTGCCGGAGGATTTCCGCTACGACCTGGCTCTCAATATTTTCACCTACGAACCGGGCGCCACTCTTCCTTTCGTCGAGACGCACATCATGGAGCACGGACTGCTCATGCTCGGGGTCAGGGCGTTTACCGACTGGAAGAAAACTATTACCCGGTGAAAGAGGGCGACGTGATCTGGATGACTCCCTATTGCCCGCAATGGTTCGTGGCCATGGGCGACATGCCCGCCAGCTACCTGTGCTACAAGAACGTCAATCGCCCCGCCTAGCCATGAGCAAGGTGGACATCACCCGCCTCCAGCGTGAAATCGACGAACTCGCCCGCTACCCGTTCCTCTCGACGGCACCCCGCAGAGAAATCTCTGGCCGGTGAATGCGGTCTGTCGTCCCGTTGCTCTCGAGGAATTCAAACCGGCGGTCTGACCCGGAGAGGCAGGCAAGCGCTGATGAGAATCACAGAGCGCCAGATTGGGTGTCTGCGAAAGCGGCGGTCCCGGCCCCCTGGCCGGCACGGAGCACGCTTATCGCTCCCCGAGATCCTCGCCGATCATGTAGCGGGTGAAGCGGCGGATCACGATATTCTCGCCGAGTTCCGCAATCTTCGAGTTCACCAAATCCTTGATGCTGAGATCAGGATTTTTGATGAAAGCCTGCTCCAGCAAACACACCGTGCTATAGAACTTGTCGATCTTTCCATCGACGATCTTGTCCACGATGTTGGCCGGCTTGTTCGCCACTTGGGCGGCAAAAATTTCGCGTTCAGCGTGGATGAGGTTGTCGGGAACGAGTTCACGCGAGACGTAAAGCGGATGCGCAGCGGCGATGTGCAGGGTGATATCTTTGACGAATTCGCGGAAGATTTCGTTCTTGGCCACAAAGTCCGTCTCGCAGTTGATCTCGACCAATACGCCGACTTTCCCTTGCAGATGGATGTAGGAGGCCACGATGCCCTCCTTGGCCACGCGGGAGGATTTTTTCCCGGCGCTGGCGATGCCTTTCTTGCGCAGGATTTCCTCAGCCTTGGCCAGATCACCGGCGGCCTCAACGAGCGCGCGCTTGCAATCCATCATTCCCGCGTTGGTTTTTTCGCGGAGTTCCTTGACGAGTGAGGGCGTGATATCGGACATTTATTTGAAGTAAGTTGAGGGTTGAGGGTTGATTGTTGATAGGATGGAAAGAGGAAGCTTTCGCCTCTCAAAAACAACCCTCACCAACCAACTATTCCGAAACGGCTTCGAGTTCGCTGGGAGCGGCGATTTTTCCGCGCACTCCCTGGGCTTGCACGATGGCATTCACGATCTTCTGCAGGATCACGCGGATCGAGCGGATGGCATCGTCGTTGCCGGCAATCGGATAGCTGATGCGATCGGGGTCGCAGTTCGTATCCACAATGGCGACCACGGGAATCTTTAGACGCGCGGCCTCGGCCACGGCAATCTCCTCGCGATTCGTGTCGATGATGAGAATGGCATCGGGCAGCTTGTCCATGTTCAGGACGCCTTCAAGGTTGTGATGAAGCTTGACGGCTTCGCGGCGGAGCGCGGAGGCCTCGGCCTTGTTCAGGCGGCCAAAAGCGGGGGATTTTTCCAACTCCTGAAATTCGCGGAAGCGGGCCACGCTGCGGCGGATGGTTTGCAGATTGGTGAGCGTTCCCCCCAGCCAGCGCTGGTTGACGAAGAACTGCCCGGTCGCCTCGGCGGCTTCCTTGACGGCTTCCTGCGCCTGCTTCTTGGTGCCAACGAAGAGGATCTTGCCCCCACCCTTGACCACCTCACCGAGGTAAGACGCCGCGTGGGCGAGCTGATCAACGGTGATGGCGAGGTTGATGATGTAGATGGAGTTTTTTTCCTCGAGGATGTAATCCTTCATCTTGGGATTCCACCGCTTGGTTTGGTGTCCGTAATGGACCCCGGCTTCGAGGAGTTCGGTCATGATTGCAACGTTTGGTGATGATTCGGACATGGAGAGTTTCTAGCTGGCGGCTTTTTGCGGTTCTTCGGCGGCGGGGAGGGCGTCGCCGATGTGGACGATCTCAATGTCGCGGTTGGTCGGGAATCCGGTACCGGCGGGAATGAGATGACCCATGATGACATTTTCTTTGAAACCGCGCAGGCGGTCCACTTTGCCAAGGGTGGCAGCTTCGGTCAGAACACGGGTGGTGTCCTGGAACGAGGCGGCCGAGATGAAGCTTTCGGTCTCAAGCGAGGCCTTGGTGATGCCGAGCAACACCGGGGTCGCCTCGGCGGGTTTTCCGCCCTTCTCGACCACGGCTTCATTTTCCGTCTCGAAGGAAAAGCGGTCAACCTGGTCACCCCAGAGCATGGTGGTGTCGCCGGGATCGGTGATTTTTACCTTGCGCAGCATCTGGCGCACGATGATCTCGATGTGCTTGTCGTTGATTTCAACGCCCTGCAAACGATAGACCTCCTGCACTTCATTGAGGAGATGTTCCTGCAATTCTTGAGGTCCGCAAATCTCCAGAATCTCGTGCGGAACTACTGGTCCTTCGGTCAGTTGCTGGCCCTTTTTCACCAGATCGCCCTTGAAGACGATGATGTGCTTGGACAGAGGAATGAGGTGTTCTTCCTCAGCGGTGGAATCCGCATCCTTGACGATGAGGCGGCGTTTGCCACGCACGGTGCCGCCGATGTCGACGACGCCATCAATCTTGGCGATCTCGGCGGCGTCCTTCGGACGGCGCGCCTCGAAAAGTTCGGCCACACGCGGCAGTCCGCCGGTGATGTCCTTGGTTTTGGCGATCTTGCGCGGGGTTCGGGCCAGACGGGTGCCGGCCGGAACTTTTGAACCCTCCTCGATTTTCTTACTTTCCTTACCTTCCTTACCTTCCATGCCTTCGATGTGGGCTCCTGCGGGAATCGAATAGCTAGCGAGCGGAATTGACTCTATTCTGCCAATCTTTAACCTGTCCTCTTTTTTGCCAGCGTGCGGCTTCTCTTCATTTTCTCTATTCTTCGCCTCGATTTCTTTATTTTTGCGAAGAAACTTTTGCACATCCGTTTCCGATATTGGGCCATTGTCAAATCCCGTGTCTCCTTTTTCTGTGACTAAACGCTTGTCGGGATCCATAATGACGATCTGCGGGTGCAAATCCTCCTTGTGCTCGATGACCACGGTGCCCATGACTCCGGTGGCTTCGTCCACTTCCTTGCGGATGGTGACACCGGGAATCATGTCGCGGAATTCAACGCGGCCAGCCTTCTCGGTGATGATCGGAACATTGTAAGGATCCCATTGGATGAAGGTCTCACCTTTTTTCACCGTGCCGCCGTCGGCGATCGCGATGATGGAACCAATGACAATATTGTAGCTTTCTAGTTCACGACCGTCTTTGGCGTGGAGGCTGACCGATCCGTTTTTGTTAAGAACGACGTAGTTGTTGTCCGTGCTTTCGACGACTTTGAGGTCATTGAAACGAACGGTCCCGTCGTTCTTGGCCTTGATGATCGGCTGCTTGAACGTCTGGCTGGCGGTGCCGCCGACGTGGAAGGTTCGCATGGTGAGCTGGGTGCCAGGTTCGCCGATGGACTGGGCGGCAATGATGCCGACCGCTTCACCGTGTTTGACGGGAAGTCCGGTGGAAAGGCTGAGTCCGTAGCATTTGACGCAGATGCCTTGCTTGGATTCGCAAGTGAGGGCGGAGCGGATCTTCAACTGCTCGAGACCGATCTTTTCCAGCGCAGCTGCGGTTTCCTCGTTGATGATCTGACCGGCCTTGACCAGGGGTTTGCCCGTGATGGGATCCTTGATCGTTTCGCAGGTGGTGCGACCGACAATGCGGGTGGCGAGGCTGACCACTTCTTCGTCGCCCTCGTAGATGGGGCGAACCGGGATGCCGTTGATCGTGCCGCAATCATCCTTGGTGATGATGACGTCCTGGGCCGCATCAACCAGCTTGCGGGTGAGGTAACCGGAGTCGGCGGTCTTCAGCGCGGTGTCGGCCAGACCCTTGCGGGCCCCGTGAGTCGAGATGAAGTATTCCAACACCGTCAGACCTTCGCGGAAGTTCGAGATGATCGGACGTTCGATGATTTCACCGGATGGCTTGGCCATGAGACCGCGCATGCCGGCCAACTGCTTGACCTGGGTGCGGTTGCCACGGGCGCCGGAATCGACCATCATAAAGACGGGATTCATTTCGCGCTTGCCGTCGTTGTGCTCAAGGGTGCGGAAGAGGGCGTTGGCGAGTTCTTCCCCAGTGTGCGTCCAGATGTCCTGCACCTTGTTTTTCCGCTCGCCGTCCGTGATGATACCGCGGCGGTATTGCTTCTCGACCTCGCCGATTTCCTTGTAGGCCTTCTCGAGCTGTCCGGCCTTTTCCTTGGGAATCATCATGTCGGTGATTCCGATGGAAATGCCAGCCTTAGTGGCGGCGCTGAAGCCCATCTCCTTGAGCCGGTCCAGGGTTTCGACAGTCTTTTGCTGGCCGACCGCCTTGTAACAGCGCCAGATGATGTCGGACAATTGCTTCTTGCCGCAGACCTTGTTGTAAAACCCGAGTTCGTCGGGCCAGATCTGATTGAAAATCACGCGGCCGGCAGTGGTTTCAAGGATTTTGAGCTCCTTGTTCCCATAGACCGTGTCCTTGCCAAAATCCGGGTTCTTATACCGGATACGGGTATGGGTACGAACGGCGTGCTCTCCGATCGCCAGTTCAACCTCGGAGGACTCGGCGAAAAGGGGAAGGCGGATGTCTTTTTTGGCGTCATCGCCCCGCGGAGCCTGGGTGAGATAGTAGCAGCCCAACGGAATATCCTGAGACGGCGTGGTGACCGGCTTGCCGCTGGACGGCGAAAAGATGTTGTTCGGGGCCAGCATGAGCATGCGGGCTTCCATCTGCGCTTCCACTGAGAGCGGAACGTGGACGGCCATCTGGTCCCCGTCAAAGTCCGCATTATAAGCGGTGCACACGAGCGGGTGAATGCGAATGGCCTCGCCCTCAATCAACAACGGCTCGAAAGCCTGGATCGAAAGACGGTGCAAGGTCGGAGCACGGTTCAAGAGAACCGGGTGGCCCTTGGTGACTTCGTCGAGGATATCCCAAACCTCAGGCGTCTGACGCTCGATGAGCTTCTTGGCACTGCGCACGGTATGCACGTGGCCCAGTTCCTTGAGGCGGCGGATGATGAAGGGCTCGAAAAGCACGAGCGCCATCTTTTTGGGCAGCCCGCACTGGTTGAGCTTGAGTTCGGGTCCGATGACGATGACCGAACGACCGGAGTAATCGACGCGCTTGCCGAGAAGGTTCTGACGGAAACGACCCCCCTTGCCCTTCAGCATGTCGCTGAGGGATTTGAGCGGGCGATTGGCGGCCCCGGTGACGGCGCGGCCATGGCGGCCGTTGTCGAAGAGGGCGTCCACCGCTTCCTGCAGCATGCGCTTTTCGTTGCGGATGATAACTTCCGGCGTCTTGAGCTGCAACAGGGTCTTGAGACGGTTGTTGCGGTTGATGACGCGGCGGTAGAGATCGTTCAGATCCGACGTCGCAAACCGTCCGCCTTCGAGCGGAACGAGAGGACGCAGGTCCGGCGGAATGACGGGCAGGACATTGATGATCATCCACTCCGGACGGGTCTTCGAGTGCATGAAGCCCTGGACGAGCTTGAGCCGCTTGGCCAACTTCTTGCGGAGCTGCTTGCTGCGGGTGGATTCCATCTGCTGCTCGATCTCATCGTTGAGAACCTGCAAATCGGTCTTCTCCAGAAGTTTCTGGATGGCCTCGGCGCCCATGCCGGCGGTGAACGCATCGTTATACTGATCCTCGGCCTCGCGGAATTCGCCTTCGTTCAGAAGTTGGCATTTTTGCAACGGCGTATTGCCCGGATCAATGACGATGTAGTCTTCGTAGTAGATGACGCGCTCGAGGGCGCGGCTGGTCATGTCGAGCATGAGACCGATGCGCGAAGGCATGCATTTATAGAACCAGATATGCGAAACCGGTACGGCCAGATCGATGTGACCCATGCGCTCGCGGCGGACGCGGCTCAGGGTGACTTCAACGCCGCAACGGTCACAAACGACGCCCTTGTGCTTGATGCGCTTGTATTTTCCGCACGAACATTCCCAATCGCGGGTCGGCCCGAAAATACGCTCGCAGAACAATCCGCCTTTTTCAGGCTTGAAGGTGCGATAATTGATCGTCTCAGGGTTTTTGACTTCCCCCTTGCTCCAGCTCCGGACCGAATCCGGTGCCGCCACGGTGATGGCCACTTCATCGAATCCGGGCTGCTTTTGTTCGCTGAAGATTTCTCCGATATTAACTTCTTTCATGATCTTATGATGGTTACTTCGTTGCTATCTTCGTGTTTCAGGCTGCGGATTCCGTGAGCGAAGGTTCCTTGCCACCGACGCGCACGTCGAGACAGAGGCCCTTCATTTCCTTGATGAGAACATTGAACGATTCCGGGGTTCCCGCCTCGAGCGAGTTGTCGCCCTTGACGATGGATTCGTAAATGCGGGTGCGTCCCTGGACATCGTCGGATTTGACGGTGAGAAGCTCCTGCAAGGTGTAAGCGGCACCGTAGGCTTCGAGCGCCCAGACTTCCATCTCGCCGAAACGCTGTCCGCCGTATTGGGCTTTGCCGCCCAGCGGCTGTTGGGTGACAAGGCTGTAAGGACCGACGGCGCGGGCGTGGATCTTGTCCGCGACCAAATGGCCGAGTTTGAGCATGTAGATATAACCGACCACGACCTGCTGGTCAAAGGTGTCTCCGGTGCGGCCGTCATAGACAGTCGATTTGCCGGTTTCGTTGACCCAGGTGTAGTTTTCCTTGGTGCCGGCTTCACGCAGGTATTCGCGGATTTTTTCCTCGGAGATACCATCAAAGACGGGAGTGGCGACCTTGAAGCCCAGGGCTTTGGCGGCAACGCCCAAGTGGGTTTCCAAAACCTGTCCGACGTTCATGCGGCTCGGCACGCCGAGCGGGTTGAGCACGATGTCCACCGGAGTGCCGTCCGCGAGGTAAGGCATGTCTTCTTCGGGAACGATCTTGGCCACAACACCCTTGTTCCCGTGGCGTCCGGCCATTTTGTCCCCGACGGAAAGCTTGCGCTTGCTGGCGATGTAAACCTTGACCTGCTTGATGATGCCGGGATCGACGTCATCGCCGCTTTCCACCCGTCCGAGATTTTCATCCTTCTCGCGTTCGAGGTCTTCAAAGCGATGCTCGTATTGGCCGATGATCTCGCGGATCTTGTTGCGGATCGGGCTCGGATCGATTTCGACGTGGTCGTAAACGGCCGCGAGTTTGCGCAGGAGTTGCTTGGTGATCTTGCGATTGGCCGGGATGATAATTTCACCGGTTTGGGCATTGACCACATCGAGCGGGATTTTTTCGTTGAGCAGGATGTTCGAAAGTGCCGCGGTCAGTTGCTCATGCAGGTCGTCTTTCTTCTTCTTGTGCTCGTCGAGAATCATCTTCTGCTGACGCTTGGATTCGGCCGGAGTCATCTTACTGCGGGCCACTTCCTTCTTGGAGGAGACCTTGACGTCCATGATGATACCGTAAGTGCCGGAAGGAACCGTGAGCGACGTGTCTTTCACGTCGGCGGCCTTTTCACCGAAGATGGCCCGCAGCAGGCGCTCCTCGGGAGCGAGTTCGGTTTCGCTCTTCGGCGTGATTTTTCCGACCAGGATGTCGCCGGGTTTGACTTCGGCGCCGATGCGGATGACACCGTCCGGGCCGAGGTTTTGCAGGGCTTCCTCGCTGACATTCGGGATATCCCGGGTGATTTCCTCGGGTCCGAGTTTGGTGTCGCGGGCGCCGATCTCAAATTCGTCAATGTGGATGGAGGTGTAGATGTCCTCCTTGACGACCCTCTCCGAAATCATGATGGCATCCTCGAAGTTGTATCCGTTCCAGGGCATGAAGGCGACGAGCACGTTGCGACCGAGGGCGAGTTCGCCTTTCTCGGTGTTGGGACCGTCGGCAATGACTTCGCCTTTCTTCACATGCTGGCCCTTGTGCACGATGGGCTTCTGATTGATGCAGGTGCTGGCATTCGAGCGCATGAATTTGCGCAATTCGTAAACCCACGTGCCATTGGCGGCATCGGTCTTGACCTTCTTCTTGCCTTCGGGAAGTTCCCCGTTCTTGGTGATAATGATGTGGCTGCCCGTGACGGAAGCGACCTTTCCAGCCGCTTCAGACAAAATGACGGCCTTGGAATCCTGGGCGACGCGGGCTTCGAGTCCGGTGCCGACAAGCGGCGAATCGGAAATGAGCAGCGGCACACCCTGGCGCTGCATGTTCGAGCCCATGAGGGCGCGGTTGGCATCGTCATGCTCGAGGAAGGGAATCAAGCCGGCCGCGACCGAGACAAGCTGCTTGGGCGAGACGTCCATGTATTGAACCTTCTCGGGTTCGACTTCGAGGAAGTCCCCGCGGTAGCGCGAGGACACTGTCTCACTGAGGAATTTTCCCTGGGAGTCGAGGGTGGAATTGGCTTGGGCAATATAGAAAGTCTCGTCGCGATCGCCGCTCAGGTATTCGACCTGATCGGAGACCTTTCCGTTAATGACTTTACGATACGGCGTCTCGATGAAGCCGAATTCGTTCACGCGGGCAAAGGTGCTGAGCGAACTGATGAGGCCGATGTTCGGACCTTCCGGTGTTTCAATCGGACAAATACGTCCGTAGTGCGACGGATGCACATCGCGGACTTCGAAGCCCGCGCGGTCACGGCTCAGACCTCCTGGCCCAAGGGCGGACAGACGCCGCTTGTGGGTCAGTTCGGACAACGGATTCGTCTGATCCATGAACTGGCTCAGCTGCGAACGCCCAAAGAAATCACGCACAACGGCGCTGAGCGATTTCGGATTGATGAGCTTCTGCGGTGTGATCTGATCGACCCCGACATCAAAGAGGGTCATGCGCTCGCGGACCAGGCGCTCCGTGCGGGCCAGACCGACGCGGCACTGGTTGGCGAGAAGTTCGCCCACGGTGCGGACACGGCGGCTGCCGAGGTGATCGATATCGTCCGTCATCCCCTCGCCCTTGCGAAGTTCGACCAGATATTTCATCGCGGCGACGAAATCGTCCTTGGTCAGGATGCGTTCCTCGTCGCTGATTTTCAGTCCGAGCTTTTGATTGATCTTATGGCGGCCGACGCGACCGAGATCATAACGCTTGGCGTCGAAAAACAGACGCTTGAGCATGCTGCGGGCATTCTGGACGGTCGGCGGATCGCCAGGACGCAATTTCCGATAGATATCCTTGAGGGCCTCCTCCTCGTCGTGAGCGGGATCCTTTTTGAGGGATTTGATGATGGTGTCATCGTCCTTGGTATCCACAACCTTGACCAGTTTGTGACCCAGAGAAATGAGTTGGCGGACAGTGGCCGCATTCAGCGGTTCGAAGGCGCGCGCCACGGTGATTTCCCCGTCCCGGATGTCTTCGATCAGAACCTTGGTGCTGATTTCCTCTTCGTCGAGCGTTTCGCTCAACTTGAGAGTCGAGATCTCGTAGAACAGTTTAATGATATCCTCGTCGGAAGGATGTCCCAACGCGCGCAGGAACGTGGTGGCGAGGAATTTCCGCCGGCGTTTGCGGCGGTCGAGGTAAACATAGAGGAGGTCGCTGGTGTCGAACTGGACCTCGATCCAGGATCCGCGGTCGGGGATAATGCGGAAGCCATGGAGCAACTTTCCGTTCAGGTGAACGCTGCTTTCAAAACAAATGCCGGGCGAGCGGTGAAGCTGGCTGACCACGACGCGCTCCGCCCCGTTGACCACAAAGGTGCCCTGCGGGGTCATGAGCGGAATCTCGCCCATGTAAACTTTCTCTTCCTTGGTGGCCCGTTCGTCCTTGTAACGGAAGGTCACATAGAGGGGCGCGCTGAAGGTCTGGCCCTCACGCTGACACTCGATGGAGGACATCTTCGGCTCACCCAGGTCATAACTGACAAAGTCCAGGCTGGACTTTTCTTCGAAACCAAAGATGGGGAAAAACTCCCGGAACACCGCCTGGAGTCCCACGTTCTTGCGTTTCGAGGGATCCACGTCCTTCTGGAAAAATTCGTCGTAGGAGTTGATCTGGAGTTCAATGAGGTTCGGGGGCTCAATGGCTTCCTTCAGTTTGCCGAAGTAGATGCGTTCAGACATGGCGGTAGTATTTGTCGGGATGTGGGCCGTTCAATTCGCGGGCTGGCGGCCGATCACGAAAAAAGCAAAACGCCCACGCACGAACCGGAAGAGATTTCCGGCTCGTGCGGGGACGCAATTAGTGACTTTTTTCCAGACGGTGCAGATAGCGGGTAAGAAGCGGCGGGTTGTTGATATTGAACCCTTGCGCCGGGAACGCAAGCCAAAAATTAAAAAACTTTCGGCCGCGTTCCCGCGATTGCGCAGGGAAAGGAATTACTTGATTTCGACCTTGGCGCCGGCCGCTTCGATCTTCTTTTTGATCTCTTCGGCTTCTTCCTTGGTGACGCCCTCTTTGAGCGCCTTGGGAGCGCTTTCGACGAGGGTTTTGGCCTCGGCCAGACCCAGGCCGGAGACGGCGGCGCGGACTTCCTTGATGACCGCGATTTTGTTTCCACCGGCTTCGGTGAGGATGACGTCGAAGGAGGTCTTCTCCTCGGCGGCGGGAGCGGCTCCCCCGGCGGGTGCGGCGGCGACTGCGACAGGCGCGGCGGCACTGACGCCCCATTTTTCTTCGAGTTGTTTCACCAGATCAGCGATTTCCAGGACGGTAAGGGCGCTGAGTTGGTCAACGATGTTTTGTGTTTCTGCCATTTTGTATTTTTGGTGTGGTGTCGTCGCGTCCCGAAGCCCCAGGACATTTGAGGCCGGCAGCCGCCGACCCGACGAGGAACCTGTGTTGTTTTTTGTTTTCTCCCGGAGCGTGGCTTCTTACGTCCGGAAAATCTTTGAGAATTTCTAGCCTTGAGCTTCGGCCTTGGCTTTGAGGATGCGAGCGAGGCTGGCACCTGGTTCGTTGAGCACGCGGACGAGTTTGGTCGCCGGGGCGAGCAGCAGACCGAGCAGCTTGGCTCGCAGCACATCCTTGGAAGGCAGATCGGCGAGAGACTTGATCTGCTCGGCAGTCAGGAGGACGTTGTCGAGGATGCCGGCCCGGATGGGCGGCTTTTCGAACTCGGCAACGAAGGTCTTCAGCACCTTGGCCGCAGCGCAAATGTCGCTCTCCCCGGTGATCATGGCGGTCTGGCCGCTGAGGGCGCCGTTCAACTCAGGGAGGCCAAGTTCCTTAACCGCGCGTTTGACGAAAGTATTTTTGACGACGTGGCACTCGGCGCCGGCTGCGGCTAGCCGGGTGCGCAGCTCTTCGAAGTGTTTGACCTGCATGCCGGAATAATCGGCAATGAGGAGGAAGGGCGACTTCTTCAGTTTGGCCTGAACGTCGGCAACAATGGTGGCTTTTTCGGGTCTCATGGCGCGGGCAGTTAGTTTTTCAGGAACGGGGCGGGATCAACGCTCACACCGGGGCTCATGGTGGCGCTGAGAGTGATGGTTTCGACAAAGGAACCCTTGGCCGTGGCCGGGCGGGCTTTGACGACGGCGTCGATGACGGCGCTGCCGTTCTCCACCAATGCGGTCTCGTCGAAGGAAAACTTGCCGACGGGCACGGCCACATTGGCATTTTTGTCCAGCTTGAACTCAATCCGGCCGGCTTTGACTTCCTTGATGGCTTTGGCCGTGTCATCCGTGACCGTGCCGGTTTTGGGATTGGGCATCAGACCGCGTGGCCCGAGGACTTTGCCAAGTTTTTTGACTTCAGCCATGGCGGCGGGCGTGGCAACCGCGACATCGAAGTCGGAGAACCCACCGGTCACCTTCTTGATCAAATCTTCGTAACCGACAAATTCCGCCCCGGCCTCGCGGGCGGCATCAGCGGCGGGTCCGGTGGCAAAAACCAAGACCCGGACATTTTTCCCACTCCCATGCGGGAGCGGGCAGGTTCCGCGGACCATCTGGTCGCTTTGCTTGGGGTCAACCCCGAGCTTGAAAGAAATCGTGACCGTTTGGTCGAACTTCGTCGCCGGAAGATTCTTGAGGGTCTTGACCGCTTCGGAGAGAGGATACTTGCGCTTGTCGTCCACTTTCTCAGCGGCGGCGCGGTAACGTTTGCTGCGTTTTTTTTGCATGATGTTTTGCAGTTCGAACGATCGGCCTCGGCCCATCTCCTGCTTAAATGGTGGTTGTGCTTCCCAGCCAAGTTTTGGCGGGAACCGAAGAGAATAGGAAATGCCACCGAACTGTCAAAGGAAAATTATCAAAAGTTTCCCAACCGCGGCATCTCCGCGCTTTTCGCAACGGCCTGTTCGGGCCACCGGGCGTGAACAGCCAGTCCGCTTCCCCGAAAATCCGGACTTTACATTACCGGGAAAATCAGGAGTCCTCTTCGCGGTTAAACGCGATTTTTGCAGAGGGAGCGCGGTGAAGCAATTTGCCCGCCCGCGCCTGATGCTTTGAGAATTGGCGATGGCCCTGAACCTTAAACTCGCAAATCATGAAACTCTACGTCGGCAACCTCGCCTTTCAGACGACAGAAGGCGCTTTGGAAGAACTCTTCACGCAATTCGGCACCGTCACCGAAGCCCTGCTCGTCATGGATAAACTGACTCAGCGCCCGCGTGGCTTCGGGTTTGTCACCATGGGATCAGCCGAGGAGGCCCAAAAAGCCATCGAAGGCTTGAACGGTCAGGAGGTCGACGGGCGCACCTTGATCGTCAACGAAGCCCGGCCCCGTGAAGATCGTCCGCCTCGCCGTGATTTCGGTGGTGGGGGTGGTGGCGGGGGAAGCCGTGGTGGAGGAGGAGGAAACCGCGGTGGTGGTGGCGGCGGCGGATACCGCGACCGGGGCGACCGACGCTGATCGGCTTTTCCTCACGCAAAATTTCAAAAAAAACGGGCATCTTTTCAGATGCCATTTTTTTCGCGTGCTTCGCGGGTGAATTCTAATCGGTAATCTCAATGCCCATCTGGCGGGCCGTTCCGCAGATGGTGCGGAAGGCGGCTTCCTCGCTGCGGGCGTTAAGATCCTTGCTCTTGATTTTCACGATGTCCAGGACCTGCTTCCGGGAAATTTTGGCCACCTTGATCTTGTTCGGTTCCTTGGAACCCGACGCCAGTCCGGCGGCCTTTTTCAGCAGAATGGACGCCGGGGGAGACTTGGTGATGAAAGAAAAGCTCTTGTCTTTGTAAACAGTGATGACCACGGGGAGGATGTCCCCGGCCTGCTTCTGCGTGGCCGCGTTGAACTCCTTGCAGAAGGCCATGATGTTGACGCCCTGCTGACCGAGGGCGGGTCCGACCGGAGGCGCAGGGTTGGCCTGGCCGGCGGGAATTTGCAATTTGATCTGTCCGACGATTTCTTTTGCCATAATAGAGAGTGCCGCCGGGTTGGGCGGAAAGGGTCAGCAAGCAACCACGCAATCCCCGGCAAGGCAAGAGGATTTTCCTATTTTTTAGAAAGCCGCCAGAAAAGAAATCCGCCCAGCGTCATGAAAATCAGATTCGGCGCCCAGATCAAAAGCGAAGGATGAGCCGCGGCATTCCCGCGAAAGGTATCGGCCATGATGATGAAAAAGAAGTAGGTGAAGGCCACCACAAGACTCAACGCGAAGCCGACGGAGGTTTCCTTGCGATGGGTGGTGATACCGAGCGGGATGGCGATAAGGGCAAATGCCACACAGGCCAATGATGCGGAAAAACGTTTGTTGAATTCCACATTAGCCTCCTGGAGTTTCCCTCCAGCTCCGGCATTCATAAACGCGGTCAACTCGGATAAAGTGTAGGAGCTGAGCCTGCGACCCGAGAGGTATTCCTTGTAAAACTGCGCGAGCGAGATGGGAAAAACCCCTTCGCTCAACACAATGCCCTGACGAATCTTGGTGATATCCCGCGGTTCCTTTTCATCCCGCTGCTCAAACCGCGCGTCAAAGAGTTTCAGCAAGAGCCGGGAATTCGCCGGATCCGCCGTGATAATGCCCTCCTTGGCATGGATCATTTTGGTCGGCTCATTGGCCGGATTGATTTCAAAAACAATCAGGTTTCTCAAGCGGTCCCCGTCCTTGCCGCCGACATAAACACGCCGGTCGGGGAATTGATCCACCACTTCGTCCGCGCGGAAAAGCGCCGCCGGATTGCTCGTGGCAATATCCACGATGGCGCGGGTCATTTGCTGCTCCGCCTTGGGCGCGATCTCAATATTGATCCAGAAACAAATCGCCGCCAGCGCCAGCGCGAGAAGAAAGACCGGCACACAAATCCGCGGGATACTGACCCCGTTGGCCTTCAGCGCAATCAATTCATTGTCGGCGGAGATGCGTCCGAAAACGAGGAGGATTCCCGTCAGGAAACCCCAGGGTATGGTGAAGGTCAACGAGAACGGAAGCACCAGCAACAGGAAGGCCAGGACCGTCCCGATCGGCACATCGGGATTGTTGATGATGACATCGAGCAACTCCTTGAAGAGATTGCCCAGCACCAGCACAAGGCTCAGGACGACGACTCCAAAAAAGGCCGTCGCCACCACACTGGACCCCACATAGCGATCAATGATTTTCATCCAATACGAATCTTTCCGCCACCGACCCCGCAGGGGGAACAGAAACGGCCCGATGCAATTAGGCCATCAGGAGAACGGGTTCAAGCGTTTTACCAAAAGCTCAGGGCTTTGCGCTCCACCTCGCCGCTCTGTTCGAAGTCATGCCTTCGCAACCAGGACTCGATCTCCTCAAGGTGCAGAGCACCCCATGGCACAATCACGCGCCGGTAGCTTTTCAGGGATGCTTCAATCTCGGAAACCAGCCGCTCATTCCGGAAATGCAGAATGTCCTGCATCACCTGCGTCTGCGTGGTCGCATCACTTAAGGGCGACTCCGGGTCCGACAGCGTCTTGATCACCTCCCGCAAATTCTCCGACTGGAAAATGCTCATGACCGTGACAATGAAGGCGATGGTCCTGGGATGAAAGGTTTCCACATCCACATCGGCGTGTTTGAAATCCATCGCCGACGGCGCCGGCTCGGACTTCTCGCTTCTTGCGGGGTTGGAGGGGTTGTCCGCTTTTCGAGTTTTTTGTTCATGGATCCCATTCACCACATGATCGGTGAAAACACTTTCATCCTGCGAGGTGACATTCAACAAACGGGCCACCCGGGTGTATTTGATTGCGCTTTTGTCCAACAAGCCACGGTGGTCCGTGACCCCCTCGACCAAAACTACAGCAGGCACCTCGGGATCGCCCTCGGGCAATACGTCGGAATAGAAGTCGCCCTCCGCAATATGCATCATTCCGGTTAAGCGGACTTCGTTAACGCCCGACTTGAATTGCCTCTCGATCAGATAAATCCCGTCAAACCTCACCCGGACATATCCGCCCGACAGGGACTCGATCTCCGCCGACAGTCCGCCCACGACCGACAGCAAGGCGAAACCCATCGCGGCGGAACCCATCGCCGGGCCGGCCACCAGCGCGTGCTTCCAGGAAAAGCCCTGACCATCCCGCAGGCGGAAGGGCCCCTCCCGGACTCCCGCCGGCATTCTGAAGAGGAGCCACACTCCCACCCCGAGAAGGATCTGCGCCGTCGCCAGCCCCAGCGACAAACCCGGCACTTTCCAATAACCCAAGGGAAAGGCCAACCCCGGCCCGGCCCACCAGAGAAACAAAATCAACGGCACCAGAACTCGTTTCGGCACCCTCGGACTCAGCGCAACCATTCCCGCCGCGAACAAGCTCGCGGTCAGAACGAGGAATGCCAGCAGACTGCGCGACAGACCCAACAGATACCAATCGCTATTGGGAGACACCATCTCGTCCACGACCGAAAGAATTCCATCTGCCAGAAAAGCCAGCCAGAACACGTTGACGCCAATGCGCAGCACAGAAGAATCGTAGTCGAAAAATCGGCCGCGTCTCGCGAATTCTTCAGGAAATCGAGGCCCCTTTCCAGGCCGTCCCCGGCGGACTCAAGGCTTGCGCGACAAACCCAGCACCGCACCTGCCGCAATCAGGAGGATCACCGCAGAGACGGCCAACGGCAGGAAGGCATACCCGCCCGACCCCCGGGACAACTGCAGACTCAAAAGCACGCCGGCAAACAGCGGCCCGACCCAGCGCGCCAGGCTGCCGCAGGATTGCATCACACCCAACGCCCGGCCCTGCCAGTCCGCCTCGGCGCTGCGTGAGGCCAGTGACGAAAGCGTTGGCATCAGAAGGCTGTTCCCCACCCCGATCGCCGCCGCCGTGACCAGCATCGCGGCGAAGCTCGAACTCACCGCCAGCCCCCCCAGCCCGGCGCTCATGATCAACGCACCCGTCAGGGCCAGCCGCGCCTCGCCGAACCGCTTCACCAGCCTCCCGATCAGTCCTCCCTGAATGATAACGCCCAGCACGCCGATTCCGGCCAGGAGGTAGCCCGTATGCAACGCATCCAGTTCAAAACGATGCCAGAGATAGAGCGCAAAAAGCGTCGTCATCATGGAAAATCCGACAATGACCAGAAAATAGCTTCCCACACTCCACAGAAACATCCGCAGCTGCACATGCCGGAACACATGGGGAAAGAGGCTCTCTCTCCGTGTCACCCCGTCCCCGCGTTTCAGGGATTCCGGCAAACAGAACAACACAAAGAAGAAATTCACCGCGGCCAGTCCCGCCGCGATATACATCGGGGCCGCATAGTTGAACTTCACGCCAGCCCACCCGCCAAGGGCCGGCCCGAAGACAAATCCAAGCCCGAATGCCGCCCCGAGCAGGCCCATCGCCTTGGCCCGGTTCTCCGCCGACGAGATATCCGCCAGATAGGCCTGGGCCGCACTGATGTTCGCCCCGGCGATTCCGGCAACCAGCCGCCCGGCCATCAGCATCAAAACCGATCCGGCCAGGCCCAACACCATATACCCTGCCACCGTCCCAAGCATCCCCAGGAGCAGCACTGGCTTGCGGCCGAGCCGGTCAGAAACCTTTCCCCACAACGGTGCGAAAAAAAACTGCGCAAGGGAGAAGATCCCGACCAGCCAGCCGATCTCAAGCGGGGTCGCCCCGAAATGTTCGGCATAAAGTGGCAACACCGGAATCACGATTCCGAAGCCCAGAATGTCGATGAAACACGTGAGGAAAATCGTGGCGTATTGCAGTCGGCGGTTGGCCATAGATAACGAAAGGAGCCAGAATCAATCGAAGATCTCCGCGAATAGCAAGAGACCCTCGCCTCCCTCCAATCCTCCTGATCAGACGAGGAATCCCCCAGCCCGGCAGGACTTTGGGAAAAAATATCACATGACACCTCTCGCTTAAAATGATAGCGTTAATCTTGATGTTTATGCAAAGAAAAAGTGCGTTCTCTCGTCGTCTTCCCGATCTGGTGACCGAAGAGTTGGTTGCCGCTCTCTCGAAAAAAGGTTCCACCTTCGAGTTCAAACAACTCTTTGACGTCGTGCACGAGCGCCTCCGCGCCCGCAATGCCGCCAGCGGCGGAGAGGAAATGCTCCGCCTCCGCGCTTACGAAAAACTGCAGAATCTCGTTTCCCGCGGCATGGTCAAAAAGACCGGCAAGAAATACCGCGGATTGGCCTCGCTCTCCAAGGCTTTGACTCCTCCTCCGGAATTCGTCCCGGCTGGTGCGGCGAAGTAAGGTTTGCTAAGGCTCGGGACGGACCGCGAGCCGCCGGCTCCCGGTTTTCCGTCAAGGTTTGCCTTTGGCCGCCGTAATGTGGGCCGGTTTGAGATAAAGAGGTTCAGGAATATCTCTTGAGGGGTGGCCCCCGGCCCCGATTCGCGCCAACCTCGCCGCATCGGGCGCAGCAATCACGCCCTGCGGCAGAAAGTCAATCGTCGACGGCACGAAAAGCGGTTGCTCCCCTGCCCCGTCGATCTCCCGCATCAGCGCCTCCCTCTCGAAAAGAATTGGTGCGTTCAGAAACCGCCCCTCGCTCACGCGCGCAAAATAGAACTGTCCACACCGCGCATCCCCGGCGGCGCAATATTCTCCCTCCGCCAATCCGAGCAGCGACGATATCCCCACGAGGGGAACCCCCCGCGCCGTGGCAATCCCCCAAGCCACCGCCAGGGCGGATCGGATCCCATTGTAACTCCCTGGACCCGTCCCTGCGACCACCCGGCGGATATCCGGCCTCTTGCGAAGAATCTCCTCCAAGGCCGAAAACAACGCCCCTCCCCGCCCGCGGGGCGTTTCGATTGCGACCTGCCACACCACCCGGCCGTCGTCCACCAGCGCGACCGAACCCTGCGACGTCGAACTATCCAGGGCCAGAATCATAACGTCCGCCCCCCCCGAATCCGCCGTCCGCCATCCGTCCGCACTTCCAATCGAATCCGCCAAGTCCCCGCCGGCAGCGCTTCCGGAAATTTATCCCCCCACTCCACAATCGTCACGCCGTCCGCCAGACAGTCGTCATATCCCACCGTTGTCAGCTCGCCCGCCTCCTCCATCCGGTAGAAATCGAAATGATGGACCGCCAGCCGGCCACCCTCATACTCGTGCAGGATGGCAAAGCTCGGACTCGAGACGGCCACCCCGCAGCCCAGCGCGCGCACGATGCCTTTCGTCAGTTGCGTTTTCCCGGCGCCCAGCGGACCCTCGAGACTCACCACCGCCCCATCGCAGAGTTCTGCCGCGATTTCCCTTCCCAGCCGCGCGGTGTCGTCCGCCGTCGCACAGAGCACGCCCGCTGCCTGGAGATCCTCAAGAACCCGATTTCGGTTTGCCATCAAGAAACGAATCTAGTTCGCTGGACGTGGCAAGCTCAAGCCCTCGCAAAAATGAAACACCTCCTCACCCTCCTCGCCCTGGCAGTCCTTTTCCTCACCAGCTGCGACAACCCGCAGAATACCGCCGACTCCCTCCGCAAGGAAATCGCCGGTTTCAAAGCCGTCCCCGACGAGAAGAAGCAACTGGCCATCGACCAATCCTTCGTCAAACTGGAAAATCAGATTCGGGAACTCGAAAAACGCGGCGACTCCAAAGCCGCCGGGCTCAAGGATCAGCTCATTTCGCTGCGCGCCGACTACCAGGCCGCCAAAGTCCACCGGGCTCTCAATGACGCCAAAAATGCCATTCAGGGCATCGGCGAAGCGGTCAAAGACAGCGCCAAGAGCATCGGCGGCATCTTCCAAGGCTCGGGCACCAGCAACGATTAGAGCCGTTGAAAAAATGACGGAGGCGACAAGGGGAGGGTTCGACCTCCGGGCGAACAGCGGCCCGCCCGGAGGTCGGGCCCTCCCGGGGGTGCCTTCCGCGGCTCCAGTATTTGTCAAACGGCTTTCGTCTCGTCCCCGTCGCCCGACGCACTGCGGGGACTGATCAAACCTTGCCTCAGGTCTTCCCAGGAAAATCTGACGCCCTGACGGAGCCAGTCGGGCCAACCGTTTGTCATGACGCCAGGCGGCGGGATCAGCCTCCCCTCCAACCGGAACGCTGCCGTCTCATTTGATAAAGCCCAACTGCCGCAGGGTGCCGTCGTAGAACATGGTGTTCTCCGTGAAGAGAGTGCGGGCTTGAGCCAGGACCTTGCGGGCCTCGGACGCTTTCTTTTCCTGAAAAAGGCGGGCGGCGATAGCGTATTGCCGGGCCGGGGTGCGACCGGTGGTCGAGAGTTTCTGAATATAGCGGTCGGCGCTTTCAAAGTCGTTTTGCATGACGGCGCAAAGAGCCAGGCGGAAGAGGAGGGTCTCGTCGTTGGGTCTGCCCTTCAGCATTTCGCCGAAGCGGCGGGCCGCGGCGGAGAAGTCTTTGCTGACAAAGTCGATCTCCGCGAGATTGTAGCTGGCAAGGTAGCTCCGCGGATTGATGGCCAGGACCTTTTCGTAGGCCACGCGGGCGGCGGGGTAGTCTTTACGAAGCAAGGCGATGGCACCGGAGTGGCTGATCACAGAAGGATTGGCGGGATCGTAAGCCGTGAGGGCCGGGATATTTTTCTCGGCCTCCTCGGGACGGTTGTCGGCGATCAACCGGGCGGTCTGGCCGAGCAGTTGCTTGAAACCCTTTTGCGGGCTGAGGGCAGGCAAAGGCTGGGTGGCCACTTTCTTCGTGGTGAGGAGCAGGGCGCCGCACAGAACCAAGGAAACAACCGCCACGGGGGCGAGATAAAGAACGAGGAGATGCTTGAGCGGGGTGCGGCGATGGTAGCCGGTGATGCGGCGGCGATGGTAGCGGGCCATGACGCGGAAGCGGGAAAATCTTTGCGTGCGGCGCAAACTGCGTGCCTTCCAGTCTGCGCGCTTTTTCACCACGGCCGCCGCATGCTTTTTTTTCCGCCGATCGCGGAGAAAGCCATGCCGGGTGCGGCGGTCGAGAAAGACTCTCCACAACCGGATAGCCGTGACGACGAGGTCTCCGACCCTGGCTATGATGACGGAGAGGAGTCCTTTTCCTGTCGGGTCGCGCTTCGTCATGGCTCAGGAGACGGAGAGCAGGGCGGCTCGCATGATGTCGAGCGGGGCGGGGCGTTGAAACCAAATTTCGAAGGAAAGCGCTCCCTGGTGCAGCAGCATGGAGAGGCCGTTGGCGGCGCGGGCTCCGGCGGCGGCGGCGTCCGCCACCAAGCGGGAGGTGCCGGAGGCATAGACCGTGTCGTAAACAAGGAGATTCGGGGTGAGGAGGCTGGCGGGAACAAGCGGGTCGTCCGTCTCTTTCATGCCGACGGACGTGGCGTTGATGACGAGATCGATCCGGGCGAGTTCCTTGCGCAGGGATTGGACGTCGTGGGGAATGGCGACGATACGGTCGGCCGGGCCGCGGTGGAAGAAAGGGGCGAGTTCGGAGGCGAGGGCGGTGACCTTCTCCGCGGTGCGGTTGACCAGGACCAGACGGGGGCAATTCTCCATGGCGCATTGCACGGCGATGGCGCGACCGGCTCCCCCCCCGGCTCCGAGGATCATGACCCGAAGATCGCGGAGGTCCGCGGCGAATTCCTCCCGGATGGCGCGAAGCAATCCGGGGCCGTCCGTGTTGAAGCCCACGAGATGACCGGCGTCTACCATCACGGTGTTCACCGCCCCGGATTTGCGGGCGTAGTCGTCGGCCTCGTCCACGGTGGCAAGGGCTCCGGCTTTGTGCGGGATGGTGACGTTTGTTCCGAGAAAACCGGCCGCAGGCAGAGCGCGCAGGGTGGCGGGGAGTTCGGCGGGACGGACGTGGATTTTGACATACCGGGCGGCGATGCCGGCGGCTTGCAGAGCGGCGTTGTGAAAAACAGGCGACTTCGAATGGGCGACGGGATCGCCGACGACGGAGAGGCGAGCCGGGGGCGTGAGGGCAGTGAGGAGCTCCCCGCCGCTGAGAATGTCGGCTGCGCTGTAAACTGTCCCGCTCATGCCGCGGCGGCTTCCGCCCGCTGGAAGCGGGCCAGCACGCGCTCTTTACCCAGAATCTCGAGCATCTCGTAGAGTCCGGGACCGACGGCTTTTCCGCTGACGGCGACGCGGGCGGGATGAACGAATTCGCCGACTTTTGCACCGAGCGAAATGGCAAGTTCCTTGAGCCTGGCTTCGATCGACGGATGCGTCCATTCGGCGAGTTCGCCGAAGGCGGTGCCGAGCGTGCGCAGGCGATCGAGCGCTCCCGGCTTGCGCAGGGCCTTGTCCACCGCTTCGGGATCGAATGGGTACTCCTCGGTGAAAAGAAAGCCGATCCAGGCAGGGACGTCGGTGAGGTGTTTGACCTTGGGTTTCACGATGGTAAGGGCTTTCATCAGCGCGTCCTCAGTGCCGTAGGGGATGGCGGCCTTGGTCACGCAGGGCACGCTGAGTTCGGCGAAACGTTCGAGACTCATGTGCTGAATGTGCTGGCCGTTGAGCCAAAAACATTTGTCGAGATCGAAGATGGCATTGCGGCGGTTGATGTCTTCGAGACCAAAGAGGGCCTGGATCTCGGGCATGGTGAGCATCTCGCGGTTTTCGCCGGGCGACCAACCGAGAAGGCAGAGGTAGTTGAGGACAGCTTCGGGCACGTAGCCGTTCTCGACGAAGTACGCCAGACTGGAACCGCCGTCACGCTTGCTGAGCTTTTTGCCCTCGTGGTTCAAGATGAGCGGAATGTGGGCAAACTTCGGCGGTTCCGCGCCGAGGGCCTGATAGAGTTCGATGTGCTTGGGGGTGTTCGAAAGATGATCCTCGCCGCGGATGACGTGGGTCATCTTCATCTCGATGTCATCGACCACATTGACGAAATGGAAAATCCACGAGCCGTCCGGGCGGCGGATGGTCATGTCGGGATGGGTGACGGGATTCGACATGTCGAAGGCGATCTTGCCGCACACCAGGTCTTCAACGGTGACCGTCTTGCGGGGCGAACGGAAACGCACGGCCCCCCCGTCTTCGTAGAGGTGACCCCCACCTTGCAGTTGGGCGAAATACTTTTCGTAAATGGCGTTGCGCTGGCTTTGCAGGTAGGGGCCGTAATCGCCGCCTTTGTCCGGGCCCTCCTGCCATTCGAGGCCGAGCCAGTTGAGCCCGTCGTAAATAGCCTGCATGGCTTCGGGGGTATTGCGCTTTTCGTCGGTGTCCTCGATGCGGAGGATGAGCTTGCCGCCGAATTTGCGGGCGTAGAGCGAATTGAAAAGCGCGGTGCGGGCCCCTCCGACGTGGAGGTAACCGGTGGGCGACGGAGCGAAGCGGGTGCGGACGGACATTTCTTAATCCTGTAAATCCTGCGAATCCTGTCTATTTTTTTCGGAATGACTCTCCAAGCCCAAGTTGACAATGACATCAAGGACGCCATGCGTGCCCGCGAAACCACCAAGCTCAACGCCCTCCGCATGCTCAAGTCGGCCTTGAAAAATTCCGCCATTGAAAAAGGCGGCGCGGATGCGGTGCTCGACGATGTCGAGGCCTCCGCCATCATCCGCAAACAGATCAAACAGCGGCAGGATTCCATCGAATGTTTCGAAAAAGGCGGACGCGCGGAACTCGCGGCCAATGAAAAAGCCGAGATCGCTATTCTCTCCGCTTATCTGCCCAAGGGCCTGAGCGCTGAGGGACTGTCTGCCTTGGTCAAGGAAGCCATCGCGGAAGCAGGCGCGACCACCAAGCAACAGATGGGGGCAGTGATGAAGGTGGCCACCGCCAAAGCCGCCGGTCGCGCCGACGGCCGGGCCTTGAGCGCGGAAGTGCAGAAGCAGCTGAGTTGATCTTGCCACGGATTTTCACGGATGAAACACGGATCACGATGTTTCAAGGGCCTTTTTTCCGTGTCAATCTGTGCCAACCCGTGGCTGATTCCTCTTTTGCTCTTGCCTCGCATATTGTGGCGGCGTTCTGCTGTGTCATCCTGCCGCTGGCGGCTCGCGCACAATTCGGCGGCAAGGTGGAGATCGAGGAAACCAGCACCGCGGCGGAAATGCGCGCGGCCGGTCAGGGTTTCGTTTCGTCCGTCACGATGCGACGTCCGCTGCCGACCAGGACTCTTCCGCAGTTCCTCGCCATCAATCCGTCTCTGTCCACGGTGTGGCCCGGTCTCGGAACGCTCCTCGAAACAGCCAAGGTTTCCGATTTCTACGCGGACCTCTCCCGGCGCAAGCTGGCGTATTTGAAAGACGGCAATAGCCTGAGCGATCACAACTACCTCGACTGCGCTACGGTCTTGCTGCTCCAACACCCCGTCAGCCAGCGCCACGGCATCCGGCTCCAGGCGGACATGGACGTGGTCACGGACGGTTCCGATCCCGACCGCGCCCCCAATCTTTCCGATTACGACAGCGCCCGCACGTCGGATTGGTTTCTCCCTCAGACCGCTTACACTTGGGCGGGCCCGCCGCGCACGCCGAATCCCTTTTTGGAATATTACCCCGCCGCCGTGGCCCGGCTGGACTCCTACCGGAGCCTGTTTCAAAAGGAAGCCGAGACCGATAAAGGCCGCATCTGGCGTCTTCTCATCGCCGCGGTGGATGCGCAGAAAGCCCGCCTGAAAACCGCCGGGCTTTCCGGGGAAACCATCCGCGCCCTGAAAAATTCCCGGTCCCTTCTCGGAACGGAAGATCCGTTCGTGGTCCTTCCCCTGAATTGGGTCTCGGGTTCTTCCTCGCCTTGAAGCCCGCGCAGGGGCGACTACGCGGCCGGGATTTACAAAACACGATCTCCCCCGCCATCGTCGGCGAGGCAGGTCCGACTTTCAAAGCCGGCGAAGCCTCATTGCGCCTCGCCCGCACGATCAACCCGGCCGCCTCGGGCCAGGAACGGGCCGTCAGCGCCCTGGGCGTCACGGATTTGATTTTTCCCCAGACGGCCGATCCGCGGGCCGCACCCGACCTGGCGCGCTGGCAAACAAAGGTCCAAGGGTATCTTGAGGAGATTGGGGCCGTGACCGATCCCGCCACGTTGCCTTGGTGGGTTTCCGGCCCGGTCTCTGGAAAAAATTAGCAAATTTGCTGAGAGGCTTTATGCGGGATGCCCGAAAAAACTTTGGCCAGCCCCTTGGGGCAGTCGGAGGATGAGTAGCTCGGGCGGCCCCGGCTAGGCCAGATGCAGAGGCATAAATGCACGGACCGGAACCTTCTCCGGCTTCGACGCGACCCTTCTCCGGTCCGCGAGGGGCGGAGCAGGCCGAACTGCGGAACGCCCTCTACGCCAAAGAGTGGAGCCGGTTCCGCGGCTTCTTCTGTCCGGCGATGAAGCCTCTGAGGACCGCAGAGGCGGGGAGCCGCAAGAAGCGTGTTTCTGACAAACCCCTGACGCCCTTTGAGCGGCTCAAAATCCTGCGCGCAGGCCGATGCGGGAGAGATCGCGAACGGGAAAACGGCCCTTTTCCCGTCGCCCTCCGGGCTCCTTCCAGCGGGCCGTTTTCACGCGAAACCCCAGCCCTCCCAAGTGTCATCAGTTAGGAGTCAACGTATCTGCCCGTAGCGGAAAACGTGAGTTTTCTGAAATCGCAGTTTTCGTTTTCCCTCCCGCAATCACCGCGCCTTGCCTTTCCGCCGCGAAAGCTCGGCCAGAAACGCCGCGGCCGCGCGATCCAAGGGCCGCCGCTGGGCCCAGAAGGCGACAATGGTCCGCGTCGGGCGCGGCGCAGCCAGCGAACGATAGACCGGAGCTCCGGATCCGCCGGGCTTTTTGGCCATGAACGGAATCAGCGAAACTCCCAGTCCAGCCCGCACGAGGGACTGGATGGTTTCAATTTGTGAAGTGCGGGAACTCACTTGCGGCCGAAAATTCCGGCTGGAGCAGAAACTCAGAACCTGGTCGCCCAGGCAGTGGCCCTCCTTCATCAAGACAAACGGTTGGCGTTCCATGTCGGCCAGGGTGACGCTCCGCTTGCGGGCCAGGACATGACCCGGAGGAACGGCCATAAGCAATTCCTCCGTGAACAACTCGACCATCTCCATCTGGTCGTCCCCCACCGGAAGACTGGCCAGGGCCAGGTCGATTTCATAGCCCGCCGCCAGTTTTCGCAGGACGGCGGTGGTCTCCTCCTGGATGGTCACACTGACGCCGGGATATTTGCGACGGAAGGAGGCAATGACCGGCGGAAGAAAATACGGCGCAATGGTCGGCAGAGCCCCCACGATCACCTCGCCGCGCACGAGTTCATGGGCATCCTGGGCCTCGCGGCTGGCTTCCTTCAATTCATCCAGCACCCGCGCCGCCCGTTGCACGAAACGCTCACCCGCCCGCGTCAGGCGGGACTGCTGCCGCTGCCGGTCGAACAGCCTTTCGCCCAACTCCTCCTCGAGCTTGAGAATTTGCTGGCTGAGCGAGGGCTGGGAGACATGGCAGCGTTCCGCGGCCCGGCTGAAGTTGCCGGTCTGCGCCACGGCCAGCACATAACGGAGCTGATGGATTTCCATAGGTTTTCCCTATACTAATTACAGGAAATAACTATTTCAACAATACCGCGCGAATTGGTTCACTGACGCCCGAACAACCCGAAAAACTCATGACCACCGAATCCCAATGCCCCTTCAAGCACGCACCCAGCACCGGCACGACCGCTCGCGACTGGTGGCCGAAAAAATTGAACGTCGCCCTGCTGCATCAGCATTCGTCGAAGTCCGATCCCATGGGCGGGGAATTCAACTACGCCGAAGAGTTCAAGTCCCTCGACTACGCGGCGCTGAAGAAGGACCTCGCAGCGCTCATGACCGACTCCCAGGACTGGTGGCCGGCCGATTTCGGCCACTACGGGCCGCTCTTTATTCGCATGGCCTGGCACAGCGCCGGCACCTATCGCACCGGTGACGGACGCGGTGGCGGCGGACGCGGTCAGCAGCGCTTTGCCCCGCTCAACAGCTGGCCGGACAACGTGAATCTCGACAAGGCCCGCCGTCTGCTCTGGCCGATCAAGCAGAAGTATGGCCGCAAGATTTCCTGGGCCGACCTTTTTATCCTCACCGGAAACGTCGCCTTGGAAACCATGGGCTTCAAAACCTTCGGCTTCGCCGGGGGGCGGGAGGACACCTGGGAACCGGATCAGGACGTCTATTGGGGCCGCGAAACCACCTGGTTGGGCGGGGACAAGCGCTACGCCCCTGGTTCCGAAGGCGTGGAAAAACCGGGCGGGATGCCGGGGTCCGACGACGAGGCCGATGGAAAAATCCCCGACCGCAATTTGGAGAATCCGCTGGCCGCGGTGCAAATGGGCCTGATCTATGTCAACCCCGAGGGTCCCGACGGCAATCCCGATCCGCTCAAGTCAGCCGGCGACATTCGCGAGACCTTCGCCCGCATGGCCATGAACGACGAGGAAACCGTCGCCCTCATCGCCGGCGGCCACACCTTCGGCAAAACGCACGGGGCTGGAGACGCCAATCTCGTGGGACCTGAACCCGAGGCAGCCGGTCTCGAACAACAGGGCCTCGGCTGGAAGAGCAGCTTCCGCAGCGGCAAGGGCGGCGACACCATCAGCAGCGGACTGGAAGTGACCTGGAGCGCGACCCCGACCCGGTGGAGCAATCAGTACTTCGAAAATCTGTTCGGCTACGAATGGGAGCTGACCAAAAGCCCCGCCGGGGCACATCAATGGACGCCGAAAAATGGCGCAGGGGCCGGCACGGTTCCGCTCGCCCACGAACCCTCGAAGCGGACCGCGCCTGCCATGCTCACCACCGACCTCGCCTTGCGCTTCGATCCCGCCTACGAAAAAATTTCCCGGCGTTTCTACGAAAACCCCGATCAACTGGCCGACGCCTTCGCCCGCGCCTGGTTCAAACTGACCCATCGCGACATGGGTCCGCGCTCGCGCTATCTCGGGCCGGAAGTTCCGGCGGAAGTTCTCATCTGGCAGGACCCCACCCCGCCCAGCAATCACGCGCTGGTCGATGAACCGGACATTGCCGCGCTCGAGACCAAAATCCTGGCTTCCGGCCTGACGGTTTCCGAACTCGTCTCGACCGCCTGGGCCTCGGCCTCCACCTTCCGCGGCTCCGATAAACGCGGCGGAGCCAACGGCGCCCGGATCCGTCTGGCCCCGCAGAAGGATTGGGCAGTCAATCAGCCCGCCCAACTGGCCAAAGTCCTCGGAATTCTGGAAACCATTCAGGGCGCATTCCACAGCACCCAGACCGGCGGAAAAAAAGTCTCCCTGGCCGACCTCATTATTCTGGCCGGCAACACCGGCGTCGAGCAGGCGGCAAAGGCGGCCGGTTACGAAGTCACGGTGCCCTTCACGCCGGGCCGCACCGACGCCTCTCAGGAGCAGACCGATGTGGAATCCTTCGCGCTCCTCGAACCCGTCGCGGACGGATTCCGCAACTACCTCAAGACCAAATACTCGGTCGCGGCCGAGGAGTTGCTGATCGACAAGGCACAATTGCTCACGCTCACCGCCCCGGAATTGACCGTGCTCATCGGCGGCCTGCGCGTTCTCAAGACCAATGTCGGCGGCGATCAATCCGGCGTCTTGACCCGGCGGCCCGAAACGCTGACCAACGACTTCTTCGTCAATCTGCTCGACCAGAACACCACCTGGCTGCCGGTTTCGCAGGAGAACGACGCGTTTCAAGGCCGGAACTCCAAAACCGGAGAAGTCCAATGGACCGGCACCCGCGTCGATCTGATCTTCGGTTCGAACTCGGAACTCCGGGCCCTGGCCGAAGTTTATGCCAGCGCAGATTCCCGGGAGAAATTCGTCAAGGATTTCGTGGCCGCCTGGACCAAAGTCACGAACCTCGACCGTTTCGACCTGGCGTAGTCAAAACGTCGCAGCCAAAGCGGGCCGCCGCCGTCGTGAGGCGGGGGCCCTTCCGCGACGCCCTCACGGGCGTGGCTCCGGGGGAACGCGGGCTCGGCCCGTCCTACCGGTCGCACTCGCCCATGACGAAATCAATGGAGCCAAGGATGGTCACGACATCGCTGACCATATGGCCGGGCAGAATCGTGGGCAGAATGCTTATATTCACAAAGCTGGGGGCGCGGATTTTCAGCCGGTAGGGAACCCCGCCGCCCTTGCTGTGAATGTAAAATCCGAGTTCACCCTTGGGATTTTCTGCGGCAAAATAGACCTCGCCCTCCGGCGCATCCACGCCCTCTGTGACCAGAATGAAGTGGTGAATGAGTTCCTCCATTTTCGTCAGCACTTCCTCCTTGGGCGGAAGCGTCTGTTTGGGGTCCACGTAATTGATCGGCCCCCCGGGCAGTTTGTCGAGCCCCTGTTCGAGAATGCGCACGCTTTGCCGCATCTCTTCCATGCGAACGAGATAGCGGTCGTAACAATCGCCCACCGTGCCGATGGGAATCTCGAAATCGTATTTCTCGTAGTCAAGATAGGGATGCTTGCGCCGCAGATCGTGCTCGATGCCCGAGCCGCGCAAATTGGGGCCGGAAATGGCATAGGCGATGGCGGCCTCCTTGGAAATCACCCCCACATCGCGGCAGCGATCGACGAAGATCCGGTTGCGCGTGAGCAGGCTGTCCACTTCTTCGATGGCCGGCTTGACCGTGCGGATGAACTCCCGCACCTGCGCCTCAAAACCCGCCGGCAGATCATGGGTCTGGCCGCCCACCCGCGTATAACTCGTGGTGAAACGCGCCCCGCTCAACTGCTCGATCAAATTGTAAATTTTTTCCCGTTCGGTGAAAGTGTACATGAACACCGTGACCGCCCCGACATCCATCGCCATGCAACCGATAGCCAGCAGGTGCGAGGAAATGCGGGCCAGTTCACAACACAGGACCCGGATGGCCTTGCCCCGCGGCGGCAACTCCCAGCCCATCAACTTTTCCACCGCCAGCGCGTAGGCCACGTTGTTGGCAATCGGCGCGAGATAATCCAGCCGGTCGGTGTAGGGCACGAACTGGTTGAACTGCATGTTCTCCGCAATCTTTTCGTCGCCGCGATGCAAATACCCGATCTCCGGCGTGGCCTTGGTGATAAGCTCGCCGTCGAGATCGAGAATGATGCGCAAAACTCCGTGCGTCGAGGGATGCGAGGGACCCATGTTCAACGTGAGCTGCTCGCCCAGCATTTCTCCTGCCTTTTGCGCGTCGCGCACCTGCTGCAAGCCCCGGGCCAGAGAGTCGGGTTGTTCGATGATCGTTGCCATGTTCAGTGAAATCTCGGGTGATTGCCTCTTTAGTTGCGATTAAAATTGGACTTTCCGGGACTTTGTGAAAAATTTCACAAAGTCACTTCTGCCCCATGCATACTTCTTCATCTTCCGGTCAAAATGCAAGCCTGCCGGTGATTGTTATCATTGGCGGAGGTTTTGGCGGATTGTGCGCGGCGAAGGAATTCCAGGATGCCCCGGTCGAAGTGATCCTGATTGACCGCAGCAACCACCATCTTTTCCAGCCCCTGCTGTATCAGGTGGCCACGGCCGGGTTGTCACCGGCAGACATCGCCCAGCCGATCAGGGCCATCGTGCGCGAACAAAAAAACATCACGGTCGTTCTGGACGAAGTGAAGGAAATCAAACCGGCCAGCCGGGAAGTTGTCACCGGGGACCTCACCTTTCCCTATGATTATTTGATCGTGGCCGCAGGCGCGCGGCATCACTATTTCGGCCACGACGAATGGGAGCAGTTCGCGCCCGGATTGAAGAGTCTGGAGGACGCGGTGGAACTCCGCCGCCGCATTCTTCTTGCGTTTGAAGTCGCCGAAAAATCCCCCACCGACGCGGAACGCCAGCAGGCCATGACCTTCGTTGTGGTGGGCGCCGGACCGACCGGCGTCGAAATGGCCGGCGCCATTTCCGAACTGGCCCGCCACACCCTGCGCCACGATTTCCGCCATATCGATCCCGCCCACACCCGCGTCCTTCTGGTCGAAGCCGGGCCGCGGGTGTTGCCGACCTTCTCGGAAAAAATCTCAGAAAGCGGACTCCGCCAACTCCAGCAGCACAAAGTGGAGGTCCTCTTGAACAGCGCCGTCACGCGTCTGGCCGAAGGGGAAGTGGACATCAACCAGCAGGTCATCCGCACCCGCACCGTGGTCTGGGCGGCCGGCAACAAGGCCACCCCGCTCGCCGCCATGCTCGGCGGGGAAGTGGACCGTCAGGGCCGCATCAAGGTCAACCCCGACCTCACCATCCCCGGCCATCCGGAAATCCAGGCCATCGGCGACATGATTGCCGCCACCTACGACGGCGACAAGCCCGTCCCTGGCGTGAGCCCCGCGGCCATGCAGGCCGGAACCCACGCGGCCCAGAACGTCCTGCGCGCGCTCAAGGGCGAAAAAGCCACCCCGTGGAAGTATTTCGACAAAGGCAGCATGGCCACCATCGGACGCAACGCCGCCGTCGCCCAGATCGGGCCCTTCCAATTCGGCGGCCTGCTCGCCTGGCTGGCCTGGGTATTTGTCCATCTGCTTTTTCTGATAGGATTCCGCAATCGCTCCGCCGTTCTCCTGCAGTGGATCTGGGCCTATCTCACGTATGGAAAAGGCGCGCGCCTCATCTCTGGTAAGGTGGGCAAATGGGGGCTGCTGGATAAAACGGAAAAGCCCTCCCCGGAGCCGCGCCCGTGAGGGGGGGGCAACAGCCGGCCACCGTCTCACGACGGCGGCTACCGTGCCGGCGCGGGATTTCTCAACAGCGCATACATCTCAGCGTCATGCACGGTCTGGCCCACGCGCAAACGCTGATGCAGGATTCCCTCGTAGAGGGCACCCGCCGCTTGTGCCACGCGCTGGCTGGGCTCATTGCCGGCGGCAACGACAATTTCCATGCGATTCAAGCCAAGATCTTCCAACCCGAACTCCTTCAATAACTGCACCGCCTGACGCGCCGCGCCCAAATTTAATTTGGAAGCCCGAACCCAATAGCCGACATTCCCCATCAGATATTTCCGGCTGATTTCGCTGATGCCGCACGACCCGGCGAGGGAACCATCCTCGCGGTCCATGATGATGAATTCATAATCGGTATCCTCCTCCCACGCCGCGACGGCATGACGGACCCAGCCCCCGGCGTGTTCGCGGGAATAATCTTCGGTCATCCAGGCCAGCCATTGACCCCCATGCTGCCGCGATTCCGCCGCCGCGAGGAAAAGCTCTTCGACGTCGCTCTCGACGTAGGGGCAGATGGCAAAACGAAGACCTTCTTTGAACAGAAGAACGCGCGGGATCACGGCCCTAGAACGGTTCGTCCTCGTCGTCCCCCGCGCGCGGCGGCTGCAGGGCGGTGCCCCCGACTTCCCATGGCTCCAACAGGGCCTCGGGGATTTCGGTGAGAAACCGCGAGGGGCGTTGAAAGGGATCGCCGTAACCGGCGTTCAGCCGCATCTCGGGATAAGTCAGATAGAGTTCATCCTTGCAGCGCGTGACCGCGACATAAAAAAGCCGCCGTTCCTCCTCCAGTCCCTCCGGTGTCTCCGCACTGCGCGCACTGGGAAACATGCCTTCCGTCAGCCACAGGACAAAGACAACCTTCCACTCCAAACCCTTGGCCTGATGCACGCTGGAGAGCGTCATTTTCTCGCCGTCCCCCTCCCCGCCGAAGGCGTCGGCGGTTTCCACTGCGCCGAGCAGCGCGAGTTGGGAAAGAAATTCCTCCGTGCTTTCAAACTGACCGGCAAAGCCCGAAAGCGTGGCCAGATCCTCGCGGCGGGCCTCGTAGTTGGCGAACTTGCCCTTCATGTAATCGTCGTAGAGCGCGAGCAGCACGGAGTTGATCATGGCGGCGGGAGCCGCGGGAACGCCAGCGGGTGCGAGTTCCCCCATGGTGTGCGCGACCTGTTCCCAGGCTTTGGCGGACTTGGCCGGCACTTTCAAATTTTGCAGGAGATCAAACGCCGCCCGTCCGCCCAGCGTGGCGGAAGTCTGGGTCCAGAGCGACTCGGCGGATTTTGCGCCGATGCCGGGCAGCAGCTTCGCCATGCGCTTGAAGGCCACTTCGTCGCGCGGATTGATGGCGAACTTCATGAAAGCGGCCACATCCTTGATATGCGCCTGCTCAAAGAACCGCAGTCCGCTGGTGATGGCAAAAGGAATGCCGCGGCGGGTGAATTCCAATTGCACCTCCAGCGAATGATAGTGGGCGCGGTAAAGCACTGCCATCTCATTCAGCGGAATGCCCTCCTCCTGCAGCTCGAGCACGCGTTGGGCCACAAAGGCGGCCTGTTGGGAATTCGTCGCCAGCGGAACCAGCGCGGGACGCACGGGATGCGAGGCGCGCACGGGCGCGAGGTTTTTCGGAAACTGCCGCTCGTTGGCCAGGATGGCGGCATTGGCCACGTTCAACACTTCGGGCACGCTGCGGTAGTTGGTCTCGATCTTGAAAACCTGCGCATCCGCATGCCGCTGGGGAAACTGCAGGATGTTCTCAAAATTCGCCCCCCGCCACGAGTAAATGCTCTGCGCGTCGTCACCCACCACCATGATGTTGCCATGGCGCAACGCGAAGGCGTCGACCAGTTCGGCCTGGATGCGGTTGGTGTCCTGATATTCGTCCACCAGGACATGCTGGAATTGTTGTTGATAGGACTCCGCCACATCCGGGCAGGTGCGGAACAGTTCCAGCGTTTTGGAAAGCAGGTCGTCGAAGTCCATCGCATTGGCGTTCTTCTTCCGCGCCTCGTAGGTGATCTGGGTGTGCGCGATCTGTTCGGCCAGCGGGATGAAGTAGCGGTATTTGGCCAGGAGCACCTGTTCGATGGACGCGCCGGTGTTGACCGAATAGCTGAAAATATCGGCCAGCACCTCGCCCTTGGGAAACCGCCGGTCGGTCGTGCGCAGGCCTTCACGGGCCAGGATGCTTTCGATCATTTCCTCCTGATCGTTGCGGTCCATGATGCTGAATCCGGGCCGGAAGCCGATACGTTCGGCCTGGCGGCGCAGAATGCGGTTGCCGATGGAGTGGAACGTGCCGCCCCAAAGACCCTCCGCCCCGCTGGGCAACAGCGTGGTCACGCGCTCGAGCATTTCCCGCGCGGCCTTGTTGGTGAAGGTGAGCAGCAGGATGCTCCGCGCCGGCGCGCCTCGTTCGAGCAGCCAGGCCACCCGGTAGGTCAACGTGCGGGTCTTGCCGCTGCCGGCCCCGGCGATGACCAGCGCCGCGCCGGGAGGCGAGGTCACCGCGGCCAGTTGTTGTTCGTTCAACTCCGCCGCATAATCGATGCTGCCGACAGTCCCGGGACCGGCTTCGAGCGTGTATTGCCGGGCCACAGATCGCGGCTATTCGTCCTTGGCCGGCGCGACGCGCAATGACGCCATCTGCATCTCATCAATCCCCAACCCGTAGGCCAGAAGGGAGGCGGACAATTCCCAAATGCGCGATTTGTTGTCACCCAAAACAACGGCTATGACATCCTTTCCGTTATAGGAACCGCTGGAGATCAGGCAATGGCCGGCTGCGTCGGTGTAGCCTGTCTTCATCCCGTTGCAAAAGGAATAGGCGCGCAGAACGCGGTTGGTATTTTTGAGCGTGGTGGTTTTGCCGCTGGCGTGGCGGAAGGTGTAGTATTTCGTGCGCATGATATCGCGCAGGAGCGGATTGAAATAGGCGGCCCGGGCCACCCTCGCCATGTCGCGGGCGCTGGAGTATTGGTTCCCGGCCGGCAGTCCGTTGGGGTTGACGAAATTCGACGAGTTCCCCCCCAGCTGGGCCATGCGCCGGTTCATTTTTTCCGCAAAGGACGAAACGTCTCCCGCATTGTCCCGGGCCAGGGCGCGGGCCGCGTCGTTCGGGCTCTTGACCAGCAGCGCGGTGAGAAGCTGCTGCCGGGTGTAGGAATCGCCCGCCTTGAGATACAACTTGGTCGGCTCGGCCAGGGTGTCGCTTTTGACAATAACAACCGGTTTGGACAGATTGCCATTCTCCGCAATGAGAAGCGCGGTGAGCAACTTCTGCGTGCTGGCGACGGGGCGGCGTTCGTTCTCGTTCTGCTTGAAAAGCACGCGGCCGGTGTTGGCGTCAAAGAGCAGCGCGGAATCCGCCGTGACCACCGGCTCCGCCGCCCCGAGCATTCCCCCGAAACCGCAGACCAGGAAAAGAAAAAGCCGGATCGTCATTCCTCGGGGTTACCTCGACCGCAGTTTGATGGTGATGCGTTTGACCTTGGCATCGTCGGACGGACTCCAAGTCATGAGGTCCGGGTCGTCCTTGAAGACGTTGTGCACGACGTAGCGGTCGTAGGAATTGAGTGGTTCGGTCTGCAGGGGCCGGCCGGTGCTTTTGACCGCCTCGGCCAGCTGGCGCACCTTGGCCGCGAGGGCATCGTCCCGCATGGCCCGGTGATGATCCACATCCACCACCACGCGCGGGGCCGTGGGGTCGCCGGCCTGAAGAATGCGGTTGAGCAAAAATTGCAGGTCGTCGAGCGTCTGATCACGGCGTCCGATCAGAGCCTCGACCTCATGGGTGAAAATCTGCAACACCTGGTGTCCGTCGCGCTCCTGCTCCTCGATTTCAAAAACGAAACCGAGGTAGCCCAGCATGGCATCGAGGATTTCGCGTGGGGTGACGTTGTTGCTCATTGACCGGGACGTTTTTTCTTTTTCTTCACGGCATCCGCCTCGCGCTTGGCCATCACGCTTTTCTTTTCCAGCGTGGGCAACGGCTTGTTCCGCGTCAGATAAAGTTGCACAATAGAGAAAAGATTCTGCGTTGTCCAATACAGCGCGAGCCCGCTGGCGTAGTTGTAGCAGAACACCAGGAAGATGATCGGCATGAACATCATCATGCGCTGCTGCATGGCATCACCGCTCTTGGGCGAAATCGCCATCTGCCAGACCATCGTGCCGGCCATAATGATGGGCAGCAGATTGACGGGGAAATTGATGCCCGGAATGTGCCAGACAGTGTCGGGCTGGGAAAGGTCATGGATCCAGAAAAACTGGCTGTTCCGCAGTTCGATCGCGCTGCCCAACATGGTGTAGAATCCGAAGAAAATCGGAATCTGGATAAGCATCGGCATGCAGCCGCTGAAGGGATTGACGCCGTATTCCTTATACAGCTCCATCATCTTCGTGTTCAACTTCTGCGGATCGTCCTTATACTTCTCGCGCACCTCGGTCATCTTGGGCGAGAGCAGCGCCATCTTGCGCATTTGATCGGTGGCCTTGTTTTGCAATGGCCAGAGCACGGACTTGATCATCAGGGTCAGGACGATGATGGCGATGGCGTAGCTGTGGAAGAGGCCGTTGAGACCGTTCATGGCCCAGAGCAGGAATTTACTGACGAAGCCGAACATGCCGAAATTCATGACCGCGTCCTGGCTGGCGGGCAGTTTTTGCAGGCGGTTGAATTCCTTTGGTCCCGCGTAAATCAGGAACGACTCCTGCAGGACCGCCCCCGGCGCGAGGGAGAACTTCGGCATAACAAGCCCGCCCTGTATCCCCTGCACCGGCATTTCGTTGATCTTGCCCGCATCAAATCGCGAGGCCCACACCGCGTCGCCCTTGGTTTTTTCGCTGGAAACGATAATGCAGAAATACTGACTGGCCACCCCCGCCCAAGCCACGTCGGGTTTCTTTTCCTCGTAAAGGCTTTGGGCCGCCCGTAGCGGAATGCCCAGCAAGGGCACCGAGCTGGCATTAAACCAGTTCACATCGATACCGGCAAACTTGGCCGCGCCGTGCAGCCAATCGAAACGCGTATAGGTGGGCAGATCGGACGAGTGAATCGGGGCCGCGCCTCCCGTGCTGACGAAGTATCCCGCCCGGGAAACCCCGGCTGTCCCGGTGTTGCGGAACTCCAACTCCATCCGCACCACATACAAATCGCTCTTGGCTTCGTCCTGCGGGAGAACAAACCGTTTGGTGACCTCCATCCCATCGGCATCGCGTTTGGTGAAAACCGCCTCGCTCCTGGCCGGATCGGTCTTCATGGCAAAGCCTCCCCAAGCCGAACCGGGCGTTTCCCCGACTGCCCCGATGGGCATCGAGTTGTGTGCGTTCAGCGAAATCGCTTTTTGCTTCTCGCCATAGTGCAACAGCAAATCCGCCCGCGCGATGCCGCCCTTGTCGTTACTGAAGATGTACTCGGCGTTGCGCGTGAAAAGGCTTTCGTTGAGCGCGGTGATGACCGGCCCGTCCGGAGGCGACGAAGGAGCGGGCGCGGGCGTTGCCGCGGCCGCCGCGGCGGGAGTGGCCGCAGGCGTGCCAGTCGCCTCCGCCACGATTGGGACGGGCGGCACCGGCTGACTGTAATTTGTGACGTAATACCACTGCCAGAGCCCGAGCCCGACAACGGAGAGAATGATTGCGATCCAGGCTTGGCGGTCCATTTTAAGAAAGTTGAGAGTTGAGAGCGGAGGGGTGAGGGGCGGCACATTCCTTCCTCTCAGCCAAAGGCGAAGCCGTTCCCTTATCTTGCAACTCGGTAGTATCCGGCACGGGATCATACCCGCTGCCACCCCACGGATGGCACCGTCCGATGCGGCAGATGCCCAGCCAGAGACCTTGGCCTGCGCCATGGCGCTGCACGGCCTCCAGGCAATACTGCGAGCAGCCCGGCTCATACCGGCAACCGCCCATCCCCCCGCTCAGCACGTGCAGAAACGGCTTCAGCGTCCAGCGGTACACCTGGATCAGAAAAACTATGAATTTGGTCATCAAGAGCGTGGCAAAATAGAAAGCTGACGGGTGAGAAGCAACCATTCCTCGCGCAATTCTTCGTAAGCGGCAGCCGCCGCCGAGGATTTCGCGGAGACCACCACCAGCCAACCCGGCAAAACCTGCGGACGGTTCAAGCGGCAGATCTCCCGCAACCGGCGTCTCACCCGATTGCGCACCACCGCTCCGCCCACCCGGCGCGAAGTCACAAGACCAAAGCGGGTCTCACCCTCGCGACGGGCCGCTGTCAAACGCAAAAAGCGCCCCTGCACGGAACGCCCCTTCCGGCGGACAAAGGCAAAGTCCCGGCTGAGTCGGATCCGCGCTTGGCGGGGAAAGCCGAGGCGCTCAGGCCTCGGTGTGCCGGGCGAAGTGGACTTCAACACCCTTTGGCAAAAGCCTCTTGCGACCGCGCTGGCGGCGGCGGCTCAGAATGGCCCGGCCGCTCTTGGTTTTCATCCGCGCGCGAAAGCCAAATTGCTGCTTGCGCGTGCGCTTGCTCGGTTGATAGGTGCGTTTCATAGCTCAGGAAATTGGTGGAATCGGGGAGAATTCTCCAAATCCGCGGAAAAGTCAATGGCTTTGCGCGTCATAGGCACTGAGTTTCTCCGAAATCCGCTGAATCGAAGTCGTCCGCCCGGTGGCCTCATCCACCTCGATCAGCGCCCCGCAAATCCGCACCGGACCCCGCGCGACCGGAAATGCGCCCGGCAGATTGTCCATAAAACGCTTGATGATCGGCCCCGTCTCGCGGCCCAGGCACGAATCGTCCGGTCCGCACATCCCCGCATCGCAAAGAAAGGCCGTCCCGCCCGGAAAAATCCGCTCGTCCGCCGTCTGCACATGCGTGTGGGTGCCGAAGACAGCCGACACTTTGCCATCCAGGAACCGGCCCATCGCGATCTTCTCGCTCGTCGTCTCCGCATGCATGTCCACCACGATGACCGGTGTTTCCTCCCGCAAATGCTCCACCGCGGCCTCCGCGGCCAGAAAGGGATTCTCGAGGATGGGCTGCATGAAGGTGCGCCCCTGCACATTGAGCACTGCGACCTTGCCCTTCGACGTCTGCAGGACAATGCTCCCCTGCCCCGGCGCGCCTTCCGGATAGTTGGTCGGGCGCAAAAGCCGCGGCTCGGTCGCAATAAAACCCGCCGTCTCCTTCTGATCCCAGACATGATCCCCCGTGGTGATCACCGCCACACCGCAGCGCAAAAGATCAATCGCGATCCGCCCGGTGATGCCCCGTCCCCCGGCGGCATTCTCCCCGTTCACGATGACAAAATCCACGTCGCGCTCCTTGAGAAACGTCGGAACCATCCGGGTCACGGCATTCCGGCCGGGCTCGCCCACAATGTCCCCGAGAAATAAAATACGAATCATGACCCGCAAATTAATCACACCCCTCCGCGCGAACATAGACCGGAGTGAAAAAATCTTCCCGCGTGCTTTTTCTCCGTGTCCTTCCCGCCTTCTGTGATTAAATCCCCTCCGCGTGAAACACTTCGCCCTTCCGGCACTCCTCTCAATTTTCGCCAGCGTCGCCCACGCCGCCCTCAGCCCGCTGGCCACGCCGCCCGACTGGTCCAAGCTCGACCCCTACCAGGAAACCATCACCCGCGAGGATTTTGTCACCCTCCTCGACAAGGTGTATGCCCCGGACGGTGCCTGGAAGGAAACCCTCACCGTGCGCGACACCGAAGCCCTCATAAATACCCGCCCCGACGCCGCCCCGTTTCTTCTCCGCTTCGCCCCCTCCCGCGCCGCCGCCAAGGCCGTCCCCTCCTACTGGCGCAGTCGCCGCCAGCTTCCCGCCGCAGAACCCGGCAAACCCCTGGCCGGCCTCAAAGTCGCGCTCGACCCCGGCCACCTCGGCGGCTCCTGGGCCAAAATGGAGGAACGCTGGTTCCGGATCGGAAACTCGCAACCCGTCACCGAAGGGGACATGACCCTGCTCGTGGCCAAACTCATTGCCACCCGCCTCCAGTCCCTCGGCGCCCAGGTTTATCTCACCCGCGCCAAACCCTCCCCCGTGACCCCTCTGCGGCCCGGCGGACTCAAAAAAGCGGCCGCCGCCTCCCTCGCCGACAAAGGCACCCCCGCCACCGACTTCAGCCTGCAAAAGGAAAGCGAACGCCTCTTCTATCGCGTGGGCGAAATCCGCCGCCGCGGCAAACTCGTTAACGAAAGCATCCGCCCCGATGTCGTCATTTGCCTCCACTTCAACGCCGAGGCCTGGGGCGACGCCAACAACCCCACCCTTGTGGATGTCAACCACCTCCACTTCCTCATCTCCGGAGCCCTCAGCCGCGACGAACTCGCCTACGAGGACCAGCGCCACGACATGCTGATAAAGCTCCTCAACCGCTCCTACGCCGAGGAAATCGCCCTCACCGACCTCATGGCCCGAAAAATGGCCGCCGCCACCGGCCTGCCTCCCTACCGCTACGAAGGCACCGCCTCCGCCATCCGCGTCAACTCCAATCCCTACGTCTATGCCCGCAACCTCCTGGCCAACCGCCTCTTCGTCTGCCCGGTTGTCTACGTCGAACCCTACGTCATGAACAGCCGCAACGTCTTCGCCCGCATCCAGGCCGGCGACTACGACGGACGCCGCAACTTCGGCGGCGTGCAACGCAAAAGCATTTACCGCGAATACGCCGACTCCGTCGTGGACGGTCTCCTCGCCTACTACTCCAACCGTCCCCTGTGAAAATCATCGCCGTCACCAACCAAAAAGGCGGAGTGGGTAAAACCACCACCGCCGTCAATCTCTCCGCCGCCCTGGCCGAACTCGGTACCCGCGTTCTCCTCGCCGACATCGACCCCCAGGGCAACGCCACCAGCGCCCTTGGCCTTGGCGACCTCAAGGGACAGTCGCTTTACCAGGCCATGATCGGCGAACGTCCCGCCGCCGAACTCATCGCCCCCACCCGTATCCCGAATCTCTCCGTCATTCCCGCTGATCACGAAATGGCCGGAGCCGAGATCGAAGTCGCCCGCATGGACGAACCTCTCCTCCAACTCCGCCGCGTCCTCGAATCCCTCCGCACCTCCGGCCAATACGACTACGCCTTCCTCGATTGCCCGCCCTCCCTCGGTATCTGGATGTCCAACGCCCTGGCCGCCGCCGACGAACTCCTCATCCCCATCCAGTGCGAATACTACGCCCTCGAAGGCCTCGCCCTCCTTGTGGACGTGATGCAACGCATCCGCGCCTCCGGCGCAAACCCCAACCTCGCCTTCGCCGGTCTCGTCATGACCATGTACGACGCCCGCACCAACCTGAACCCCGCCGTGGTCAAGGAAGTCCGCGACCATTTCCAGGAAGTCGTTTTCCAAACCGTCATCCCCCGCACCGTCCGCTTCGGCGAAGCCCCCAGCCACGGCCGCACCATTCTCGAACACGACCCCAATGGACCCGGTGCGGAAGCCTACCGCGAACTCGCCAAAGAGTTTCTCGAACGCCAAAAAAACGGCCTCACCTTCGTCAACCAATAACCCTGTAGCCACGGCACTCCGTTGCCGTGTCCGCACGAGCGCCCCAACAGAGTGGGGCGACGACAACTCAGCAACCGCCATCCATGACCACCGACCAAACCGTCCTCGATCTCTTCCGCCAGACCGGAGCCCTCCTCCACGGCCACTTCGTCCTTCGCTCCGGCTTGCACAGCCGTGAATTCTTCCAATGCGCGCTGCTCCTGCAGGATGCCGCCATTGCCGCCCAAGTCTGTGGCCTGCTTGCCGAGCAACTTGGCAAATTCGAGGCCACCACCGTCATCTCCCCCGCCGTCGGCGGCATCATCGTCGGCCAGGAAATCGCCCGCCACCTCGGCAAACGCCACATCTTCGCCGAAAAAGACGGCACCGGCGGCCTGGTGATGCGCCGCTTCCCCATCACGCCCGGCGAACGTTTCCTCGTGGCCGAGGACGTCGTCACCCGCGGCGGCCGGGTGCAGGAAACCATCCAGATCGTGCGCGACCATGGCGGCATCGTCGTCGCCGCCGGGTCGATTGTGGATCGCAGCGGCGGAACCCTCCCCGACTTCGGCTGCCCTTTCGTCTCCCTCATCCAGATGAACGTCGAAACTTTCGAAGCCGACAACCTCCCCCCCGACCTCGCCGCTCTCCCCGCCATAAAACCCGGCAGCAAGTAATTTCCGGGGAAGCTTACACGTAAACTTGAACCTACACTCCCTCCGACCGGGGAGTTTAAGTTTAAGTGTCAGGAAGGCTACATATGCTGCGTCGTGGCCACGTCGGCCAGCGGAGCGCGTTCGGTTTCGGTCTCCGCCTTGTTGATGGCGTCAATCAACAAACGCATGGCGCCGAAATCCCGGCGGTGCGGCACCAGAACAATGCGATAAAAATGCGCGAGATGGGCGTCGTCCGCTTCCTCGGGCAGGGCGGTGGTCTGAGTGATTTTGTCCGAGGCCAGCAAGGCGTCGAAGTCTTGGTTGAGTTGCGCGATGGCGGCGGCGGTAAGCCGCTGGTTGACCCGAATGACCATGCGGTCCTGCACCCAGCGATAGGAGTGGAAATTGCGATAAAACTGCAAAATCTCGGCCATCGCCTCGTCGATATCGTGCGTGACCTTGAAGAAATTCAAATCACTGGCGGAAATGAGCTTCTGGTCGAGGAGATCATTGATGACAAACCGCCGCCAGGTTTCCCAATAATGGCCGTTCGGGCGGTCGAGCAAAACGATCGGCACGATCGGGCTCTTGCCCGTCTGGATGAGGGTCAGCACCTCGCAGCCTTCGTCGTGCGTGCCGAACCCGCCGGGGAAGAGGGCAAAGGCGTGGGTTTCCTTCACGAAGTTGAGTTTGCGGGTGAAGAAGTAACGGAAGTTGATGAGTTTGGCGTCGCCGGAGATCCATTCGTTGGCCCGCTGCTCGAAAGGCAGGCGAATGTTCAGGCCGAAGCTTTTTTCCGTGCCCGCGCCTTCCTGCGCCGCGCCCATGATGCCGTCGCCGCCGCCGGTAATGACCATCCAGTCGTGCTCGACCATGCGGCGGGAAAACTCGCGGGCGTGCTTGTATTCCTCCGCCTCCGGACTGGTGCGGGCGCTGCCGAAGACAGCCACCTTGCGGATGCCCTGATACTTGCCAAAGACGGTCGAGGCGTAGCGCAGTTCGCGTATGGCGCGGTTGTAGAGTTTGAGCTCGCCCAGGCCCGTCTTGTCCTTGCCGAACCGGAGGACGGTCTCGATCATTTCCCCAATGATGTCGGCTTGTCTTCCCTTGGCCACCTCGGAAATGAGGCTCTTGATGCGGGGATCCCTGGCTTTTTCTTTCATAACTTCACTCGTAATGGGAGATTGCGCTGAGTCACAACGGCCAAAAAAACAAACAGAATCATGATCATAGTCATCCGCCCCCACGCGACAAAAGAACAAATTGCCGAGGTCATTGCCGAGGTGGAGAAACTCGGTTACACGCCCGCGCCCATCCACGGAGCGGCGCAAACCGTGGTGGCCGCCATCGGCGACGAACGCACCCACGCGAACCTGGAATCCCTCTCCGTCCTGCCGCAGGTGGAGAGCGTTCTGCGGGTTCAGAAGCGTTTCAAACTCGCCAGCCGGGAGTCGCATCCGAAAAACACCCTCGTCGATGTCGCGGGCGTGGAGGTCGGCGGCGCGAAGTTCTGCCTCATGGCCGGACCCTGTTCGGTCGAAAACGAGGAACAACTGCTGAGCACCGCCGAGGCGGTGAAGGCGGCCGGGGCGACGGTTTTGCGCGGCGGGGCCTACAAGCCGCGCACCTCGCCGTACGAATTCCAGGGTCTCGGCAAGGAAGGCCTGCGTTTGCTCGCTCTCGCCCGCGAAAAGACCGGGCTGAAAATCATCACGGAAGTCCTGAGCGAACGCGACGTCGAGCATGTCGCCGCAGTGGCCGACATTCTCCAAATCGGCGCACGCAACTCGCAGAATTTTCAACTTCTGATCGAAGCGGCCAAAACCGGCAAACCCATCCTGCTCAAGCGCGGCATGAGCGAACGTGTCGAGGAATGGCTCCTGGCCGCCGAATACATACTGGCCCACGGCAATCCCAACGTCCTCCTCTGCGAACGGGGCATCCGCACCTTCGAGACCTACACCCGCAACACCCTCGACCTCGCCGCCGTCGCCATTGCAAAGAAGGAATCCCATCTGCCCGTGATCGTCGATCCCAGCCAGGGCTGCGGACGGGCCGATCTCGTCGTTGCGCTCTGTTGCGGGGCCATCGCCATGGGTGCGGACGGGCTCATCATCGAAGTGCATCCCCATCCTGCCGAGGCCATGAGCGACGGACAACAACAGGTGGATTTCGCCGGGTTTCAAAAACTCATCGAGACGATCCCGCCCTTCCTCCGGGCGGTGAACAAGTCCGTCTGAGAATGCCTGGAGACCGGCTGAGAACTCCGGGACCCGGGGTAGGGACGGCACGCCTTTGCCCTCCGACGCTTTCCCTCCGCACCATGCCACGGTCGGCGGCGGAGCGCCGGCCCTGCCTTTTGCAACGATTGGGGCCCGGGATCCTCTCCCTGCTCTTCCTAACCCAGACTCTCGCCCAAGAGAAGACAACAGGGATTCTTCCCGCGGTTGTTTCCCTGGACTCATCGGCCCTCGCGGGATTCGATGACAACCCGCCCGCCATACAAAATCTTCTGAATACGGCGCTGGCCCTGACCAAAAGAAACCTCGGATATCTTTACGGCTCCGCCGATCCAACGCAAAAAGGAATGGATTGTTCGGGCACGATCTTTTTTCTGCTCCAGCAGGCCGGAGTGAAGGATGTGCCGCGTTCCGCGGATGAACAATACACCTGGGCGAAAACCGACGGCACTTTTCAAGCCGTGCAAGGCCGCAATCTGGACGCCCCGGAGCTGAACAGCCTGCGCCCCGGCGATCTGCTTTTCTGGACCGGCACCTACGCCGTGAATCGCAAAGGCGCCGTCTCGCATGTGATGATCTACCTCGGCAAGGCGAAATCGGACGGACTCCCGCTCATGGTCGGGGCCAGCGACGGCCGCACCTACCGCGGAAAAAAATACTTCGGGGTCAGCGTTTTCGAATTCCGTCTCCCCGCGGAGGAGAGCAAGAGCACCTTTATCGGCTATGCCCGCATTCCGGGATTGAACCGCGGGACTTAAAGATTCCTTGCCTCCCGACCCCCTGCCCTTCGTATGGTGTCCGCGTGTTTCAAATGATCTTCAATACGATCAGCGCGGCGGAGATGGCCGCGCTGCCGAAGGAACTCCAACTTGACCTGTTGGCGGACTTCCAACTCATGCCCGACGATCTGAAAAACCTCGACGCCAGCCGCTTCGGCCACGTCCAGCGCGACGGACGCAGCCTCTATCGCTGCCGCGCCAAGGATTACCGCATCTATTTTGAAAAACACCCCGACGGCATCCGCGTTCATCGCGTGCTGCACAAGAACACCATCCGGGATTTTCTTTTCCGCTCCAACCTCCCCATGGATCAGGAAGATGCACAACTCAGCGGAGCCGGCGGATTCTGGAAAATGATCGAGGAGGCGGAGAAAAAAGCGTGAGCCTCTTCGCCAGCGAAGAAGAGCGGCGGGAACGCTTCCCCATCGCCAAGCACTGGATTTTTCTCGGCCACGCCGGCGTGACCGCCCTGCCGGCCTGTGTGGCGGACGCCATGATCGCCCACGTGCGCGCGAGCTGCGAAAACCACCAGGAATTCGGCGAAGTGCTCGGGGATATCGGGAAAACGCGCGCCACCTGCGCACGCCTGATCGGGGCGGACAAATCCGAGATCGCCCTGCTCGGCCCCACCTCGCTCGGTCTCAGCCTCTTTGCCAACGGCCTCACCTGGCACGAGGGAGACGAACTGATCTGCTACGGGGATGATTATCCGGCCAACGTCTATCCGTGGATGGCCCTGGCCCCGCGGGGCGTCAAGATCCGTTTTCTCCGTCCGGCAGAACCCGGCCGCATCACCCCCGAACTCGTCGCCGCCGCGCTCACCCCGCGAACAAAGCTCGTTGCCCTCGCCTCCTGCCATTACCTCACCGGCTGGCGGATTGACGTCTCCGCCATCGGCGCCCTTCTGCACGAACGCGGCATTCTTTTCTCCGTGGATGCCATTCAGACCCTCGGCGCCTTTCCGCTGGATGTCGCTCAGGTGGATTTCCTCAGCGCGGACGCCCACAAATGGATGCTCGGCCCCATGGCCATCGGCATCGTCTATGTGGCCAAACGCAATTTCGCAATCTGCCGCCCCACCCTGCTCGGGGCCTGGAATGTCCATTCCCCGCAGTTCATCACCCAGGAGGCCATTGCATTTCCCGACACCGCCCAGCGCTACGAACCCGGCGTGCTCAACATCGCCGGCGTTTATGGAATGCAGGCCGGCTTGGAAATGCTCCAGGCCACGGGACTGGACCGCGTCTCCGCCGCCATCCTCGACACCAGCGACTCCCTGCGGCAGTTCCTCGAGGAAATGGAATTTGAGTTTCTTTCGCCGGCAATCAGCGAGCCCATGCGCTGCGGCATCGTGACCGCGCGTCATCCCCGCGTGGAAGCGCAGGCGTTGTTTTCCGCGCTGGAAACGAACCGCATCGCCGCATCCCTGCGCACCACCCGCGACGGGGGGAAGTGGTTGCGTTTCAGCCCCCATTTCTACAACACCCGCGCCGAGATGGATGTCGTGGCAAAAGTCCTCCGGGCAGAGATCTCCTGAAGCGGAACTCGCGGAGGAGTCGGACCCGTGTCCTTCCCTTCCCAACGAGTTTTCCCATGGGCACACACCACTCCTATTGACACCCCGCGGGACTGACTCCATAGTCCCCGGCCCGCCACTTCGGTGGGAAGACCTATGGAAAAAATTCGTAACATCGCCATCATCGCCCACGTGGATCACGGAAAAACCACGCTCGTGGATCAACTTCTCAAGCAAGCCGGCACCTTCCGCGCCAACCAGAAAACCGACGAGCGCATGATGGACTCGATGGATCTGGAAAAAGAAAAAGGCATCACCATCCGCGCGAAAAACGCCGCTTTCCGCTGGAACGATTATCATATCAATATCGTGGACACCCCGGGTCACGCCGATTTCGGCGGCGAGGTCGAACGCATCATGAAGATGGTCGACGGCGTGTTGCTGGTGGTGGACGCCCATGACGGCCCGCAGGCCCAGACGAAGTTCGTGCTGCGCAAGGCCATGGAAAACGGCCTCAAACCCATCGTGGTGATCAACAAAATCGACCGCGAAAACGCCCGCCCGCACAAGGTGCTGGACATGGTGTTCGAGCTTTTCCTTGAGTTGAACGCCACGGACGAGCAGTTGGATTTCCCCCACATTTACGCCAGCGCCAAGGCCGGATATGCCAAGCGCGAACTGGTCGATCCCAGCGAGGACATGGTTCCGCTCTACGAAGCCATCGCCTGGCATATTCCCGCCCCGAAGAAGTCGGATGTGGACTATTTCCAGTTCCTCGTTTCCAACCTGGACTACAGTGACTATCTGGGCCGCATCGCCTACGGCCGCATCGTCAGCGGCAGCGTGAAGGTCAGCCAGAGCGCGGTGTGTTTCCACAATACCGGCAAGAAAACGCGGGCCAATGTCACGGCGGTCTTCAGTCACCAAGGCCTGGAGAAGGTCCAGATCGAAAGCGCCAGCGAAGGCGACATCGTGGGTATCACCGGCTTTGAGGACGTCTTTATCGGCGAAACAATCACCGACACGGAGGATCGCGAAGCCCTGCCCTTCGTCCACATTGATCCTCCCACCATCACGATGAAAATCTGCGTGAACGATTCGCCTCTGGCCGGACGCGATGGCAAATTGCTGACTGCGCGCCAGATCCGCGACCGTCTCACCAAGGAAACCCGGACCAATGTTTCCATCAGCGTGACCGATACCGATGTGGCCGGTCATTTCGAGATCAAGGCCCGCGGCGAAATGCAGATCGCGGTGTTGGTCGAACAGATGCGCCGGGAGGGGTTTGAAATTCTGGTGTCGCGGCCCGAGGTCATCTTCCAACGCAGTGAGGACGGTTCGCTGCTGGAACCCATGGAGACGCTCTACGTCGACGTGCCGCCCGACAATCTCGGCGACATCCTGCAATCCCTGGCCGGCCGCAAAGCCGAGATCACGAACATGCAGCACAACCCGCACAACGTGCTGGTCGAGGCGGTCATCCCGACGCGGGGGTTGATCGGCTTCGAGACCGACCTGGTCAACCTGACCAAGGGCCACGGTATCGCCAGCCATCTCTTCAAGGAATACGCCCCGCATAAGGGCGACATCCCGAGCCGCGGCAAAGGCGTCCTCATCTCGATGGAAGGCGGCATCAGCATGGCCTACGCGCTGGACACCATCCAGGAACGCGGCCGTCTCTTCATTGGACCTCAGGAAGAAATCTACGAAGGCATGATCATCGGTGAAAACGCCCGCCCGGACGACATGCCGGTGAATCCCTGCAAGGCGAAGAAACTTACCAACATGCGGTCGCAGGGCGACGGCAAAGGCATCTCCCTGGCCCCCCCCCTGGTCATGACTCTGGAGCGCAGCCTGGAATACATCGCACCCGACGAATACGTGGAGGTCACGCCCAAGAGCCTGCGGATGCGGAAAAAAATCCTCGATGCCAACCTGCGCAAGCGGGCCACGCCCAAGGTCGCCTGACCCCATACCGTGTTTCCCCGTAGGCGCGGCAACGCGTCGCGCAAACCATTCGGAATCCAGACTTCCCAAGTGAGTTTTCTGCCAACGCCGCTTTTCGGTTGATCCGGAGACGCGGCTTCTCTCCGGCCGAACCGTCGAGCCGGGAGATTCCCGGCCGCCTCGTTATTCCGGGCCGTTCCGTCCGCACGGGAAGGCTCAGGGATTCTCCGCTTTCGGAAGGCGTATTCACGTTCCGGAGCAAATTTTTCGGACCCTCCCTTTGCGCCAGGCACGCCCGGATAGCAGTCCGCCACCGAGATTTTGTGCTTCGGCACCGCTGGGGGGATTCAGCCGGAATAGAAACCCCTACGGGCCAAGCCCCAACGCATCACTCTTTCGGCATCATCAAAGATGAAACTCGTCCTGCTCCCAAGCTGGACCAAAATGACCTCGCGTCCGCCCAACGAAGCGCTGGAAATCAAACACCGCCCGGCCGCGAAGGTGTAGCCGGTTTTCATACCGTTGAAGATGGGCGAGCGGCCCAGCAGCTTGTTTGTGCTCTCCAGCGATTTGACCCGCCCGTCGGCAAAGACAAACGTGGTGAAGCGAAGATTCATCATGCGACGCAACTCCGGTTCGCGGTAGGCCCGGAAGGCGACCCGCGCCATGTCCCGCGCCGTCGAATGCTGAAAAGCCGGGAGCCCGTGGGGATTAACGAAACAGGAGTCGCGCGCGCCCAGGTCCCAGGCCTTGCGGTTCATGGCCTCGGCAAACGCCGCCGTGCCACCCGAATGGTCACGGGCCAGTGCCGCCGCGGCGTCGTTTTCACTTTTCACCATCATGGCCGTCAGCAGGGACCGGCGCGAATAGGACTGTCCGGCGCGGACGCCGAGCTTGGCCGGCTCCACCGCGCAATCCTCCGGCGCGATGATCAGGCGTCCGTCGAGGTTCCCGCGACCGAGCAGAACCAACGCGGTGACCAGCTTTTGCGTGCTCGCCACCTGCGTGCGGGTGTCAGCGTATTTCTGGAACAAGACCCGCCCGGTCCGGGCATCGATCAGGATGGCGCTGCGGGCCTGAATCGCCGGGCCATCGACGGGCCAGACGGCTTCGCCCGGTGAAGAGGCAAGGGCCGGAGCAGCCCTCTCCGCCCGGGGAGGTTCCGGTGCAGCGCAACCCGCCAGCACAAGGACCGCCATTCCCAAAACGTAAAATCTCTTCATCGAGGCTGCAAAATTCCTTTTCACCCGGCATCCGGCAAGCCTGAAAACCCCGCTTGAATTGCCGGTTCCCGCTGGTAGTCATCAAGAATGTTCTCAACGGCCGATCGCAACCGCTTTCTCGTTCTCTGCTCGCTGTTCATCGTTCCCTCCCTCGCCCATGCTCATGTGGGAATCGGGCAGGCCGGCGGCTTCGGACAGGGCTTCAGCCATCCGCTCGGCGGACTCGACCACCTTTGCGCCATGGTGGCGGTCGGCCTCTGGGCCGCGCAAAGGGGCGGACGCGCCCTCTGGGCCGTGCCACTCACGTTTGTCACCGTCATGGCCCTGGGCGGCATCATTGGCATGGCCGGCATCGGAATTCCTTTTGTCGAAACCGGCATCCTGCTCTCCGTTCTTCTGCTCGGCGTGCTCATTGCCGCATCCGTGCGGCTCCCCTTGGCGGCCAGCATCGCCATCGTGGCGCTCTTCGCTATCTTTCACGGATACGCCCATGGTGCGGAGATGCCGGCCAACGCTTCCGGTATTGCCTACGCGGCAGGGTTCACCTTCGCCACCGCGTTGCTGCACCTCTGCGGCATCGGGCTGGGCATCGCCATCCAAAAGCTCGCCACCCCGCAATTCGTCCGCTTCGCCGGAGCCGCCATCGTTCTCTTCAGCGCCTGGCTCTGGGTTGGCTGAGATTCGGCGCCGAATCGTCCTGTAGTCGCCCCGGTCCCTTGGGGCGTTTCCGTTTCCCGGAACAGCAACAACCGAAGCAACGCGCAGGTAGCCTGTCCACAGGACAGCCCGAAGGGTGGCGAAGCCAGCAAAGTGCCGTGGCTACAACTGATCCTTGAGAAATTTCAGCAAATCCGCCGGCTGGTCGAAGACATGGTCCGGCTTCATCCCCTCGATGGAACGCCGGCTGTTGTACCCCCAGGTGACGGCCGCCATGGGGATGCCGGCCTTCTGCGCGGCCTCGATGTCGCGGGTCTCGTCCCCAATAAACAGAATCTCGGCGGCGGGGATCTTGCGGCATTTCATCACCTGACGGAGTTCGCGGGCCTTGCCCAGCAGCTTGGAGGAACTGCGGATGAAGCTGAAAATTTCGAGGTCGTGTTTTTGCAGGAAAAGCCGGACGTTGGGTTCGCTGTTTGAGGTGACGATGCCGAGTTCGAAACCGGCCGCGTGCAAGTCACGCAAAAGGGCAGGCAGGCCGGGCAGCGGTTCGACTCCGGGCATGCGCACACGGATTTCCTCACTGCCCCGTTGGGCGATCCGACTCAGTTTCGACATGGGAATCTTGAGAAACTTCATCACCTGCCGTGTGCGCATGTCGCGGGCTTTCTCCAAATCCGCGGCATCGAGGGGGCGGAATCCGAACTCGCCCGCCAGTTGATTGAGAATCTCAAACGCCGCCGCGAAGGTATCGGCAATCGTCCCGTCGAAATCGAAGAGGAGGAGACGCGGGCGACCGGGCGGGGCGGCGGGTTTACGGCGGCGAAGAACGTAACGGACAAGCCGTTTCACGCGGGCGATAGCTCTCCGGGCAATTCCATGGTGCCCTTGAATTTCGCTTCCTCGCGCTCCTGCCCGAAGTTCGCGGCAACGAGGCCGGCAATTTGCTCATGCTCCTCCCCGGAGAGAGGCGGCTTTTCCGTGGCCGCGGCGAATTCGCGGAGTTGTTCGGCGTTGTAGATATTGGGCAGCACGGAGGCCACACGATCGTCGGAGAGGAGCCAAAGAATGGCGGCCTGGCCGAGCGTGCGGGTGCCTCCGTTTTCCAGGAAACGCAGTTGCTCGACCTTCTTCACCCCGTTGAGCAACCACGAGCGCGGCCGGTGATTGCGGTGGTCGTTCGGCGGAAAAACCGTTTCAGCGGTGTACTGGCCTTCGAGCATGCCGGAGGAATGCGGAACGCGAATGAGAAACATGGTGTCTGCCTTTGCTTCGCGCGCCGCATCCTGGATGGCCTGGCCGGGATGCTGTTCCAGAAGATTATGGATATGTTGCAGCACGGCGGGATGGCGACGGCGGATGGCCAGAACCCCCTCGCCCAGCCAGCCGATGGCGGGCCCGAGGGCCACGCCGTAAAGGCCCACCTTGCCCTCGCTGCGCAGGTCTTCCAGCGTTTCCCACACGGCGTCGTCCTCGACCTGTTCCATGCGGATATTGTGAAGCTGGAGGATGTCGATGCGGTCGGTCTGGAGCCGGGCCAAGGCGGCATCGGTGGCGCGGCGCAGGGCGGCAGGGCTGAAATCCTGCGGAATTTCCCGCTGGCCGCGGCGTTCGTCCCCATGGTTGACAAAATCGTAGCCGATCTTGGTGGAGATGACGATTTCGTCCCGCCGATCCGCAAACGCCTTGGCCATCAACTCCTCGCTGCGGCCATTCCCATAGGTGTCAGCCGCGTCAAAAAGCGTCACCCCCAGATCGAGGGCCTCCCGCATCAGGGCCACAGCTTCGTCGTCCGTAAAGGTGCCCCACCAACCGGTGGAGACCGTCCAGAGGCCGAACCCGACCTCGCTCACCCGCACGCCGGTCCCGCGAAAGTTGCGATACTTCATAGGCGGGAAGGATGCCATCCGCGCGGGCCTTTTGCCAAGGATTTCGCCATGACGATTTTGCCGTTGGACTTTCGCCTCGGGACTCTGGACAGTTTTGCCCGATGTTGTCCTTTTCCACCAGTTGGAATGCCCGCGGGAAAAAATCCGGCGGGGAGATCGTACGCGAGATCCTTGATCTGGGCTTTGACACCATCGAACTCGGCCACGGCCTCACCTCCCCGCTGGTGCAGGAGATCCTCGCAGCCAAGGCGGAGTTGAAGTTCCAGGTCTCCAGCCTGCACAACTTCTGCCCCTTGCCGCCGGAGATCATGGTCGACAATCCCGATTGCTACGAATTCACCTCGCACCGACCGGCCGATCGCGAACGCGCCATGCGGCTGACCCTGCAAACCATCGACATGGCCGAACGCTTCAAGGCCAGGAACGTCATCATTCACACCGGACGCATCCGCAGCTTGAACCTCACCGGCGAGCTCTGTCAGTTGGTGGAGTCGGGAAAATTTCTGAGCAAGGATTTCGCCCGCGCCAAGATCGCGGCAGTGAAGAAACGCGAAGCGGTGGGGGAACAGCACATCCGGCGCGGTTTGGAATGTCTGATCGAAGTGGCGGATTACGCCTCAAAAAAGGGCATCCGTCTCGGCATCGAGAACCGCGAGCACTACGAAGCCATGCCCTCCGAGCGGGAGTTTGAGAATTTTCTCCAGCGGCTCGACGCCGCCAACGCCGGCTACTGGCATGACTTCGGCCATGCCCAGATCAAGCACAACCTGGCCCTGCTGGACCACGCGCAATGGCTCGACTCCATCGGACCCCGCGCCATCGGCAGCCATGTGCACGATGTCAAATGGCCCTTTCAGGACCACCGCGCCCCCTGGACCGGGGAGATAAACTTTGAAAACCTCGTGCCCAAGCTTCCCAAGGACTGTGTTTTCGTATTTGAAATCCACCCTCGCACGCCGCGCGAGGAGATCATCGCCTCCGCCGCGCGCTGGAAAAAACTCTTCGGACCATGAAAAAAATCCTTCTTCCCCTTCTCCAGGCCGCCATCACGATTTTTCTCTTGTGGTGGATTTTTCGGAAACCGCAAACGCGTGCGGACATGGCCCTCGCGCTGCAAACCGCGGATTATCTCTGGCTGCTTCCCGGCATTCTTTCCGTGGGCTGCGCCTGCTTGTTGCAGACCGAGCGCTGGCGGCTGCTCCTGAAAGTGCAGGACATCTCGCTGGGCTGGTTCCGCACGCTGCGCATTTATTTTATCGGGCTGTTCTTCAATCTCTTTCTGCTCGGGGCCACCGGCGGCGACGTGGTGAAAATTTTCTTCGCCATGCGGGAAACCGCCTCGAAAAAAAGCGCGGCCTTTCTCAGCGTGCTGGTGGACCGCATGATGGGTCTGCTGGCCCTCGTGGCCATTACCGCAGTCCTCTGTTTTCTGCGGTTCAATGAATTAATGGCCAAGCCGGTGCTGATGGGATCGCTGGCCTCAATCATGGGGGTCATGGTCGGACTGGTCCTGGCGGGCTTTGTGGTGGACCGGTTTAATCTGGCCCACAAGATTCCCACCTGGCTGCCGCTGCATGCCCGCATCATGGAATTCGCTTCGGCCTTCTCCATTTACGCGCGCGACGGACGCACGATGGCTCTGACTTTTTTTCTCAGTATCCCCGCGCACTTGCTGAATTTTCTCGCCTTTTATTTTGCCGCCCGCGCTTTCGGAGCCTTCAGCCAGCCCTCCGGGGTGCTGGATATCTTCTCGGTTTTGCCGATCATCAATACCATCACGGCGCTACCGATCAGCCTGTCGGGAGTCGGACTGCGCGAACAACTTTTCTACGAACTTTTCCACACCCTCTTCGGCACTTCGGAGAGCATTGCCGTCATGATCTCGATCACGGGGTTCATGCTGACGGTGTTCTGGGGCATCGTCGGCGGACTGGTTTATCTGGCCTACCGTCCGAGCGGCGGACTGCATCTCAAGGAGGTGGAGGCAGAGGTCGAAGCCGTTGAGGATGCCATCGAAAAACAGGCGTGAAACGGCCCCGCGTGATCGCAAACTTCGCCCTCACGGCGGACGGCAAGGTTTCCACGCGGAATTTCACCGACACCACTTTCACCAGCCCGAGCGACAAGCGCCGGCTCAAGGAAATCCGGGCCCTCGGCGATGCCCTCCTTGTCGGAGGCCGCACCGTCGCCGCCGACACGATGAGCCTGGGGCTTTCCGCCGTGGATCTGCGCGAAAAACGTCTGGCCCGGGGCCAGCCGGCCGAACCCCTCCGCGTCATCGTCAGCAATGGAGGCACCCTCGATCCGGAGGCGAAAGTTTTCCACTACAAGTCCCGGCCGCCGGTCGTCTTTTCCACGCGGCGTATGCCCGAATCGCAGCGGACAAAACTCTCGCCGCTTTGCGATCTCTGGCTTTTCCCGGAAAAATCCGTCCCGCTTGATTCCGTCCTGAATCTTCTTCACCGGGACTACGCCGTCCGCACGGTGATTTGCGAAGGGGGCCCCAGCCTCTTTCGCGCCCTGCTCGAGTCCGGGGCCATTGACGAACTCCGCCTGACCTGGTGCCCGCTCGTTTTCGGCGGAGCCGGAGCGCCCACCCTCACCGGTCTTCCGGGCGATTTCCTGAAGACAATCCGCCGCGGCCGCCTGAAAAAAATGGAAACCATCGGCGGGGAGTGTTTTCTCACGTATTCCTTGGAGGGCGCTGCTTCGTCAGCGCCCAAACCTTCACGGCGGAGCTAGAACGGGCGGGGTCGCTTCGTCCTGGTCAACCGCCGCCGCCAGCAACGCTTTCACCGCCTCGAGCCCCTCGCCCTGCTCAGCGGAAACGGGCAAAATCTTCGCCTTGCGGAATTTTGTTTTGAAGCGCTTCAGATTTTCCTTCGTGCCGGCCAGATCCATCTTGTTGGCCACAACCGCCCAGGGACGGCCCGTCAGGGTGGGATCGTAGAGTTTCAGTTCCGTCCGCAAGGTTTGGAAATCCTCCACCGGATCGCGTCCCTCGCTCCCCGCCATATCGAGCACGAAGAGCAGCAGTTTGCAGCGCACAACATGACGCAAAAACTCGTGGCCGAGGCCCTTGTTTTCGCTGGCCCCTTCGATCAGTCCCGGAATATCCGCCACCGTCGCGCGCAAATAGCCGCCGAGTTCGACCACTCCGACCACGGGGTTCAGGGTGGTGAACGGATACGGGGCCACCTTGGGATGCGCGGCGGAGATTTTGCTGAGCAATGTGCTTTTGCCCGCGTTCGGATACCCGACCAGTCCGGCGTCGGCAATGGTGCGCAGTTCCATGGCATACCAGCCTTCCTCCCCCGGCTGACCGTCGGTGGTTTTTCGCGGCACGCGGTTGGTCGAACTTTTGAAATGCGTGTTGCCCTTGCCACCCTTGCCGCCCTGACAAAGAACAAACTCCTGATCCGGCTTCCACAGATCCGCCAGCGGTTCGAGTGTCCGCAGATCGAGGTGAGCTTTTTTGACCGGCTCCTCCTCATCGGGATCGGGCACCCGCAGATGAAACTCATCCGGCAGGCGGTAAACGAGCGTGCCCACCGGAACCTTCACCACGGTGGACCCCCCGTTGCGCCCGTGTTTGTCCTTGCCCTGACCGTGCCCGCCACGCAACGCGCGCAGATACGGCTCGTAGTACAACGAGACAAGATTGTCCACCTGCACATCGGCCTTGAGAATGATGCTGCCGCCCACGCCCCCATCGCCGCCATTCGGCCCCCCGCGCGGGACGAATTTTTCCCGGCGAAAACTACAGCAGCCATTGCCGCCGTCCCCGGCCTTGGCCTTGATGCGGACCTGATCAACAAATTTCATACGACAGTGATGGGTGATGAATGGCCAATCGCCAATGACTAATGACCGCTGACCAATAACTCATAGAGCGCCACTGTTTGCTTCGCGATGGCCGGCCAGCCGAAAACCTCCTCCACCCGGCGGCGTCCCGCCTGGCCGAATTTCCGCCGTTTTGCGGGATCAGCCATCAGTTCGTTGATTCGCATGGCCAGATCGCGGGAGAACCGCTCCGGGTCCAGCGGCTCGAACGGACTCTCCGCCATTTGATCCACCGAAACCAGATAGCCGGTCTCGCCGTGCACCACGACTTCCTTGATGCCTCCCACGCTGCTCGCCACCACGGCCGTGCCGCAGGCCATGGCCTCCAGATTGATGATGCCGAACGGTTCGTAAATCGACGGACAAACAAACGCGGCCGCGTTGCTGTACAATTCGATCTTCGTTTTGTTGTCCACCATCTCCTCGATCCAGATCACGCCCTCGCGCCGGCGTTGGGCCGAGGCCACCGCCGTTTTCATTTCCGCCGCGATCTCCTGCGTGTCCGGTGCCCCCGCGCACAGAACCACCTGAAAATCCGGATCGAGGTGCTTGATCGCATTCACCAGGTGAATAATGCCCTTCTGCCGCGTGATCCTTCCGACAAAAAGCACATACGGCTGCACCGGATTGATGCCGAAACGCTTGAGCGAATTCTTTGTCGTGACGGCACGGTATTCCTCCAGATCGATGCCATTATAAATCACGTGCAGGCGTTCGGACGGAACCCGGTAAAGGCGCTCCACATCCTTCTTTGTCTCCTGCGAGACCGCGATCACCGCATCGGCCATCTCGATGGCCGTGCGCTCCAGCCAGCAGGTGAAATCGTAACCGCCGCCCAGTTGCTCGCGCTTCCAGGGACGCAAGGGCTCGAGCGAATGGACCGTGACGACGAGTGGAATACCATAATTCAACTTCGCCAGAATGCCGCCCCAATGCGAATACCACGTGTGGCAATGGACCACGTCGGCCGCGATGTCCGTCGTGTTGAAATCCTCACAACGCTGCAACGCGCCGAACACCGACCGCAGCGGTTTCGGGCAGGTGTAGGCCTCCTGAACCGGTCCGAATCCCAGGACGGACAAATTTTTTGTCAGAATATTTTGATCACCGAAACATCGCACCTGCACCGGAATCAGCTTGGCCAGCTCACGGCTCAGATATTGCACATGCACGCCGGCCCCCCCGTAAATGTGGGGCGGATATTCGTTGGTCAGCAGGAGGACTTTCACCCCCGCAACGTAACAAAGAACAAAACGGGGGCAAGCCGTTCGAAGAAGATCA